>JAJYVT010000013.1 GCA_021791845.1 Actinomycetes bacterium | reverse complement strand
CGGGGTCCCCGGCAGCGGGCGCCGGCGCGTCACCGTCGGCCGGGACGCAGGCGGCGGGCGGCGGCGCGGGCACGGCGCTCGGCACCCCCGCGGTGCGGGCGGCGCCGGCGGGCACATCCTCATCGGGCTCATCGGGCGGAGGGACGACGGGGCTCGCGACGAGCGGCGCCAACCCGGTGGCGGCCTTGGGCACGGCGGGAACCACGGCAACGGGCGCAGTCGGCCGCGTGGTGGGCACCGGCGTCGCCGCGCTGGGCCAGGTGATCGTCGGGCTCACCCAGCCGACGGCGCCGGCGGGCACCGCCGCAGCCGGCACAACCGGCGGCGCGTCCGCCGGCTCGGGCAGCGGCACCGCCACGTCGGTCACAGCCGGGGGCGTCACAGTCGGGGGCGCGGTCGGCGCCGTCGGGACAGCCGTCTCGGGCGTGTCGGGCGCCGTCTCCACAGCCGTGGGGTCGACCACCCAGGGGCTGCTGGGCACATCGCTGTGAGCTGACGGCCCCGGGACCTCACCCCGAGGTTTCGGGGTCTGCGAGGCGGGGGGCACCGAGGGGGACGCTCCACTCGAGAACGGTGCCTGCATGCCCGTCCTCTCGAGCCCCGATGTGGAACGTCCCGCCGAGCGACTCGGCACGGGCTTGCAAGTTCTCGATCCCGCTGCGCCGCGGCAACGCGACGGGGATGCCGATCCCGTCGTCGGTGATCTCGAGCAGCAGGCGGCCGTCCCTGACCGCGACCAGCACGCACGCACGCGCCGCCCGGGCGTGCCGGGCGACGTTGGAGAGCGCCTCCCGGATGACGGCCACGACATGGTGGGCGACGTCGTCGCCGGTGAGGGTGTCGATCATCCCGACCAGCCGGAGCTGCGGGTGGAACCCCAACGGGCCGGTTGCACTCTCGACGACCTCGAGGACCTGCTCGCGCATGCCGCCCGTCCCTTCACGGCGGCGCAGCTCGAAGATGCTGGCCCGAAGATCGACGATGGTCCGGTCGAGATCGTCGATCGCCGCGGCCACCCGGTCACGGAGGACCGGGTCCTGCGCCCGCGTCCGCACGGCCGACAGGCTGAGCCCCGTGGCGAAGAGCCGCTGGATGATGTGGTCGTGAAGGTCACGGGCGATGCGGTCGCGGTCCTCCATGACGACGAGCCGCTGCAGCGTCTCCTGGGACCGCCGGTACTCCAGCGCGACCGAGGCGTGCGAGGCGACCGACTCGACGACCTCGAGGTCGCTGCGGGCAAAGCGCCGCCCGCCCCGGCGGTTGGCGACGAGCAGCGTGCCCAGGGTCTCCCCGGCGGAGCAGAGGGGGACGAACAAGGCAGGCCCGATCTCCAGGCGGTCGAGGATCGGCCGGCACACGCGCGGGTCGAGCGAGGCGTCGTCGACGATCTCCCCCTGGCGCATGCGCATGACGTCGCTGGAGATGGAGGCGCCGCGGGAGAGGACCGTCCCCTCGAGCTGGTCACTGTCGGCTCCGTCCGTGGCGGCGATCACCAGCGCGTCGCCGTCACCGGGCAGCACGATCGAGGCCACGTCGGCCCCGACGAGGAGACGCGCCTGCCGGGCCAGCAGGCCCAACAGCTCGCCGAGTGACTGCTCGCTCAGGACCCCTTGGGTCACCTCGCTGATCGCTCGCAGACGGGCCTCGGCCCGGACACGATCGGTGACGTCCTCACCCACGCTCAGCGAACCCAGGACCGCGCCGTCCGAACCGTGGCGCACGGTGTTGAACCAGGCGACCAGCCGCTGCTCGCCGCTCTTCGTCACGATGGGGTTCACGTGGTGGTCGGCGCCGGACAGACCGAGGACCTGGTCGAACACCGCTTGGATCTCCGGCTTCCCGTCGGGGGCGACGAACGTGTGGAACCAGTCGGCTCCCACCACCTCTGGAGCGTCGTAGCCCGTCAACGAGAAGAAGAACGGGTTGGCGAAGGCGACGCGGCCGTCGTTGTCCAGGCCGACCACCACCAGACGGACCCCCTCCACGAGGTCCCTCCAGTACCGCTGGGCTTCGAACGGCGGGGGCTCGGCGGGCGCCGGGAACGGGTCCTGCGGGTGGACGTCCTCCACGTGTGCCACCGCCCCGAGGAAGGGGATGCCCGCCCGCCACCCGGCGTGATGGAGCACGACGGCACCGAGGCGGTCGACGCCCCGGGCGACGGTGACCGTCGACCGCAGCGGGTCGCCCGACCGAGGCTCCTCACCGTCGACCGTCCCGTCCCTCCTGATCACGATCAGGACGGGTCTTCCCGCCCGGATGCCGCTGACACGGGCGTACGGGGCGCGGGCGGCGAGGTGCACCGCCCGCGCTCGGGTCCGACGCGCGGTCGCACGGAGGGACACGCTCGTCGATCGGGTACGGGACGCCTCCTCGCGCACCTGCCGGCTGGTGGCGCAGACGCGTCGGGCCCGCGCCACCGCCGGCTCGCCACCCACCATCTCCGCCCTCCGTTCCCGGGACGTCTGCGCACGTTCTAGCCCCGTTGGGATGGCGCGACAAGGGCGCTCCCTGCACCGACGAGCGGCCCGCCGGCCGGAGCCCGGTGGTGTCAGCCGGCCGGCAGCTCCGCTGCCGCCTCAGGGTTCAGGCCGGCTGCTCGGCCGAGAGGTCGCCGTCGCGGTAGTGGACCCGGCGGTTGCGCGAGGCGGGCACCCGCGGCCCGGGAAGGACGAGCCCGGTCAGGTTCAACGGGTCGGAGCCCGCGACCGACAGCTCCGTCGTGTCGGCGTCGCGCTCGGCGGACCGCAGCAGCTCGACCGCCTCCGTCAGGGCGTACTGCTCCCCGGACAGTCCGGCGATGAACCGTCCCCCCAGGCACAGCCCGCGGGCCTCCAGCCGCCGCAGCGCCCGGACCACCTCGCGCCAGGGGATGCGGTACGGCTCGCGTGCCCAGAGCTCCCAGGCCACGATCCCCCAGCGGACGAGGAGCTGCCCCGCCACCGCCTCCGCCAGCTCCTCGCCGGCGAGGGCCGCGTCTCCCGGGCGGCCTCCTCCCTCCCCTGCCGGCGACCCGCCCTCGGGGAGGACCGACCAGCGGCCCTCGCCGACGCCGGTGCCGACCGGGGCCCGGCGAGGCGCCAGCCCGAAGCGGCGGGACGGCCGGTGACGCTGGCGCGCCCGCCACCGTTGGCGCGCCGACAGCAGCGACCGGACGGCGGAGAAGGCGTCGGCGGTCACGAGCCCGCGCGCCACCAGGTCCCACAGTCCCTCGTCCACCTCGACCGGGAGACGGCGGGAGGCGTCGGCCAGCTCCGACCGGAAGCAGGCGCCCCGGCGCTGCAGAACGGCCAGCAGGTCGGCGGCCGGCCCTGCGGAGGGCTCCGCCGCCACCTCTCCGCCGCGCACGGCCTGGAGCTGCCAGCGCAGGTCCTCGCGCACGACGATCGCCAGGGGCGTGGCCGGGGACGGCACGGTCGACCCCCGGCGCTGGTCCCCGCCGGGGAGCTCCACGCCGGCACCGTCGTCGGGGTCGGCCGCCACGCTCCCGGCTGGGGCGCGATGGCCGGCACCGTCCCCGACGGCGCCATCACCGGCGCCAACCTCCTCGGGTCCGCCGGCACCGAGCGTGCCGCCGTCGTTGCTGCTGCCGGCACGGCGCGACGCCTCAGCCCTCGGCGTCAGGCGTCCCCAGGCCACCTCGCCGGCCAGGCACAGCTCGTCCAGCCAGCGCGGCTCGTAGTCCCGCACGCGCGCCGGGAGGATCTCGCTCTCCCAGTCGCCGGCCGGCGCCTCGATGCCCTGCAGCTGCTCGAGGACGGCGAGGAGGCCGGCCCGACCCTCCAGCCGGGACTCGGGCGCCACGTGCTGCCAGCGGGTGAGGGCGCGGAGGAAGTCGGCGATGCTGGCCGGACGGACCGCTTGCCGGCGGTGGCTGCGACTGGCCCGGTAGACACGCACCAGCAGGTGCCGGGCGCACCAGCGTCCGTCGGGCAGGGCGAAGGCCGAGCCCGAGGCCTCCAGGCGGGTCAGGGCGGTGCGGGCGCGCGCCTCGCTCAGCGGCGCTCCCCGGGGGGCGCCGGCGGGCAGGGGCAGATCGGAGACCAGCGCAGCCACCGTGACGGGGCCGGCCACGTCGAGGTGACCGGCGACGCAGGCCGCAGCGACGTCGTCGTCCTCCTGGATCCGCTCGGCCTCCGCTCGCCGCTCGGTCGTCACCCACGTCCCGTCGACGTCGGTCACCCTGCCTGCGTGCGAGAGCTCGTCGAACCAACGCTGCCACTCGGGCACCGGCCGGCACCGCACGAGCGAGAGCAGGAGATCGTGCAGCTCGTCGGCGCTGCGGGGCGAAGGCCGCACCTGTTCGAGCACCGCCGCCACCGCGCCGTCGTCGAACGGCGCCAGCTCGCCCGCCGGCACCGGCAGGTCGCCGTCGCCGAGCCCCCGACGCAGCGGGACGGCCCGCGAGCGGCGTTCCTCGAGCGGTGCGCCGTCGAGGAACGTGTAGGGCCGGCCGGTGAGGATGCCGTGGGCCAGCACCGACGGCTCGGCCGACTCCACGAACGCCACGTCGATCCGCTCGGTCTCGAGCTCCCGGAGGAGCTCGACCAGGCCCTCGGCGTCGAGCGGCTCGGAGAGGCAGTCCTCGACCGTCTGGCGCACGAGCACGTGGTCCGGCACCGGGATCGGCCCCGGGGCGGTGTTCTCCTGGCAGGCGGCGAGCGCCGGCCAGCACGCCGCCAGCAGGTCGTCCGCCTCCATTCGCTGCAGATGGATGGGACGACGCTGGCCGCCGCGGGCGCGGGGCACCACGAGGGCCCGGTTGCAGTTCCACCGCCAGCGAGCCTGCAGCATCGGGTGCAGCAGCACCGCCTGGGTCAGCACCGCCGTCGAGGTCCGACTGGACAGCATCCGGGGCACGTCGGGCAAAGGGAAGCTGTGCTGGGGACCGAGCGACAGGACCACGGTGTCGTCGTCGGCCGCCGCCTGGAGCTCGAAGTCGAAGGTCACGCAGAAGCGCTTGCGCAGCGCCAGCCCGAGCGCCCGGTTGACCCGCCCGCCCAGGGGCGCGTGCACGACGAGCTGCATCCCTTCGCTCTCGTCGAAGAACCGCTCCACCACCAGGCGGCGATGGGTCGGGAGCACGCCCAGCGCGGCCCGGCCGGCGGCGAGGTAGGCGACCACCTGGTCCGCCACCTCCGGGCCCACCCCGGCGATCTCCGCCACGACCTGCAAGGCCTCGTCGGCTCCCCCCGAGGCCAGCGCCTCGTCGACCGACTCGCGCAGCCGGCCCACCTCCTCCGACAGCTCGGGCGTGCGGGACGGGGCCTCCCCCAGCCAGAACGGGACCGTGGGCGGCGCGTCACCGGCGTCGGTGACCCGCACGGTGCCCACCTCGACCTGGCCCACCCGCCACGAGTGGGTCCCCAGGAGGAAGACGTCGCCGATGTTGGCCTCCACGGCGAAGTCCTCGTGGACCGACCCCACCGTGACCCCGTCGGGATCGAGCACGACCCGGTAGTCGCCCGTCTCGGGGATGGCGCCACCGGCCGTCAGCGCGGTCATGCGGGCGCCGCGGCGGGCGCGCAGCCTGCCATTGACCGCGTCGTGGTGGAGGAAGGCGCCGCGCCGGCCGCGCCCGGTGACCACCCCCCACGAGACGAGGTCGACGACCCGGTCGAACTCGGCCCGCTCCAGCTCGGCGTAGGGAGCGGCCGCTCGAACCGTGGCGAACAGCTCGTCGGTGCCCACCTCGCCGGCGGCCGCCACCTCGGCCACGATCTGCTGCGCCAGGACGTCGAGTGGGGCGCGGGGCGGCACGAGCGCGTCGAGCCGCCCCTTGCGGACGGCAGCGAGGAGGGCCGTGCACTCCACCAGCTCGTCGCGGGTGAGGGGGTAGAGCCGGCCGGCCGGCGTTCCTTCCACCTGGTGGTTGGCGCGGCCCACACGCTGGAGGAACGTCCCGATGGCCCGGGGCGACCCGAGCTGGCACACGAGGTCGACCGGGCCGACGTCGATACCCAGCTCCAGCGACGCAGTTGCGACGAGGGCCCGGAGCTGTCCGGCCCGCAGACGGGCCTCGACCGAACGCCGCCGGGCGGCGGAGAGGCTCCCGTGGTGGGCCGCCACGGCGAGGGCCCCGTCGTCGGGGATGCCCGAAGCGTCCGCGCCGTAGCCGTCCGGATCCGGCGCTGGAAGCGCCCCGGGGTCCAGCCGCTCGGAGAGCTGGTGCGCCACGCGCTCGGCCATCTTGCGGGTGTTGACGAAGACGAGCGTCGTCCGGTGGCTCCGGACGTGGCCGGCGATCCGGTCGAGCACGTCGCTGAACTGCTGGTGGCTTGCCACCGCCTCCAGCTCGGCGCTCGGGAGCTCGATGGCGACGTCGAGGTCGCGCCGGTGGCCGCAGTCGACGATGGCCGGCTCGACCCGGTCCCCCACCCCCGACAGGAGGCGGGCGATGGTCTCGAGCGGGCGCTGCGTGGCCGAGAGCCCGATCCGCTGGAGCCGGTGCCCGGAGCCGCCGGCTGCCACCACCCGGTGCAGCCGCTCCAGGCTGAGGGCCAGGTGGGCGCCGCGCTTGTCCCGGGCCAGGGTGTGCACCTCGTCCACGATGACGGTGCGCACGCCCGCCAGCATCTGGCGCGAGCCGGAGGCGGTGAGGAGCAGGTAGAGCGACTCGGGCGTGGTGACGAGGAGGTCCGGCGGCCGACGGCGCATGCTGGCCCGCTCCGAGGGCGGGGTGTCTCCCGTCCGCACGGCGACGGAGAGGTCCGGCAGGACCGTCCCGAGCTCCGCCGCCACGTGCCGGATGCCCTCCAGAGGGAGCTGGAGGTTCTCGTGGACGTCGGCCGCCAGCGCCCGGAGCGGGGAGATGTAGACGACCTCCGGACCACCGGTGGGCGCCGTGCGGCGGAGCGCGGCGTCGATGGCCACCAGGAACCCGGTCAGGGTCTTGCCGGTCCCGGTGGGGGAGGCGACGAGCACGTCGGCACCGGACCGGATGTGCGGCCACGCCGCCGCCTGGGGCTCCGTCGGCCCCTGCGGGAAGCGTCGCTCGAACCAGGTGCGCACGGCGGGATGGAACGCCTGGAGGACGGGTGTCATCTCGCTCCCATTCCACCAGCCGGTCGCGACAGGCGGTCCGCCCTGGCCTCCTCCGACGACGACGCGACCGGCGACGACGCACCACGCCGGGCTGCGCCCGGCCCGGATCCGCCCGGCCGGCCTGTGCGCCCGGCCGGGCGGCGTGTGCGCTTGGCCGCCGGGTCGGGTGCCGGTGGCCGAAGGTCGGTCGCGCCCCCGTCGAGGACGCGGGCCACCTCGGCCCGCCCGGCGTCGATGAGCTCCGACGTGGCCGAGAAGTCCCGGTAGTCGGCGGTGGGGTCGCTGCAGCCGCTGAACACGACGACCTCCACCCCCGGCGGCAGCGCCGCCAGCTCCCGGGCGAACCGGGCGTGCACCGCCACGAAGAAGGCGGTGAGCACCGCCTCGGCCGGCCGGCGCGCCGGCCGCGGCCGGAAGTGGAGCGGGCCGGCGAGGAGCACGTACACCGTGCGGGCGCCCCCCTCGATCGCCCGACCGATGGGGACGTTGTCCACGACGCCGCCGTCGATCAGGAGCTCGCCCCCCACTGTCACCGGCGGGAACATCGCCGGGATGGCCGCCGATGCCAGGACGGCCTCCACTGCCGGGCCCTCGCAGAGCCACCGCTCGCGGCCGTCGTCGAGGGAGGTGGCCACCACCTCCAGCGGGACCTCGGCCTCCTCCAGGCGCTCGAACCGCAACCCGTCCTCCACGATCCGGCGAAGACCGGCATTGGGGTGGACGGCGGAGCGCTGCTGGAAGTACGTCCACGGCCCGTGGCCCCGACGCCGCGGGAACACGAGGTCCCCCGAGAGCGACCGCCAGACGCGCTCCAGGTTGGCCACGCCCGCCGGCGTCGGGTCGCCGCAGTAGGCCGCGGCGTTGACCGCGCCCACCGACGCGCCGTACACGCGATCGGCCCGGACGCCCCGCTCCACGAGCTCTTTGAGCATCCCCACCTGGACAGCGCCCCGGCTCCCGCCGCCGGCGAGCACGAAGGCCGTCTGCGTGGGGTCGCCGCCGGTCCGGCCGATGCGGCGGGCGACCCGGTCCCACCAGGCGTCGGCGCTCCCGCCGCGGTCCGGCGCGTCCTCGGCCATCACCCCGAGCGGCTCGGGTTGCCGCCGTGCTGGCCCTTCCGCCGGGGCACGTGCCCGTTCGTCTGGCGGGGGGTGCCGGCGTCGGGACCGGAACGCTGGGCGCCCTCCTGCCGGCGCAGCCACTCGGCCCGGCCCGTGCGGTCGCGCCGCACCGCCCAGCGCATGGTGACCACGACGAGCACCACGAAGGCGACCACGAAGACGCCGAACACGGCGTAGAAGGCGGCGTCCGCCGAGACCAGCAGCAGCCGGCCGGCGGCGGTCACGGCTTCCAACGGCGCGGCGGCACTCATGACGTCACGGCTCCGGTCGTCACGGTCGCGAGGCTAGGGGAAGGACAGGCACCCGGTCACCGGCCGGAGTCACACCCCTCCGGCACGCTACGACCGTGCCGCCGTCGCTCCCGCTCCTCGACCCAACCCGCCCGGCCAAGACGTCGGTTGCCGTCTCCGATGGCCGCACCGTCGCCGGACGGGCTGCACCCGGCGGGGCCGGCGCACCCGGCGGGGTCGCCACGGCCGGCGCTGCCGGCGGGGTCGCCACCGAGCTGACCGGCACGCTCCTCGGCAGGCTCCGCTCGCCCGGCTCCGTGCGCCCGCCCGTGGACCACAGCCTGGCCGGAGGGCTGCGCGCCTGGCTCGAGGACGGGGTCGTCGCCGTGGCCGCGCACGGCGGGCCCGCCCTCGTCGTCCGGCCGGGACAGGACGGTGGCCTCACGGCCACCGCAGACGAGGCGACGCGCCTCTCCGGACGGGCGTTGCGCACCACCCTGCTCCGCACGGTCTTCCGCATCACCGTGACGTCGGGGCCGCCCCGGGCCGCCTTCGAGGACGCCCTGGCCGCGCTGGCCGTCGACGAGGAGGGCGACGCCGTGGCGGAGGCCGTCCGGCGGCTCCCCCGCCACCGTCGGGCCCAGCTCCGCGAGCTGGTGCGCCACGCCGCCTCCGGGATCACGGCGCAGTGGGGCCCGCCACCAGCCAGCTGGCTGCCGAGGACCGGCGAGCGTCTCGCGGCCCCGCTTGCCGGGGGGCGCGTCGTCCTGCGCTCCGATGCGGACCTGGCCATGGGCGGGCCGTCTGCCGGCCGGGCGTCGGTGTGCGCGGTCCGGGCGCACGGCGGTGCCGTGCGGGACGACGGCCCGAACCGCCGGCTGCTTGCACTGCTGGAGACGCTGCGCAGCGGCGCCGCACCCTTCCGCGTCGCCTCCTACGACCTCGACCGGGCCCGTCTCACCGTCGAGGACGTCACCGACGGGCTCCTGTCGGCGGCGGTGCACGACGTCCTGGCGCTGGTGGACGCCCACACCCGGGTCCGAGCGGGCGGGCGGTGACGGTGCCCACCGCGCCGCTTCCCGGCGTCCGCCCTGGGCCGACGGTGTCCCCCGTGGTGCTGCCGAGAGCGCAGGCCCTCACCGATGTGCTCGTAGCCGGCGGCCCGGTGGCCGGTGCCGCCGCCGTGGCATCGGCTCGACGGCTCCTCGAGCACGGCCTCGCGGAGGCTGCCACCCACGCCGTCGACCCGGTGCCGTGCCTGCGCATCCGCGCCTTCGACCTGGTGCGACCGGGCGCCGGTCTGCCCGACGGTCCCCGCACCCCCTTCCGTTGGACGGCGCGCACGGCCCGCAGGCGGGTGGGGCTGGCCGCCATCCGGTCGTGCCTGGTGGATCCCGGTCTGGCACCGGCCGACGCCGTGGCGCGCGTCGTCGCCGACCCGGGTGGTCCGGCGGGTCCGGGGCCACGCGGACCAGGCTCGTGCGCCGACTGGCTGGCCAGCCTCTCGCCCCCCGCCCGGGCGGTGGTGCAGGCGAGCGCGACCGCCTGGGCGACCGCCGTCTGGACGGCGCTCGAGTGGGGCCGTGTCCCGGCACCGCTGGTCGGCGCACCCGACCGGTGGTGGGACCGGCGCGACGGTGTACGGGTGGCGTTGCAGGGGCGGGCGGACGTCCGTGTGCCGGGGCCGGGCGGCGCCCACCTGGTCGTGCTGGACGGCTACCCCTCCTCCGCCTCGCGCCGGGCCCTCGCCTTCGGCGCGCTCGTCGACGCCCTGCGTTCCGAGGGCACCGACGTGCCCGCCCGCGTGGTCGGCTGGTGGCCGGACTGCGGCAAGGCTTGGGCCTCGTCGATCGACGGAACGGCGCTGCGCACCTGCGCCGAGGACGTCGTCGGCGTGGTGCGGCGGGCCTTGCGCCTGCCGGTCAGGACGCGGCCCGCAGCTTCGTCCTGAGGCTGCCGACCGGAGCGGGCATCCCCGCCCGGTAGGGTGGCGGACCCCATGGCGACCAGGCACAGCATCCGCAACGTGGCGATCGTGGCCCACGTGGACCACGGCAAGACGACGCTGGTCGACGCCATGCTGCGCCAGACGGGTGCGTTCGGCGCGCACGAGCAGGTAACCGATCGGGTCCTGGACTCCGGCGACCTCGAGCGCGAGAAGGGCATCACGATCCTCGCCAAGAACACCGCCGTCCAGTACGGCGACGTGAAGGTCAACATCATCGACACGCCCGGCCACGCCGACTTCGGGGGCGAGGTCGAGCGCGGTCTCACCATGGTGGACGGTGTGCTGCTCCTCGTCGACGCCTCGGAGGGACCGCTCCCCCAGACGCGCTTCGTGCTGCGCAAGACGCTGGAGGCGCGCCTCCCGGTGATCCTGGTGGTCAACAAGGTCGACCGGCCCGACGCCCGCATCGACGAGGTCGTGCACGAGGTGGAGGAGCTCTTCCTCGACCTCGACGCCGACGAGGACCAGATCGACTTCCCCATCCTCTTCACCAACGCCCGGGCGGGATGGGCGAGCACGGCACGTGACGAGACGGGTGCCGACCTCCGCCCACTGTTCGAGGCGATCGTCGACCACGTGCCCCCGCCGGTGCACGATCCCGACGCTCCCTTGCAGGCGCTGGTGTGCAACCTCGACGCCTCCCCCTACGTCGGGCGGCTCGCCATCTGCCGCGTGCACCACGGCACGCTCCGAAAGGGTGGCCTCGTGAGCTGGTGCCGCCTGGACGACACGGTCGAGCGGGTCAAGGTGACCGAGCTGTACGTGACCAGGGCGCTCGAGCGGGTCGCAGCGGAGGAGGCAGGCCCGGGGGAGATCGCCGCGGTGGCCGGGATCCCCGACGTGACCATCGGCGAGACGATCGCCGATCCCGACGAGCCGGTGGCGCTGCCCGCCATCACCGTCGACGAGCCGAGCCTCACCATGACCATCGGGATCAACACGTCGCCGCTGGCCGGCACGGACGGGACCAAGCTCACGGCCCGGCTGGTCAAGGGTCGGCTCGACGCCGAGCTCGTCGGGAACGTCTCCCTCCGGGTCTCGCCGACCGACCGGCCGGACGCATGGGAGGTCCAGGGGCGGGGCGAGCTCCAGCTTGCCGTGCTGGTGGAGACCATGCGGCGCGAGGGCTTCGAGCTGACGGTGGGCAAGCCCCAGGTGGTGACCCGCGAGATCGACGGCACTCGCCACGAGCCCATGGAGCGGGTGGCCATCGACGTCCCCGAGGACTACCTGGGCGTCGTCACCCAGCTTCTCGCCCTCCGCCGGGGCACGCTCGTGGAGATGGTGAACCACGGCACCGGCTGGGTCCGCCTGGACTACCGCGTCCCGGCCCGGGGACTGGTCGGCTTCCGCACCGAGTTCCTCACCGAGACCCGCGGCACGGGCGTCCTCCACCACGTGTTCGACGGGTGGGCGCCGTGGCAGGGGCCGCTCAAGGCGCGGCGCAACGGCTCCATGGTGGCCGACCGGCGCGGGGTCACCACGACCTTCGCCCTCATGAACCTGCAAGAGCGGGGCTCGATGCTCGTGGGGCCGGGGGCCGAGGTGTACGAGGGGATGGTCGTGGGCGAGAGCTCGCGCGCCGACGACATGGACGTGAACCCCACCAAGGAGAAGAAGCTCACCAACATGCGCTCGTCGACCGCCGAGGAGCTGGAACGGCTCACCCCTCCGCTCGTCCTCTCCTTGGAGCGGGCCCTGGAGTTCATCGCCGACGACGAGTGCGTCGAGGTCATCCCGTCGACGGTCCGGCTGCGCAAGGTGGTCCTGGACGCGGCCACCCGGGGGCGGATGCAGAAGCGCGCCCGCACCGACCGGGCCTGACCTCCGCGGCCCGACCAGGGGGCTGACCGCAGGGGAGGGGCGGGCGGGCGGGCGGGGCGGGCCCACACCGGCGCCGGCACTAGCCTCGTCCAGCGAGCGCAGCGGTGCGGCGCCCTTCGGAGGGATGGCAGAGCGGACGAATGCGCGGCTCTTGAAAAGCCGTGGGACTCCGGTTCCCGTGGGTTCGAATCCCACTCCCTCCGCCGACGGACGCCGGCGGAACGGCCGCCGGACGGAGCGCCGCCCGGCGAGCACCGCCCGACGGAGGGAGCAGTGGAGCAGGCAGCGAACGGGGCACGGCCCGACGAGGAGGCGATGCACCGCGCCCTGGAGGAGGCCGAGGCCGCGCTCGACCACGGCGACGTGCCGGTCGGGGCGGTGGCGGTCAGGGACGGCACGGTGATCGCCGCCGGCCACAACGAGCGCGAGCGCCTCGGGGACCCGACGGCCCACGCCGAGCTCCTCGCCCTCCGGGGCGCGGCCGAGCGGCTCGGGCGATGGCGGCTGACAGACGTGACGCTGGTGTCGACGCTCGAGCCCTGCCCGATGTGCGCCGGCGCGCTGGTGGCGGCCAGGGTCGGCCGGCTCGTGTTCGGGGCGCCCGACCCCCGAGCGGGGGCGTGCGGCTCGCTCTACAACCTCTGCTCCGACCCGCGGCTCAACCACGAGGTCCAGGTGACGGCCGGCGTGCTGGAGGGTGCGGCGGCCCGGCTCCTCCAGGAGTTCTTCTCCTCCCGCCGGCCACAAGGGGCGTGAGGCGCAGCCGCCGCGCCGCCGCCGCGGGAACCGGCTGCCTTCGCCCGTGCCCCTCGGCGCCAGCCGGTAGCCTCTCCCCCGGAGGCGTGCGAGAGCGGCCGAATCGGACGGTCTCGAAAACCGTTGTACCCCCTGGGTACCGTGGGTTCAAATCCCACCGCCTCCGCCGGCGGACCGGACGTCCATCGACGGGCGCCGCACGGTGGTGCGCTCCCGGCCCCCGGCCCCTCCGGGCCGGCGGGTCGGGCGCTACCCTCGCGCCGTGCAGCCCGCCCCTGGCGCCTCCGTCGAAGGCGCCGCCATCGGGCGAGTGGCCGAGGTGTGGCGCTATCCGGTCAAGTCCCTGGGTGGCGAGCAGCTCGTCCGGGCGCTGTGCGAGCAGCGCGGGGTGCGTGGCGACCGGCGCTGGGCGGTGATCGGGGAGGACGGCAGGATCGGCAGCGGCAAGACGACCCGGCGGTTCCGGCGGATGCCGGGGCTCCTCTCTTTCCGAGCCCGCACCGACGACGCCGGCGACGTGTGGGTGGAGCTGCCCGACGGCCGCCGGGGGCGCGTCGAGGACCCGGCGACCTCGGCGTGGCTGAGCGAGGTGACGGGGGAGCCGGTCCGTCTCCGCGAGGAGTCGGGCACGTCGCACTTCGACGACGGGCCGCTGCACCTCGTCACCACCGGCTCCCTCTCCGACCTCGGCCCCCTCGGGCTGCACGGCCCGCTCGCCGACCGGCGCCGCTTCCGCCCCAACCTCCTCCTCGCCGCCGGCGCCCCGCTCGACCCGCCGTGCCGGCTGCGCGTCGGGGCGGCGGCCGTGCTCGCCGTCTCGACCCGCACCGCCCGCTGCGTGATGACCACCATGGCCCAGCCGGGGCTGGCGTTCGCCCCAGCCGTCCTGAAGCAGCTGGAGCACCACCGCGACGGCTGTCTCGGCGTCTACGCCACCGTCGAGCGGGAGGGCGAGGTGGCCGTCGGGGACCCGGTCACCGTCCTGGACGGGGCGTGACCGCCGTCGCCGGCGTGCCGGAGCTGGGGCGGCCTTCCCAGGAGCGGCCTGCCCCTCTCCTTCAGCGTGCGCCGGCACGCGCGAGGGATGGCAGCGCCGGAGGGACCGCTCCCCACGGTCACGCCCCGTGGCCGGTCGACGTGCAGAAAAAAGGCCGCTGAGCTGCGGAGAAAGCCCCGCGGCGCCGAACGCGTCTGCCCCCGATCGGTTCCGTCGCCGATCGGTTTCGGGCCCACCCTGCTACGCTCCCAGTGCCGGTCGGCAGGAGGGCCGGCAGTCGGCGTGACGCTTGGCAGGGTCTGCGTCGAGCTCCGCATCGGGGGTCGCCCCCGGTACCTGGCAGGAGCTCGGTTCGGAGCAGGTCCCGCGTCCCGGAGCGCCCAAGCCGGCCGCCGTGCCGGGTCGGGACGAGATGGTCGCCGCCGGGCGGTGGCCGCGCCGGTGGGGTGCGGAGCGGGGCCGGGAGGCGCCGGCCCGGCGACCTGGTCGCCATCGGCCCTCCGCCGGGACCTGGTGTCCTCTCGGGGTCGCCAGGTCGCAGACGAGAAAGGGGTCACCATGGCACGTCCACGCACCACCGTCGGGAAGCTCCAGCGGGACCAGGCGAAGCGCGAGAAGGCCAAGGCGAAGCAGGAGGACCGGCTGGCCCGCCGTGCCGACCGCGGCACCGAGGCGTCGAGCTCCGACACGGTCGGGCCGGAGGACCAGCAGGAGCTGCTGGCCCAGTTCGCCAAGCTCCACGAGGACCTGGCCGAGGGCCGCATCTCGATCGACGACTTCGAGCTCCGCCAGGACGACCTCCGCCGTCGCCTCCGCGTCGACTGACGCCGAGGCGGGCAGCACGCCCCGCCGTCCTCAGGAGCCGGAGGCGGGGTCCGCGGCGCCGGTGGCCGGATCGGCCCCGGCGCCGTTGCGCGTCTCGAGCCAGCGGCGGAACCCGGCGGCGTTGGAGTGGAAGCCGTTCAGGATCTCGAGCTTCTCCCGGTGCTCGGGCGGGATGGCCGCCGTGTCGGCTCCGAAGCGCGCCTCGAGTGCGGTGGCGATGTCCTCCCCCACCTCCCAGGCCCGGGTGGCAGTCTCGGCCCACGCCCGAAGCGTGGACTCGGCTTCCTCGAGCAGCGTGAGGGGGTCGCCCAGGAGCCCGTAGTGGGCCAGGGCGATGGCCGAGGGCCGGCGGGCGGCAAAGGCGTGGAGCGAGTGGAGCGCCTGGTCCAGGTCGAAGTCGGGAGGCGGGGTGGCCGGGCGCAGGATGCCCAGGTCCGGCAGGCGGACCCCCACGGCGTCCCCGGCGAAGAGGACGCCGGTGACCGAGTCGTGCAGGCCGACGTGGTGCTTGGCGTGGCCCGGCGAGTCCACCGCGGTCAGGACCCGGTCCGGGCCGATCCGGACCTCCTCGCCGTCCTCCAGCACGTGGAGGCGCTCGGGCGGCGTCGGGTCCAACCGGCCGTAGAGGGAGTCGAGCAGGTCGCCGTAGACCCGGGACGCCGAGGAGACCAGCCGGGTCGGGTCGGCGAGATGGCGGGCGCCCTTGGGGTGCACGTAGACCGTCGCCGCCGGGAAGGCCCGGGCCACGTCGCCCACGCCCCCGGCGTGGTCCAGGTGGATGTGGGTGACGGCCACCCCGGCGAGCTCGGCCGGTCCGAGCCCCAGCCGGTCCAGCGCCGCCAGCAGCACGGGCACCGAGGACTGGCTCCCGGTCTCCACCAGCACCGGGGCCTGGCCGGTGACCAGGTAGCCGGCGGTCATGCGCTGCCAGCCGCCGAGGAGCGTGTCGATCTGGAGCACGCCGGGCGCGATCTCGACGGGCGGGACCACCGACGCCGGGTCCACCTGGTGGGCGGCCCCGAGGTGGTGCTCGTGCCCTGCGTCGGCCGCCGTGCCGTCGTGCGGCATCTCGCCGGGCTCGGCTTCGTGGTCGTGGCCCAGCTCGTCGTCGGGGGGCGGGGCGCCGGCGCCGCTCACGCCTCGGACACCTCCACCACCACCTTCACGTCGTCGGGCTGGCGGTCCAGTGCCTGCTGCCACCGGTCGATGGGCACCCGCCGGCTGACGAGCTCCGAGAGCCAGTCGCGGTCGGCCTTGGCCAGGGCGTCGGCCCCGGCCAGGTAGTGGCGGCGGTTGGCGTTGACCGACCCCACGACCGCCTCGTTGGCCAGCACCATGGTGCGGTTGAGCGAGCCCTCGTCGACCTGGACCGTCCGGCCGCCCGACGACACCCCGGTCAGGCACACGACCCCGTTGGGCCCGACGTGCTCCATGGCGTCGAGGACGAGGCTCGAGACCCCGGTGCACTCGACGATCACGTCGGGGTCGGCCACCGCGTCCTCGATGGCCCCGGTGTGGTACGTGGCGCCGAGCCGGCGGACGAGGTCCGGCTTCTTCCCCTGGGACATCTGGTCGAGGACGTGGACGTCGAGCCCGCGCTGGACCCCCAGGAGGGCCGCCAGCAGCCCGATGGGGCCGGCACCGGTGACCACCGCCGTCTTGGGCTGCCAGTGGGCGCGCTCGCCGATCCGCTCCACCTGCTCCCACGCCTTGGCCACCACGCTCGTCGGCTCGAGGAGCACCCCCAGCATGCCGAGCGAGTCGTCCACCTTCACCACGAAGTCCGGCGTGATGCGGTAGCGCTCGGAGAGATAGCCGTCGTGCTCCTTGATGCCCCGCTCGGTGTACTTGCCGTTGCGGCAGAAGTCCCACTCGCCCACCGCGCAGTTGGCGCAGGGCACGGGGTCCGGGCGGCGGACGATGCCCACCACGAGGTCCCCTTCGGCCACCGGCGATCCCGCCGGGGCCTCGAGCACCTTGCCCAGCGACTCGTGCCCCAGCACCAGCCGCTCCCTGCCCGGGGGCGCCCAGCCGTAGGCGCCCGAGAGGATCTCGATGTCCGTCCCGCAGATCCCGACGCCGAGCGTCTGGACGAGGATCGGGCCGTCGGACTCCGGCGGGTCGTCGACGTCGGACAGCTCGGCCGACCCCTTCTGCAGCGGCACCACCGTCAGCGCCTTCACCTGGTCTCCCTTCGTTCGGCCGCCGTCACGAGCCGCCCTTGCCGTCGACCGGCCGGCCCGTCTCCTTCGGCGCCTCCTTCGACCGGCGGCCGTCGGCGCCGTGTCGCCGGGACAGGGTCCCGACGCGCCAGCGGGCCGACCCTCCGCTCGCGCTCCGCAGCACTGTGGGACCGGGCCGGCGGGGCCACCGGCCCGGCGCCGGGGGCTCGGCCGTCGTCGACACGTCGGCACCGGACAGCCGGACGGCGGTGTTGACCAGCGAGACGTGCGAGAACGCCTGCGGGAAGTTGCCAACGAGCCGGTTGGCCACCTGGTCGTACTCCTCCGAGAGGAGGCCGACGTCGTTGCGCAGGCCGAGCAGGCGTTCGAACAGGGCGGTGGCGTCGTCCTTCCGGCCGATCATGTGCAGGCAGTCGGCCAGCCAGAACGAGCAGGCGAGGAAGGCGCCCTCCCGCCCGCTGAGCCCGTCCACCGCCCCGCTCTGGTCGGTGCGGTACCGGAGGACGAACCCGTCGTCCATCAGCTCGCGCTCGATGGCCTCCACGGTGCCGACCACGCGCGAGTCGCTGGCCGGGAGGAAGCCCACCAGCGGGATCATGAGCAGGCTGGCGTCCAGGCCGTCGGACCCGTAGTACTGGGTGAAGGCGTGCTTCTTCGTGTCGAAGCCCTGCTCGCAGATCTCCTTGTGGATCTCGTCGCGCAGCGCCCGCCACTTCGTGAGCGGGCCGGTGAGGTCGGGCCAGTCCTCCATGGTCTTGACGGCCCGGTCGACGGCCACCCACGCCATCACCTTCGAGTGGGTGAAGTGCCGGCGGGGGCCGCGCACCTCCCAGATCCCGTCGTCGGGCTCCTTCCAGCCGTCCTCCAGGAAGGCGGTCAGCTTGGTCTGGAGGTCCCAGATGGCCCGGGTGTGGACGCCGTCCGCACGCGAGGCGCTGTAGAGCGCCGACATCACCTCGCCGTAGACGTCGAGCTGGAACTGGCCGGCGGCGGCGTTCCCGACCCGGACCGGCGCCGCGCCCTCGTAGCCGGGGAGCCAGTCCACCTCCCACTCGTCGAGCCGCCGCTCGCCGCTGGCGCCGTACATGATCTGGAGCTTCGAGACGTCGCCGGCGGTGGCCCGGAGCAGCCAGTCGCGCCAGGCCATGGCCTCGGCGTGGTACCCCCCGCGCATCAGCGACTCCAGGGTGAGGGTGGCGTCCCGCAGCCAGCAGAAGCGGTAGTCCCAGTTCCGCATGCCCCCAAGCGTCTCGGGCAGGGACGTGGTGGCCGCGGCCACGATGCCCCCCGTCGGCTCGTAGGTGAGCGCCTTCAGGGTGATGAGCGACCGCACGACCGCGTCGCGGTACGTCCCCTCGTAGGTGCACGCCGAGCTCCAGGTCTTCCACCACTGCTCGGTGGCGGCGACGGCGTAGTTGGCGTCGATCGGGTGCGGCGGGGCCTCGTGCGACGGGTACCACGCCAGCGAGAACGTGAACCGCTCGCCCTCGCGCACGGTGACGTCGGCCACCGTCGAGAGGTCCTCCCCCCGCGTCTCGGCCCGGGTCCACAAGGAGACGGCGTTGGGCCCGGCGGTGGCGGTGAGGAGGTGGTCGTGGAGCGTGACCCAGGGGACCGACTGCCCGTAGTCGAAGCGGATCCGCAGGTCCATGTGGACGTCGACCGACCCCCGCACACCCTCCACCACCCGCACCACCTGGGGGTGGACCTCGCGGATGGGCATGCAGTCGATGATCCGGACGGTCCCCCCCTCGGTGTCCATCTCGGTCTCGAGGACGAGCGTGTCGTCGCGGTACCGGCGGCGCGTCGCCCGCACGGTGCCCGGCGCCCCGGCCGGCGCCAGCCGCCAGTAGCCGTGCTCCTCGGAGCCGAGGAGGCGGGCGAAGAGCGCCCCCGAGTCGAAGTGGGGCAGGCACAGCCAGTCGATCGAGCCGTCCAGGCCGACCAGCGCCATGGTGTGGAGGTCGCCGATGACGGCGTAGTCCTCGATCGGCAGCGGCACGGGCGCCATTCTTACCGTTCGACCCCAGAAAGGTGAAGGCGGCCGCCCGGCCCGCCCGGACACGAGGCAGCGGTCACCCGCTCGTGCACGCGCCCGTGCTCACCGCGGCGGTCCGCCGCTCCGCCGCCTGCACCCGCGACAGCACGCCGGGCGAGGCGAGCGCGTAGCCGGTGTGCATGTAGACGGTCGACCGGGAGAAGACCACGCCGATCACCTCGCCGCCGGCGTCGACGAGGGGCCCGCCGGAGTTGCCGGGTCGGACGTCGGCGTCGATCTGGTACACCTCCCGGGTCACTGTGCCCTCGTTGTAGATGTTGCGGCCCTGGGCCTCGATCGCTTGGGCGACCGCCGCCGGCTCCACGGTGAGCGGCCCGTCCTCGGGGTAGCCGACGACCGCTCCCTGGGTGCCGGCGGGGGCGGCGGCGCCGTCGATCGGGAGGGCCGGTCCGAGCGGGGCACCGGTGCGCAGCACGGCCAGGTCGAATGTGGGGTCGAAGTACACCGTCGTGGCCGGGTACTGGGCTCCCTTGACGACCACCGTCGTGGCGTGCTCACCGGCCACGACGTGGGCGTTGGTGACGACGACCCCCGGGGCGACCACGAAGGCCGACCCCTCCTGGAGGTAGCCGCAGGCCTGCCCGAGCACCTTGACCGTCGACGCCTCCGCCGTCCGGGCCACCTGCTGGGCCCAGCTCGCTGCCGGCGGGTTCACGTGCAGCGGAGCCGGCTCGAGCTCGGAGAAGACGGGGGGGAACCCCGAGGTGTTGAGGAACGACTGCACCCGGGAGAAGACGCTCGGGAGCGGCGGCATGACGTCGTCCACCGCCCGCACCACCCCCGACCGCTGGATGGCGGCCGAGAGCCACGTGACCTGCGTCTGCGCCAGCTCGTTCGCCACCAGCCACACGGCGAAGAGGGCGGCCACGATGGCGACCCCGAGCCCGGCGGCGTTGTCCACCGGCCCCAGGTGGAGCCGGTGGGCGGCGAGACGCCCCCACGACCCGAGGACGCGCCCCAGCACCCCCATGAGCGTGCCCAGGCCGAGCACGAGGGCCAGGGCCACCAGGGCCTTGTCGGCGGGGCCGCGGACGTGCGGGCCGACCGCCGTGGCCAGCAGGGCGCCCACGGTCACCCCCACGGCGAAGCCGGCCAGGGAGAGCACCTGGACCAGGGCCCCGACGCGCAACCCGTGGAGGGCGGCCACCACCACGACGAGGACGACCACGATGTCGACCCAGCTCACCCCGTGAGGGTACCCAAGGGCGCCATCAGGACACTGGCAGTGCAGCGCCGGCGACCGCCTCCCGCACCGGGTCCGGCCCGCACCGGTCCGCCCGACGCGAAAGGTTCTTCTTAGGTTTCCGCTCGGTTCGCTCGCTGTTTCCCGATCGTTCATCTCGGTTCGGTAGGAAAGGTCACGTGATCGTGACCGCCGTCGTGGAGGGCCCGGGCGATGCCCGCTGACCGCCCCACCGACCCCGTCGGCAAGCACGCGGCGGGGGCGAACGCCGCCGCCCCGCAGGGCGTGCAGGGCGTGCAGCTCGATCCCGTGCTCGACGCCCTCGACCCCGACCGCGATCGGCCGGCGCACGTGATCGAGACGCGCCGCCTGACGTTGCACTTCGGGTCCAAGCCGATCCTCTCCTCGATCGACATGGCCTTCGAGCGGGGCTCCGTCACCGCGCTCATCGGGCCCACCGGCTCGGGCAAGTCCACCTTCCTTCGGACCCTCAACCGCATGAACGACAAGGTGCGGGGGTTCCGCACCGACGGCGACGTCGTCCTCGAGGGGCGCAGCATCTGGGCGCCGGGCACCGACCTCCTCGAGCTGCGACGCCGGGTGGGCATGCTCTTCCAGCGCCCCAACCCCTTCCCCATGTCCATTCGGGACAACGTGGTGGCCGGCGTGCGGGCCCACCGCATCGCCAGGGGCAAGCAGCTCGACGTGGTGGCCGAGCAGCGGCTGCGCGAGGTGGGACTGTGGGACGCGGTCAAGGACCGGCTCGGCGACTCGCCCTTCCGCCTCTCGGGCGGCCAGCAGCAGCTCCTGTGCCTGGCGCGCGCCCTGGCCGTCGGCCCCGACGTGCTGCTCCTCGACGAGCCGACCTCCTCGCTCGACCCGATCTCCACCGAGTACGTCGAGGCGCTGCTCCGCCAGCTCGCACCGGCGCTCACGCTCATCGTGGTGACCCACAACCTGGCGCAGGCCCGGCGGGTCTCGCGCACGACGATGTTCTTCTACGACGGGCGGCTCGTCGAGCACGGCCCGACGGACGCCCTCTTCGAGCACCCGAGCGACCCGCAGACCGAGCGCTACGTGACGGGGCGCATCGGCTGACCGGTCGACCAAGCGGACACCAGTCCCAGCAACGACAACCCAAGGCAATCCAAGGAGGACCAACGTGAATCGGACGCTGCGCGCCCGGCATCTCGTCCCGGCGATGGCCGGTGCGGCCGCGATGGCCGTCACCGTCGCCGGCGGGGCGGCCGGCGCCGCCACGAAGGCGCACGACGCCCACGCCAAGAAGCACAAGTCGCACCACGCGGTCAAGCTCACCGTGCCCAAGCCGGCGGGCGGGACCATCAGCGAAGCGGGGAGCTCCCTCCTCTATCCGCTGTGGAAGCTCTGGGTCCCCGGGTACACGGCCAAGTACACGAACGTCAAGATCCAGGCGGCGGCCGGCGGCTCGGGTGCCGGCATCACCGGCGCCACCAACGGCACCCTCGAGGTCGGGGCCTCCGACGCCTACCTGTCGACATCCGACAAGCAGGCCGACCCGACACTCGAGAACATCCCCCTCGCCATCTCGGCGCAGGAGATCTTCTACAACGTGCCCGGCGTGACAGCGCACCTGAAGCTGAACGGCAAGGTGCTGGCGGAGATGTACACCGGCAAGATCACCAAGTGGAACGCACCGGCCATCGCCTCGCTCAACCCGGGCGTCACCCTGCCGACACTGCCCGTGGTGACCCTCCACCGCTCCGACGGCAGCGGTGACACCTTCCTCTTCACCACGTACCTGTCGGACTCGACAAAGGCGTGGGCGACAAAGGTCGGCTACAACACGTCGGTCACATGGCCGGCCGCCCCCGGCGCCCTGGCCGAGAACGGCAACTCGGGCATGGTGGCCGGCTGCACGACCACGCCGGGGTGCGTCGCCTACATCGGCATCAGCTACCAGACCCAGGCGCTCGGCGACGGCCTCACCTACGCCCAGATGAAGAACGGCAAGGGCCAGTACGTGATGCCGACGGCCACAACGATCCAGAACGAGGCGTCCGGCTTCACCAAGAAGACGCCGAAGACAGGCGCCATCTCGATGATCGACGGCAAGATCAAGACAGGGTACCCGATCATCAACTACGAGTACGCGATCGTCTCGAAGAAGCAGTCGAGCGCGTCGCAGGCGAAGACCGTGCGCTCGGTCCTCGACTGGGCCATCAACCCGAAGGACGGCAACAGCGCCAGCTACCTGGCGCAGGTCGGCTTCCGGCCGTTGCCGCTCGAGATCGCCGAGAGCTCCTTCCAGGAGATCCAGGCCATCAAGTGATCCTGCGGTCCTGACGGAGCACCTGGAGCGATGACGACCCTCGAGGGAGCCGCGGGCGACACGCCCGCGGCTCCCCGGCGCTTCGACCGGGCACGTCGGCCACCCTTGAGGCGGGTGGCCGACGTCCTCCGGTCCGGGGAGACACACGCCTGGCGGTGGGGAGCGCGCATCGCCGTGCTGCTGCCGGTGGCCGGGCTCCTCTTTGCCGTGACCGTCCTCGCCCTGAAGGCCTACCCGGCGATCAAGGTGAACGGCAGCCCTTTCTTCACCGGCTCGGGGTTCAAGATCGGCAGCACCTACGCCGTCACCGTCCACACCGCCGGCGTCGCCCACCCCAAGGGCTCGTTCTACGGCGCCTGGCCGCTCATCGCCGGCACCCTCCAGACGTCGGCCATCGCCGTGGTCGTGGCGCTGCCCGTCTCGGTCGGCTGTGCCTTCGCACTCACCGAGCGGTTGCCGGCCATCGTCTCCCGCCCGCTCGGCTTCGCCATCGAGCTGCTGGCCGGGGTCCCGAGCGTGGTGCTCGGCCTGTGGGGCGTCCTCACCTTCGGGCCGTGGCTGGCGAAGACGCTGTACCCGCTGCTCGCCAACAACCTGCCCGACGTTCCGGTGCTCGACTTCTTCAAGGGGACAGTCGGGCACGGCGAGGGACTGCTCACCGGCGGCCTGGTGCTGTCGCTCATGATCGTGCCGATCATCACGGCCACCACCGCCGACCTGTTCCGCCAGGTGCCGACGCTCCCCAAGGAGGGCGGGGAGGCGCTGGGGATGACCGACTTCGAGGTGGCCCAGCGGGTCACCCTCCGCTGGGTGCGCTCGGGCATCATCGGCGCCACCGCCCTCGGCCTGGGACGGGCGCTCGGCGAGACGATGGCGGTCGTGCTCACCGTGGGCGCCATCTTCAAGGTCGCCCCCAACGTCTACTCGCCCATGTCGACCATCGCCGCCGCCATCGCCACCCAGCTCGACTCCGCCCTCACCGACGGCACCGGCTTCGCCGTGGCCAGCTACGCCGAGCTGGCGCTGGTGCTGGCCGTGATCTCCGTCCTCGTCAACCTGGCCGCCCGCTGGGTCGTCCGCCGCACCTCGCACCTCGGCGGACCCGTCGGCCGGGCCGCGTAGGAGGCCGCCGCGTGCCCCGCAAGCAGCGCCGCGTCGTCTTCACCGTCCTCTTCCGCCTGGGCACCTTCCTGGCGCTGGCGCTGGTGCTGAGCCCGGCGGCATGGCTGCTCGCCAGCGTGGTGGCGAAGGCCGTGCCCCACTGGAGGTGGAGCGTGCTGTGGACCGGGCTCACCTCCACCGGCGGCGGCCTGCTCGGCCCCGTCACCGGCACGCTCATCCTCATGGCCGGCGTCCTCGTCGTCGCCGGCAGCGTCGGGGTGCTGGCCGGCGTGCACCTGTCGGAGATGGCCCGGCCGCGCAAGAACGGAGCGGAAGGCGGCACGTGGCTCCGGATGGCCTCGGACGTCCTGTCGGGCTTCCCCTCGATCGTGCTCGGCTACGTGGGGTACGTGGCGTTGGTGGTGGGGCTCCACTGGGGGTTCTCGCTCCTGCCGGCCGTGCTGATCCTGTCGCTCATGGTCGTGCCCTACATCGCCAAGTCGACCGAGACGGCCCTGCGCCAGGTGCCCACCGCCTACCGCGAGGGGGCCGAGGCGCTGGGGATGCGCACCGGCGACACCCTGCGCAAGGTGGTGCTCCGCAGCGCGGCGCCCGGGATCGTGACCGGCCTGCTCATCGCCCTGGCCATCGCCGGCGGCGAGACGGCGCCGCTCCTGTTCACCGCCGAGTTCTCCCGGACACTGTGGACAGGGGCGCTCGTCCACGCCCACGGGTTCGGCTACCTCACCTACGTCGTCTACACCTTCTGGGACACACCCTCCAAGCAGGCGAACTACCTCTCCTACGACGCCGCCCTGATCCTGATCGCGATGGTGCTGCTGCTCCTCGTCGCCGCCCGCCTCATCGTCGCCCGCACCCAGCGCCACTCCGAGAGCCGGGCCCGCTGACGCCCGGTCGCGGCGGTAGCCTCGCTCGCCATGGAGCCTTCGGACCACCTCCGTGCGCTGCACCACGGCGCCGACGCCTTCGTGGTCGCGGCGGCGGGGCACCTCGACCGCCCGGTGCGGAGCTGCCCCGGCTGGGACGTGGCCGATGTGGTCGAGCACCTCGGCCTCGTGTGGGAGTGGGCGGCGGCCGTCGTCGCCACCGGCCAGCGGGCGGAGCGGAGCGCAGCGCCGGCTGATCGGAGCGACGCCGTCCTGCTGCCGTGGGCACGCCAGCATGCCGCCCACCTGGAGGAGATCCTCGGCGCGGCGGACCCCGACAGCGACTGCTGGACCTTCGGACTGCCGCGCACCCGGCGCTTCTGGATCCGCCGCCAGGCACTCGAGACGGTCCTCCACGCCTGGGACGTCCAGCAGGCCGGCGGGCGGCCCGAGGCGATGGACCCCGACGTGGCGGCCGACGGAGTGGACGAGCTCCTCACCGTCATGGTCCCCCGCACGCTCGGGCGGGATCCCGGCCGCTGGACCGGCGAGACGGTGCACCTGCACCGGACGGACGGCGACGGCGAGTGGACGGTCCGGCTCGGGCCGGACGGCGCCGCCGACGTCGAGCGCGGCCACGCCAAGGCCGACGTCGCGCTGCGCGGTCCGGCCGAGGCGCTGTGGCTGTGGAGCACCAACCGTGCCCCCCTGGCCGAGCTCCCCCTCGAGGCGTTCGGCGACACCGGGTTGGCGGAGCGGTGGGCGGCGGAGCTCGCCTTCTGACCGCCGGGCGCATCGGCCCGGTGCCGGATGGGAACAGTTGCCCTCATGCCCGATCCGTCCGACCCCGCTGACGCGCCGGCACGCCCCCCGGCGGGGGCGGCGCCGGCAGCACGGGGCCCTGCCGGGATGCCCCGCCACGGCGCCTTCCCCCTGGACGACCGCTGGACCCGCTTCAGCGTGTGGGCACCGCGTGCGGCGCGGGTGGACCTCGTGCTCGGCGACGGGGCCGCCGCCGCCATGACGCCGGCCGGCGAGGGCTACCACGAGGCGGTCGTCGAGGCCCCGGCCGGGACGCGCTACCGCTACCGCCTGGACGGGCGCGGTCCCTTCGCCGACCCGGCGTCCCGGGACCAGCCCGACGGCGTCCACGGCCCGTCCGCCGTGCCTGCACGCCGCCGCGCCGAGGTCCCGGCGCGCTGGCGCGGCCTTCCCATGGCCGCCACCGTGATCTGCGAGGTGCACGCCGGCACCTTCTCGGCCGCCGGCACCTTCGAGGGCGTCGCCCGCGAGCTCGACCACCTGGCCGGCGCCGGGTACACCGCGATCGAGCTCATGCCGGTGTGGGCGTTCCCCGGGACCCGGAACTGGGGCTACGACGGCGTGTTCCCCTTCGCCGTGCATGCCGCCTACGGCGGGCGCGAGGGGCTGATGGCGTTGAGCGAGGCGGCCCACGAGCGCGGCATCGCCGTGGTCGTCGACGTGGTCTACAACCACTTCGGCCCCGAGGGCTGCGTGCTCGAGGAGTTCGGGCCCTACACCACGGACCGGTACCGGACGCCGTGGGGCCGGGCCGTCAACGTGGACGGCGAGGGCAGCGACGAGGTGCGCCGCTTCTTCGTGGAGCAGGCGCTGAGCACGGTGCGGGAGCTGGGCGCCGACGGCCTCCGCCTCGACGCCGTCCACGAGATCGCCGACCGCACGGCGACGCCGTTCCTGGCCGAGCTGGCGGCCGCGCTGGCGGCCGAGTCGCGGCGCCTGGGGCGGACGCTCACCGTCGTGGCCGAGAGCCCCGACAACGACCCACGCCTCGTGACCCCGGCGCGCGCCGGCGGCCTCGGGTTCGACGGGGTCTGGAACGACGACTTCCACCACGCCCTGCGGGTGTCGCTCACCGGCCAGCACGACCGGTACTTCGGTGACTACCGCGGCGTCGCCGACCTGGCCGCCGCCTGCACCGACGGGTTCGTCGTCGCCGGGCGGGTCGCGCCGTCCCGTCGGCGCCGCCACGGGGCCCGGCCGCCGCAACCGCTCGGAGGCGACCGGTTGGTCGTGTTCGCCCAGAACCACGACCAGATCGGGAACGGCGGGTTCGGGCGACGGCTGGCCGATCAGCTGCCGATCGACGCACAGTTCCCGGTGGCGGCCGCCGTCCTGTGCTCGGGGTGGGTGCCACTGCGGTTCATGGGCGAGGAGTACGGCGAGACCGCGCCCTTCCACTTCTTCACCGACCACGGGGACGCGGCGCTGGTCGAGGCGGTGCGCCAGGGTCGCCGTCTCGAGATCGGGGCCGAGGCGGGTTTCGACCCGCCCGACCCCCAGGACCCGGCCACCTTCGACGCCTGCCGCCCGGACCGCTCGCTCGCCGCCGCCGGCGTCCACCAAGAGCTGCTCTCCTGGCAGCGGCTCCTCCTCGAGCTCCGCCGGGCCGAGCCCGCCCTCGGGACCCTGGAGCCGGAGCGGTCCACCTGCTGGTTCGACCAGGACGCCGGGGCGTGGGTCCTGGTGCGCCGGGCGGACCCCGGGCTGGGCGCCCGGCCGGTCGCCGTCGCCGCCGCCATGGGCGACGCCGCCTGCATGCTCGACCCGCCGGTGCTGGCAGGGTCGAGCCTCTGCGTGCTGGCGGCCCGGGGCGCAGGCGCCCTGCGACCGGGGGACGCCCTCGTGCCCGACGCCACAGGGCACGTCCGCCTGGCCCTCGACCCCTACGGGGTGCTGGTGGCCGCGGTGGTCGCCGGACCGGCGGCGGGATGGCCGGGGGAGCTCGGCGGGCGCCGCGGGGTGCGGGCGGGGGCCGCGGCCCCGCCCGACCGGTGACCCTGCCCCGGCGACTGGGGGCGACCTACCGTCTCCAGCTCCGGCCCGGGTGGGGGTTCGAGGCGGCGGCCCGCACGGTGCCCTACCTCGCACGGCTCGGGATCGAGACCGTGTACCTGTCGCCGGTGGCCGAGGCGGTGCCGGGCAGCACCCACGGCTACGACGGCACCGACCCGGCCCACCTTCGCCGGGAGCTCGGCGGCGAGCCCGCCTACGACGCGCTCGTCGCCGCCTGCGAGGCCCACGGGCTGGGCATCTGCGTCGACCACGTGCCCAACCACCTCGCCACCTGGCACCGCGGGCCATGGTGGCGCCGGCTCCTGGCCGAGGGTCCCGACTCGGAGATGGGCGAGGTGTTCGACGTCGACTGGGACGCAGCCATCGGCCCGGCGGGCCGCCCCCAGGTGCTGCTGCCCCTCCTCGACCGCCCGGCGGACGACGCGCTGGCCGCCGGCCTCGTGCGGCTGGGGGAGCGCGACGGCGAGGCCGTGATCGAGGTGGGCGAGGGGGACGGGGTCGACCTGCCCGTCGCCGCCGGCACGGCCCGGTCCGGCGACGACGTGGCCGGCGTCCTGGCCGACGACGTGGCCGGCGTCCTGGCCGCCCAGCACTACCGCCTGGTCGACTGGCACGACGCGGCGGCCCGGAACTACCGGCGCTTCTTCGACATCGACGGGCTCGTGGGCGTCCGGGTCGAGGTGCCGGCCGTCTTCGACCGCACCCACCGGCTCCTCGTCGATCTGGCCCGGAGCGGGAGGCTCTCCGCCGTCCGCGTCGACCACGTGGACGGCCTGCGCGACCCCGCCGGCTACCTCCGGCGCTTGGCCGACGCCACCGGCGTCCCGGTGGTGGTGGAGAAGATCCTCACCGGCGACGAGCAGCTCCACCCCGGCTGGCCCGTCGCCGGCACCACCGGCTACGAGGTCGTCGACGACGTGGCCGGCGTGCTCGTTGACGCCGGCGGCCTGGACCGGCTGACGGCGGCGGCGCAGGCGGAAGGCGACCAGCCCGTAGCCCCGCTCACGGTCGAGACCCGGCGCCTGGTGGCGGCGGCCAGCTTCCCGGCCGAGCTGGCCCGGGCCGCCCGTGGTCTCGACGTGGCGGCGGACGCGCTGGCGGACGTGGTGGTCCGCCTGCCGCGCTACCGGACGTACCTGCGCCCCGCCGACGCCGGCGACGACACCGGCGCCGACGCCGGCGACGACGCAGCGGAGGCGGGCGAGCTCGCGATCTGGCACGAGGCCGCCGGGGCGGCGCCGGGCGGTCTGGACGGCGAGGCCGCCGGGGCGGCGCCGGGCGGTCTGGACGGCGAGGCCGCCGGGGCGGCGCCGGGGGGGTGGGACGTGGCGGCCGCGGTGGCCGACCCCGGCCGCCGGGGCGGCGTCCTCGGGCTGCAGCAGGTCACCGGCGCGGTGATGGCCAAGGGGGTGGAGGACACCGCCTGGTACCGCCTGGCCGGGCCGCTGGCGCTCTGCGAGGTGGGCGGGGACCCGGCCCTCGACCGCCACGACGGCGTCGAGCGGTTCCATGCACGAGCTGCGGCACGCGTCGCCGGGGCGACGCTCGGCCTGGTGCCGGGGACCACGCACGACACCAAGCGGTCGGAGGACGCGCGCTGCCGCCTCTACGCGCTGAGCGAGCTGCCGGACGCCTTCGAGCGCGGCCTCGCCGCTGCCCGCGCCGAGCTCGGCCTGCCGGCGGGCGGCGGGGACCTCGCCTTCGAGACCCGCGTCGCCGTGCAGCTCGCCCTGGCGATCCTGCCTCCGTCGGCGGCAGTGGGCGCCGGGGGGGCGGCCGGCATCGGAGGGGCGGCCGGCGCCGGGGGCGGTCGCCTGCCGTCCGAGCTCGGCGACGCCCGCTGGCCGGAGGGGACGACCCTCGCCCGCCGGCTCGGTGCCGCGCTGGAGAAGGGCGCCCGGGAGGCGAAGCGGCGGTCCTCGTGGCAGCGACCGGACGCCGCCTACGAGGAGCGCCTGGCGGAGCTGGCGACGACCCTCCTGGCCGACGACGCCGCCGTGCTGCGGCGCGCCTTCGGCCCGATGGTCCCCGAGCTGGCGCGCCGCGGCGCCATCAACAGCCTGAGTGCCCTGGTCCTGCGGCACGCCTCCCCGGGAACGCCCGACACCTACCAGGGGGACGAGGTCTGGAACCTCTCCCTCGTCGACCCCGACAACCGGCGGCCCGTCGATCACGGGCTCCTGGCCCGGGCGCTCGACGGGCTGCCACCGCCTGGCACGGGAGCGCCGGCGCCCGGGCTGGACGACCTGCGCCGGCAGTGGCACGACGGCCGGGTCAAGCTCTTCGTGACCGGGGCCTGCCTCGCCGCACGCCGCGGGCCGGGGGGCGCGGCGCTGGCGGCCGGCGGCCGGCACGTGCCGCTCGCAGCGGAGGGACCGGCGGCGGGCTCGATCGTCACCTTCGGACGGGCCGCCCCGGACGGCAGCTGGGCGGTGGCGGTCGCCACCCGCCGCGGCGGCGCGCTCGCCGTCGCCGAGCCGGTCACCAGCGGGACACGCGCGGCGGCACCGGCAGCACCGTCCGAAGGCCCGGGAGCGCTCACGCCGGGCGACCTTCCCTTCGGGCCGTCCTTCGCCCGCACGTGGCTGGCGCTCCCGCCGGAAGCGCCGCCCGCGCTGCACGACGCCATCTCGGGTCGCGCCGTCGACGCAGCCGCGGGTCGCCTGGCCCTCGACGAGGTGCTGGCCACACTGCCGGTGGCCCTGCTCGTCGCGTCCCCGGCAGGAAGGGGCGGGACCGGGGCTAGGGCCTGAGGCCCGGCCCCGGCGCCGAGGCCCGGCGCTGACGCGGCGCCGACGCGGCGCGGCGCGGCAATGCCTGGTGCCACCCCCTTCGGCGCCGCCACCTGCCAGAGTGACCGCCGTGGCCGTCCGGACCGCGACCCTGCCGAACGCCGAGCCACGCACAGCCCCGGCGCCGGGCCGCGACACTGGAAGGGCCGCCACGCTGGCCGTCGCCAGCCTGGTCGTCCTCCCGCTGCTCGCCTACGCCGTACCCTCGCTCTTCGGGCACCCCGTGGCGCCGGGGGACGACATGACCCAGAGCCTCCCCCTCCGCGAGCTGGTGGGGCGGGATCTCGCGGCCGGCCACCTTCCGGTCTTCGACCCGTACCTGTGGAGCGGGACCCCCTTGCTCGCGGGGTGGAACGCAGGCGCCGCCTACCCGTTCACGTGGCTCTTCGCCGTGCTCCCCGGCACGGCGGCGTGGACCGTCACCCTGGTCTCGACGGTGGTCACCGCCGGGGTGAGCTGCTACGCCTTCCTGCGCGCCAATGCGCTGGGGGTGGTGGCCAGCTGGCTCGGCGCCCTGACCTTCGCCTTCGGCGGCGGGATGTCGGCACAGGTGGCGCACATCGGCCTGGTGGCCGGTATGGCGTGGGTCCCGCTCGCCCTGCTGGCCGTCCTGCGCTTGACCGAGCTCCCCTCGGGCACCGGGGGCGGGTCCGGACGGTGGGCGGGGGGGGCCGGCCCGGGCGGCGGGGCCGGACGGTGGGCGGGGGGACCCGGGCTCGTCGCCGCACCCGGGCGGACCGGCGGCCTGGGCCCGGCCGCCGGATGGACGGCGGTGCTGGCAGCAGCGGTCGGGATGGCCGTGCTGGCCGGCGAGCCCCGGGCCGTGGCCGACGCCGCGGTCGTCCTCGTGCTCTACGGCGGCTGGCGGCTGCTCCGGCTGGCGGGCTCGGCGCAGCGCGCCGGACGTCCCGGCGCGGCCGTCGCCTGGGGGGTGGCGGGCGTGGTGGCGGGCGGCGCGCTGGGGGTCGGGCTCGGTGCCGTGCAGCTCCTCCCCGGGCTGGCCGCCGTCGCCACCTCCCAGCGGGCGGCGGTCACCTCCTTCCTGTTCTCGGCCGGGTCGCTGCCGGCGTCCTGGCTGCTGCTCCTCGGGGTGCCCGACCTCCTGGGCGGCTCCGGGTCCTTCGGCCAGCCGCGCTTCTTCGCCCCGTACAACCTCACGGAGGTGACCGGCTACGTTGGCATGCTGCCGCTCGTGGCGGCGGGATCGATGCTCGGGCGCCTGCGGCGGCGGGAACCGCTGCCGGAGTGGACGGTGTGGCTCGTGGTGGCCGCCGCCGGGGTCGTCCTCGCCCTCGGCAGCAACACCCCGCTGTGGCACGTGCTCATCCGGATCCCGCTCTTCGGCGGGCAGCGGCTGCAGAGCCGCAGCATCCTCGTCACCGGACTGGCCCTCGCCGTGCTCCTCGCCTACTGGGCCGACGGGTGGATCGCGGGCCACGCGCCCGCAGAGGGGGGCGGGCGGCCCGGGGACGAACAGGCCGGGCTCGGGCGCGGCGGCCGCGGCGGCTGTCGCAGCGCCCGGCGCCATCTCGGCGATGCGCCCTCCTGGCGAGAGCCCCTGCTCGGCTCCCTCCTGCCGGTGGCGGTGGTCGTCGCGGTGGCGGCGGCCCTGGCGTGGCGGGTGCCGCTGCTCGAGTGGATGCACGTGCCCCGGGCGGCGGCCGAGAGCGCGGGGGGCATCGGCCCGTGGCTGGTGCCGTTCATGGTCCTGGCGGGCGCGGCCGTCGCCGTGGCGTGGGTCGGCTGGCGCGCCGCCCGTGGCGGCACGGGCAGGCGGCGCGAGCACGGCCATGGTCGGCGCACGCGGTCGGCGGTGCTGATCGCCTTCGTGGTGGTCGACCTCGCCGTCTTCGCCACGACGTCCGTGATCGCGGTGGCCGGGTCGTCGCCTTCCGCTTCACCTGCCGCCGTCGCCGCTCGGGCGCCGGCCGGCGCCGGTGGCGCGAGGGCCGGTGCCGGCTCGGGCGCGCCCGCGGCGGCCGGCGCCGCACTCTCGGTACCGGTCGGGGGGGCGGCCCGGCGCGAGACGACGTCCGTTGCCGCCCGGCCGATCGCCACACTGCACCTGCGCGGCCGGTTCGCCGTCTACGACCCCACATTGCGCGACGGGGGACAGCTCTCCGTGCTCGGCGTCACCGACGCCAACGTCGTGGCGGGCACCTACTCGGCGGAGGGGTACGGCTCCATCGTGAACGGGCGCTACGCCGACGCCACCGGCACCCACGGGGTGTCGGGAGGGGGCCAGGACGTCTTCGCCCCCAAGGCGGCGGCGGGCGGCGCCTTCGACGCCCTCGACACGACCGACGTGCTCGTGCCCGGGAGCTACCTGGTGGTACCGGCCGGCCCCGGGGCGCCGGGCGGGTCCACGGGACCGGGCGGCCGCTCCGACGGGCGGACGACGGCGCCGGGGCGCCGCGCCACCTGGGAGCTGGGGACCCCGCTCGCCGTGACCGGCGTGCTCGTCCAGGGCAGGGTGCAGGGAGCGGCGCAGGTCGGCACCACCCCCACCCCCGGACCGGCGCCGGGCGCGTCGGGGGTCAAAGGCACGGTGCGCATCGGGCTGGCGCTCGCGGACGGGCGGGTGACGTGGTCGAGCCGGACGACGCCGGCGCGCCGCGGCCTCGGCTGGCGGGCCGAGTGGCCGGCACCGGTCCGGGCCGTGGGCGTGGTGGTGGCGACCGCGACCGCCGCGGCGTTGGCGCCGCCCGTCGTGACCACGGCCTCGGGCGCGAGCCTCCGGCCCGCCGGCGCCCTCGACGCCGCCCTCGCCCCCCCGCACTGGACGTACGCCGGGCGCGACGGGGCGTTCGCCGTCTACCGGAACCTGCGGGCGCGGCCGCCGCTGACGCTCGAGGCCGTGCGGGGTGGGAGCCTGGCCGGTGCCACGGTGACGCGCACCGCCGGTCCGGCGCTCGCCCCCGCCGCGGCCCGGGTCACCTCGCCCCACGGCGTGTGGGTGGTGCGGTCCGTTGACGCCACACCGGGCTGGAGCGCCACATGGACGCCGACCGAGGGCAGGGGGCGGACGGTCGGCTTGGTCGTGCACCGTGACGGGATCGTCCAATCGGTGCGGGTCCCGCCCGGCCGCGGCACGCTCACGTGGCGCTACCAGGCTCCAGGCCTGGTGGCCGGCGTCGCGCTCTCGGGCGTCGCGCTGGTCGCGGTGCTGGCGTTGGCGGTGGTGGCGGCCTTGGCGGTGGTCGAGCGCCGTCGGCTCAGCGGGGCGCGGGGGCGCGGACCGCAGGCTCCGAGGAACGGGGCCGCTCCCTAGAGTGGGCCCGTGGGCGGCAAGGGCACCGACTTCCAGCTCCCCGAGGACCACGCCGACGAGCGCGAGCTCCTCTTGCACTGGCTCGCCTATCTCCGGGGCGCCGTCCTTCGCAACATCCGCGGGCTCGGCGAGGAGGACGCGCACCGGCGCCCCGACGGCCACCTGCTCCCGCTGGCCGGCATCGTGAACCACCTCATCGGCGTGGAGCGGCGTTGGATCGACGGCGGGATGCTCGGCGGCCCGATCTACCGGGGCGAAGAGGAGTTCTTCCCCGGCCCGGAGCTGAGCGTGGAGTCGCTGGTCGCGGCGTACGGCGACCGGGCGGTGGCCACCGACCACATCGTCCGGTCGCTCCCCCTGGACGCGCCGTCCGGGCGCCGGGAGGGGACGACGCTGCGCTGGGTGCTCCTCCACCTCATCAACGAGACCGCCCGGCACGCCGGCCACGCCGACGCCGTGCGCGAGCTGCTGGACGGCGCCACCGGCGAGTGAGCCGAACGCGCGCCGTGGTGGCGCTCGTGGCCCAAGCCCAAGCCCGGGCCCGGGCCCGGGCTTGGGCCTGCCGCCGACGCCGGCCGCCGGGGCGCGCAGCGCCTGCCGACCCGCGCCGCCGACGCGGTCAGTCGGCTTGGGCGAAGAGGCCCTGCTTGCGGCGCCCCTCGGGTCCCGAGGGCGAGGTGGCGGCGTCGCCAGCCAACGGGCTCTGGGCCTTCACCGTTGCGAGCAGGACCGGCGCCTCGCCGGACACCTCCTCGAGGCTGCGGCCGCTCGGCTCGGGCAGGCGCCGGGTCAGGAGGTAGCCGGCCACCGAGGCCCCGCCCGCCACGAGCAGCATGCCCCGCAGTCCGATCGCCGACTGGAGGACGGGCACGAGGAACACGCCGATGAAGGCGCCCAGCTTCCCGATCCCGGCGGCCGTGCCGTGGCCGGTGGTCCGCAGGCGCGTGGGGAAGAGCTCGGACGGGAGGACGAAGGTGGTCGTGTTCGGGCCGAACTCGATGAAGAAGTAGCTCAGCCCGAAGACGGCCAGGAAGGCGCCGACCACCGAGGTCAGGACGGGCACGACGCCGAGCGCGAGGAACGACGCCGCCATCACCGCGAAGCCCAGCAGCTGCAGGCGGCGGTGGCCGACCCGGTCCATCCGCAGCACGGCCAGGAGGTAGCCGGGCACGGCGAAGGCGATGAACATGGCGAGGGAGAGGGCGAGGTTGGTGATGAGGCTCGCGCCGGGGTCGACCGCCTTCAGGATGGCCGGCAGCGAGAGCGTGTTGCCGTAGTAGGCGTAGTCGAAGAGGAACCAGGTACCGGCGGTGGCGATGGCGATGCCCAGGATGCGCCGATCGGAGACGAGGGCCCGCAGGCCGGTGGCTGCGGCGGCACCGGCGCCGGACCCCGGCGCGGACCCGGGATCCGGGGCGGTCGCGGGCTCCGGCTCGGACCCGCTCTCGCCCCTGGACGCGTCGTCGGGCGCGGACCCGGCCTCCAGACCGGGCACGGCGTCCGGCGCCGGATCGGGCACGAGGTCGGGGACGACCCGCAGCACGGCAGGCGCCGACGCAGCCAGCCCGTCGGCCGGCCGCGGCACGGCCGCTCCCCTGCCGTCCAGGATCTGGCGCATCTCCTCGGCGCTCACGCCGTCGGCGAGGGCCCGGAAGCGCGGCGATTCGGGCATCTTCGAGCGCAGGTAGACGACGGCGGCCGCGGGGACGGCGCCCAGCCCGAGCAGCACCCGCCACACGACGTCGTGGGGCATGCCCGATCCGAGCAGCGCGATGGCCACCAGCGGCCCGATCACCAGCCCCGCCGCCTGCGTGGAGAAGACCAGCCCCACGAGCTTCCCGCGGTCCTGGCGGTTGGCGTACTCGCTCATCAGCACGGCCGAGACGGGATAGTCCCCGCCGATGCCGAGCCCGAGCACGAAGCGGGCCACGACGAGCCACGCGAACCCCGGTGCGGCGGCAGAGGCCAGGGCGCCGGCGATCATCACGACGGCCACCACGAAGTAGACGCGGCGCCGTCCCACGGCGTCGGCGAACCGCCCGAAGACCATCGCCCCGATGAAGGCGCCGAGGATGGCGGAGCCCGCCACCCAGCTGGTCTCGGTGGACGACAGGCCCCACTGGCCCTTGACCAGCACCGCCACCGTGCTGATGACGAACAGGTCGTAGGCGTCGCTGAAGAAGCCCATTCCCGACACGAGCACCGCTCGGCGGTGGAACCGTCCCGTCGGCGCTTCGTCGAGGAGCTGGCCGACGGTGGTGGGCACGCCCGGCATCAGGCGATGCGGCAGGAAGCGGTCGAGTCGTACATCTCGGTACGTCCACTCTGGCGCGGCTTCGTGTCCTCCCGGCAACCCGTACGTGACATGAAGGTGAACAACGCGCGAACTGTTGGTGAACCCCCAGCCAGGATGCTCTGGCTAGGGTCTAGGCGATGCAGCGGACGCCGAGACCGGGATGAACGCGGAGACGTCCGAGCAGGTCCAGCAGTTGTTCGCCGAGGTCACCGAGGCCCTGGCTCGGGCCACGTACGCCCTCCTCAACGCCGACCGCAGCCTCGGCCAGGCGGTCGTGGACGACGACCGGCGCATCGACGACCGGGTGGCGGAGGTGGAGGGTGCGCTCTGGCACGAGCTGCGCACCGTCTCGCACGGGGCGCCGGACCTCCGCCAGCTGGTGGGCATGCTGCTGGTGCTGCCCGAGCTCGAGCGCAGCGCCGACCTGGCCGAGCACATCGCCCAGCGGGCCGTGTTCGGGCTCGGCGGGGAGATGACGCCCGTGAGCCGCGGCATCGTCCAGCGCATGTCCGAGGTGGCGGCCGAGATGTGGCGGTCGGCAGCCGACGCCTACGCCGGCACCGCCGCCGACAGCCTCGACCTCCACGAGACAGACGAGGAGCTCGACATCCTCCACGACCGCCTCACCGCCGAGGTGTCCGGTGGCACGATGCCGCCGGCCGTCGCCGCGCAGGTGACGCTGCTCGCCCGCTTCTACGAGCGCATCGGGGACCACGCGGTGAACCTGAGCCGGCGCGCCAAGTCCCTGGAGGAAGAGGACGGCCCCGCGCCGTAGGCGGTGCCGCCGGCGGCGGACCGTCTCGAGACCCTCGGGGCCCCGCGCGCGATGCGACGCCGGCGCACCGCCCTCTTTACAGAACCTGCAGAACTTCGTAAGATGGCAGGCTCGGCGCGAGCAGGAAGCGAGGTGACCACGATGGCAACCGACACCGTCCACAGCCAGGCCCGTGGTCGCGCCCTGCGTCGAGTCCCACCGACGCCAGCCGCGGGAACGGCAGCCGGCGGTGGGATGACGCCGGTGCGGTAGGTCGCCGGGCATCCGACGACTGGTCCAGCGGCGCCCAGGCCCGCGGACCTCCCGCACCGCCACCTCCTGCACGGCCGCAGGCACGTGCTGCCGTGTCGGCGCGCGCCGCTCCGGACGCGGATCGCGAGCCGTGCAGACCTGCCTACGCAGCACCGCCGGATGCAGCACAGCCGGACGCAGCACGAACAGAGCACCGAGCACCGAGCATGCAAAGCAGAGACACCTTGACCACCCGACGGAGCCCGCAATGAGCGCCGACTCGCTCTTCCCCACCGCATCGACCCGGGACACCCTGGCCTTCTGCTGGGACCAGGTCGGCCCGTACAAGAAGCAGACCGTGCTCGGATGGGTCCTCACCATCCTGGCCACGGCGCTGCAGTCCGTTGCCGGACCGCTGATCCTCGCCTCCCTGCTGACGCGGGTGGCACAGCTGCCACCGCACGCGTCGTTCAGCTCGACGTTCGAGCCGCTGGTGATCGCCTACGCCGTGGTGCTCGTCGCCAGCACCCTCATGTGGCGGGCGGCGGGCTGGGTCGAGTGGGGGGCGTCGCTGCACGCCTTCGCCCACGCCCTGGTGCGCGGCTACGACCACCTCATCAGCCTGAGCCACCGGTGGCACTCGGACCGGCCGGCGGGCGAGGTCATCTCCACCCTCGAGACGTTCTCCTGGGCCTTCGTGGACCTGCTCGACACCTTGAACTGGGGCTACCTGCGCGTGGTGGTGACCGTCTTGTCCGCCATCGTCGTCCTGGCGGTGGTGGCATGGCCGGTGGCGGTCGTGATGACCGTGCTGGCGCTCGCCTTCTGCCTCGTGCTGAAGAGCCGGATGGCCCTCGTGGTCGCGGCGGGGAAGAAGTTCTCCGACACCCACAGCCGGGCGACGGGCGTGCTGGCCGACACCATCACCAACCTCACCACCATCCGGGCGCAGGCGGCGGAGCCCCTCGAGGGCAGGCACGTCGAGCGCCTGGTGGGCCAGACGGTGGCGGCGGACCTGGAGGCTCGGCGGATCTTCGCCTCCACCCGCCTGCAGATGGAAGGGTCGCTGGGGGTCTTCAGCTGGCTGGCGGTGCTGGTGGGCGTCCTGCTCGCCCTGCACCACTCGGCGGCGGCCGGGACGATCTACCTGATCCTCTTCTACACCACCGCGGTGGTGGGATCGATGGAGGAGTCCTTCGAGTACATCCGGCAGTCCTCACGCGGCCTCGGCCGCTGCGCCAAGTTCGCCGGCATCGCCGCCACCCCCCCGGAGATCGTCGACGTGCCGGGCGCCCCCGAGCTCGGGGTGCGGGCGGGCGGCATCGAGCTGTCCCACGTGCGCTTCGCCTACCCCGGGCACCCCGTGCTCTTCGACAACCTGAACCTCGACATCGCCCCGGGCGAGCACGTCGGGTTGGTGGGGGCGTCGGGCTCGGGCAAGACCACGCTCACCAAGCTCGTGCTGCGCTTCATGGACATCGACGGCGGGACCATCGCCATCGACGGGCAGGACATCGCCCGTGTCACCCAGTCCTCCCTGCGGCGCCACATCTCCTTCGTGCCGCAGGACCCGCAGATGCTCCACCGCACGATCGCCGACAACATCCTCTACGGCATGGAGGGGGAAGACGGGCCGGACATGGACCTCGTGCGACGAGTGGGCAAGGCGGCCCACGTGCACGAGTTCGTCCAGCGCCTGCCCGAGGGGTACGACACGGTCGTCGGCGAGCGCGGGCTCAAGCTGTCGGGCGGCCAGCGTCAGCGGGTGGCCATCGCCCAGGCCATGGCCAAGGCTGCGCCCATCCTCATCCTGGACGAGGCCACCTCCGCCCTCGACTCGGAGTCGGAGGTGCTGGTCCAAGAGGCGCTATGGCGGCTCATGTCGGACGCCACCGCACTGGTGGTGGCCCACCGGCTCGCCACCATCGCCCGGCTCGACCGGATCGTGGTGATCGACCAGGGCGAGATCGTGGAGCAGGGCTCCCATCGCGAGCTGCTGGCCCTGGGGGAAACGGGCGTCTACGGCCGCCTGTGGCGGCACCAGTCGGGCGGGTTCCTCGCCGCCTGACCCACGGCACCCGCAGGACGCGGCGCTGGCCCGGTCCAAGACGTCGACGCGGTGGCGCCGGTGACCGCACGGTTGCACGACGGCGCGGCTCGGGAGCGGCCGCGCACCGGCCCCGGTTCGAGCCGCACCGCGCCCCCCGGCAGGCTCGTGAGCAGGGCTCATCGACCGGCTCCGGTGCAGCGGTCGCACACGCAGCGGTCGCACACGCAGCGGTCGTACACGACGCCGTCCAGCCAGTGGCACCGCACCCGTTCCTCCGGCACGGTGAGCCGGCACCGCGGCCGAGCCGGGTTCCGCCACGCGGCCACCTCGACGGTCTTCCACGTCTGGTCGAGCACGGCCTTGACGGCCGGCTCGAGATCCTGGTCGCACGAGCAGACGATCGCCACGTCGTACTCGTCGCGCCAGGCCATCGACACGAGGTCGATCGCCAGCGCGACCGCCAGCCCCTTCTGGCCCGGAGCGCACCGGCAGCCAGCGGCGCCCACCGGTCGCCGGACCACGACGGCGCCGGCCGCCGACCACCGCTCCATCGCCCGCAGGGCGTCGGCGAACGCAGGCTCGTCCACGCGGCCGTCGGGAACGGCGCAGTAGACGCGCAACGCCTCGAGCGCCCGCCGGCCGCCCGCGCCCGCGAGCAGGGCGCAGGCAACGGCAGCAGGGTCGAGCGCAGGTGGGGGTCCGCGCGACGGCAAGGAGCCGAAGGCGTCGAAGCCGCTCCGGGAGAAACCCTCGTCGTCGACGAAGACGGCGACGCGGTTCACGGCTCCTCCCGGGCCGGCAGTGTCCCGGAGGCGGTCACGTCGCTCGCCGTCGCCGCACGAACGGCGACGTGACGGGGTCCTCGTCGATGCCCAGCACGTACCACGCGCCGGAGCGGAGCTCCAGGACGTTGAACCGTCCCGTGCCCTGCGACAACTGGCCCGGGTCGCCGAGCCGCGGGTCGCAGGCCACCAGGCACAGCCGGATGACGACGTCGTGGCTCACCACCGCCGCCGTGCCTCCGGCCGCCTCGCACGCGACGTCGGCCAGCGCGGCCATGGCCCGGGCCCGCACGTCGCCCGCCGGCTCCACCCCCGGCGCGGCCTCGACCGAGCCCCATGCCGACTCCACGTCCTCCGCCGGCCGGCCGGCCCACGGCCCGTAGTCGCGGTCGATCAGCCTGGCATCGGCGGTGACCGTCGCCCCGCACGCCGCGCCGATGGCGGTCGCGGTCTCGATCGTGCGCCGCAGCGGGCTGGCCACGATGCGCGAGATCCCCCGGCAGCCGAGGGCGGCGCCGAGGTTGGCGGCCTGCTGCTGGCCGATCTCGTCCAGCGGCGGGTCCAGGCGGCCTCGGAGCACGCCGGCCGCATTGAGCGCCGTCTGGCCGTGCCGGACCAGGTAGACGCACGTTGGCGGCAGGCCCTGCGGCCCGGCCCCGTGCCGTCCGTCCGACATCGTCTCCATCGCCCACCTCCCCCTGCAACGCATGCCGATCGTCTGCAGGAGCCATCAGCCATCGCGGCAGTTCGGGTGAGCTCCATCGCCCGCTCTCATCGTACCCAGCCCCGCCGCCCCAGCCACGACGCCTCCCCGTGCGGGCGCCGTCGCAACCGTTGCCCCCGATCCCGCATGGGCTATGGTTGCCATGCCGGATGACGCCCCGGCGAGCGCCTGCTCGAACCGCCCTCACGGGCTGATGGCTCTACCGAACTCGTTCGGAGCGTGGGGAGGTCGCGTTGGGGCCAGGCGTCGTCGCACCACAGGGCATCCAGGCACTGCAGGACGCGACCATCCTCCTCGGGGCTCCGCTGGTGAGCGGCGTCGTCTCCCACGTCGAGGCCCGGCTCCAGGGCCGCCGCGGCCCTCGCATGCTCCAGCCGTACTACGACCTCGCCAAGCTCTTCCGCAAGGAGACGGTGGTGACCGAGGAGTCCAGCTGGGTCTTCCTGGCCGGCCCGGTCGTGGCCTTCGGCTGCTACCTCATCGTGCCGCTCCTGATCCCGGTCCTGACCACGTACGGCCTGCCGCTCGGGTACATGGGGGACATCCTCGGGGGCGGGTTCATCCTGGCGCTGGCCGGGTTCTCGGTCGCCCTGTCGGGGACCGAGTCGGGCGCGCCCTACGCGCAGCTGGGGAGCAGCCGCGCCATGACGTTCGGCGCCCTGATCGAGCCGACCATCCTGTTCGTCGTCTTCGCGGTGGCGCTGCTCACGAGCACCGACCTCCCGTACGCCATGGCGGCGACGGTGCGGTCCTCCACCTCGGAGATCGTCCGGCCGGGGCACGTGTTCGCCGCCATCGCCTTCTTCCTCGTGGTGCTGGCCGACACCGGCCGCATCCCGGTCGAGACGCACACCGGGACGCTCGAGCTCGGGATGATCGACGAGGGGCGCACGCTCGAGCACTCCGGGCCGGCGCTGGCCCTCTTGAAGTGGGGATCGGCGATGAAGCAGCTGATCCTCTACACGATCCTCATCAACGTGTTCGTGGCGCCGTGGGGCCTCTCGGGTACGGGCAGCGGCGGATCGGTGGTGCTCGCCATCCTGGCCCTGCTGGGCAAGGCCATCCTCCTCGGCTGCATCTTCGCCCTCGTCGACAACCTCTTCTCCAAGCTCCGCCTGTTCAAGATCACCGAGTTCCTCGCCGCGGCCTTCCTGCTCGCCGTGCTGGCGGTGTTCATCTTCTACGCCAGGGGCGGCTGATGGCGCTCGCCCCGTCCACCTACGCCGGCGTCGCCGACATCGTCGCCACGCTGGTGCTCCTGACCGAGTTCGCAATGCTGCGGGCGGCGCTCCTGCGCTCGCAGGTGCGGATCTACGCCTTCCAGTCGCTGGTGGTGACGGCGCTGACGCTCGAGATCGCCGCCGTCCGCCACATCGGCGCGCTCTACGCGCTGGCGGCCCTCACCTTCGTCCTGAAGGTGGTGATCGTCCCGGCCCTGGTCAGCCGGCTCCTGCACGACGCCGACGTCGACCTGGCCGGGAGCCCGGTCCTCGGCGTCGCCAGCATGGCCCTCATCGCCATCGCCGTGTCGGCCTTCGGCTTCTTTGCCGCCGGGTCGCTCCACGTCCACTCCCCGACCCTGCCCGCGACGGCCCTCGCCATCGCCGTCGCCGCCGTACTGGTCGCCTTCGTGCTGATCGTCCTGCGAGCCGACGTGGTCTCGCAGGCGATGGGCTTCTTCTCGGTGGAGAACAGCGTGTACGTCGCCACCTTGGTCCTCGCTGCCGGCCTCCCCCTCATCCTGGAGGTGGCCTTCCTCTTCGACCTCCTGGTGGCCGTGGTCGTCATCGGGGTCATCATGCGGGTCCACCACGGGCGGACCAGGACCTTGTCCACCGAAGAGCTCGACCGGTTGAAGGGGTAGCCGCCGATGCCCGCCGTGCTCGTGACCCTGCTCGTGTTCCCCTTCGCCGTCTCGGTCGCCACGTTCTTCCTCCCGGTCCGCGCCTCGCGCGTGGTGTCGGTCGTCTCGGGCACCGCCGCCTTCGTGCTCGCCCTCGTCCTCGTGCCCACCGCGGCCGACCACTCCCAGGTCGCAGCCGGGAGCCTGCTCCGCGTGGACGCGCTGTCGGTGGTGTTCCTGGTCGCGACGGCGTTCCTCTACGCCACGACCTCCCTCTTTGCCGGCGGCTACCTCCACCTGGCCAAGAACGCCGCCGGTGCCCGCTACGGGCGGCGCTTCTACGCCGGGCTGAACCTGTTCTGCTGGTCCATGCTCGCCGCCCTGCTCGTGAACGGCCTGGCACTGCTCTGGGTGGCCGTCGAGATCACGACCGTGGTCTCCGCGCTGCTCGCCGCCATCGACGACACCGACGGCGCCACCGAAGCCGCCTGGAAGTACGTGCTGATCGCGTCGCTCGGGCTCGGGATCGCGCTGCTGGCCACGATCGTCATGTACTACGCGGGGACCACGGTCTTCGGGGGGTCGTACTCCCTGTCGTACGCCAAGATGCTGGGCGGCGCCGGCCACTTCCCCGCCGGCGCGGTCCGCGTGGCCTTCGTGCTCTCGGTGCTCGGGTTCGGCACCAAGATGGGCCTCGTCCCCGTGCACACGTGGCTTCCCGACGCCCACTCCGAGGCGCCGACGCCGGTCTCGGCCCTGCTGTCGGGGGCGCTGCTGGCCATCTGCTTCTACGCCATCCTGCGCTTCTTCCAGATCACCGTGCGGGCGATCGGGCCGACGTTCCCTCGCACCGTGCTCCTGATCTTCGGCCTGGCGTCGCTCCTCCTCGCCGCGCTCTACCTGCTCAGCCAGCGGGACATGAAACGCCTCCTCGCGTACTCGAGCGTCGAGCACATGGGGATCCTGGCCATCGGGATGAGCTTCGGCGTGCCCATCGCCATCTTCGGCGTGCTGCTCCACGTGCTGTGCCACGCGGCGGCAAAGGGGACGGCGTTCTTCGGCGCCGGATCGGTGCTGCGGAAGTTCGGCCTCAAGGACATGGCCAAGATCCGGGGTGGCATCGGCGCGCTGCCGTGGAGCGGCCCGATGCTCGTTGCCGCCGTGCTCGCGCTGTCGGCGCTCCCCCCCTTCGGCATCTTCCGCAGCGAGTTCCTCATCGTGTCCGGCGGCCTCTCCGACCCGCACGACGTGGTCACGGCCGTCCTGGTCGTGCTCGTGACCCTCGCCTTCTTCGGGCTGTCGTGGTTCACGACCCAGACGATGCTCTCCCCGAACGTCACGGAGCCGGCGAGCGGCAACGGCGCCGTCGTCACGCCGCCCAAGGGCGAGGTGAGCACGTGGATCGTGGCGTCGATGGCGGCCGGGCTGCTGGCCCTCACCATCCTCGGCGTGCACCCGCCCGCCGCGCTCAGCCACCTGCTCGACCACGCCGTCCACGAGCTCGGAGTGCCGCGATGACGGCCCCCGCCGGCCCCGGCCCGGCCGAGCTGGACCGCTTCCCCGACCGCGTCGCCGACCGCGTCGGCCGCGGCGCCCGGTTCTGCGGGCTGTTGGCAGCGCCGGCCGCCGACGGGACGCACCTCGTCGCGGTCCTCGCCGAGGCTGGCGGCCTCCACACCGAGTCGGCCGTCGTCCCCGACGGGTGCGCCGGGTTCCCCACGCTCACGGCACGCCTGGCCGGCGCCACCTGGTACGAGCGCGAGATCCACGACCTCTTCGGGCTCGAGGCGATCGGCCACCGCAACCTCGACCCCCTCGTGCTCCCGCTGGCGCCGGGCTCCTCCCGGCCGTGGCCGGGGTCGGGGAAGCCCCGGGACGCGGTCGAGCTCGACGTGGCGCCCCTGCCGCCTCGCCTCCGGGGGGAGGGGGTCTTCACCATCCCCTACGGACCGGTGCGCTCCGGCGTGTTCGAGTCGGTCGAGTACCTCGTCGAAACGCCCGGCGAGGACATCCCGAGCCTCCGCACCCGGGTCTTCTACAAGCACCGCGGCATCGAGGCCCGCTTCGAGGGGATGGACGCGGCCGACGGCACGCTCCTCGCCGAGCGCACCGAGGGCGTGGCGTCGGTGGCCCACGCCGTCGCCTTCGCCGGCGCGGTGGAGCGGCTGGCCGGGGTGGAGGTGCCCGAGCCGGCGGGGTTGGTGCGGGTGGTCCACGCCGAGCTCGAGCGGATCGCCAACCACCTCGACTCGACCATCCGCCACAGCGAGGGGGCGGGCCAGGCGGTCGCCTTCGCCCGCCTGAGCCTCCACAAGGAGCGGCTGCTCCGGCTGCGGGCGCGCCTGTGCGGGAGCCGCTTCGGCCGGGGCGTCGTCGTCCCCGGCGGGGTGAGCAGCGGCCTGGGGGTGCCCGCCCGCGAGCTGTACGCCGCCATCGACCAGCTCCAGCGGGACATCCGGTCCGACCTCCGCATGCTCATGGCCACCCCCTCCTTCCTCGACCGGCTGCGCGGCACCGGGGTGATCCCCGCCGACCTGGCCCAGGACTACGGGGCCCTCGGGCCGCTCGGGCGGGGGTCGGGCCAGAGCGACGACGCCCGGCTGGCCCGGCCCTACGCCGCCTACGGGCGGCTGGGCCACCAGCTGTTCGATCCGCACCCCGAGGGCGACGCCCTGGCCCGCCAGCGCGTCCGGATCGACGAGATCGAAGGCGCCTTCCACCTCATCCGCCAGGCGGTCGACCGGCTGGAGGAGGTGGGCGGCGGCGCGCCGTGGGCCGTCGACGTCGGCGACCGGGTGGGCGGCGAGGCGGTGGGGTGGGCAGAGGCGCCCCAGGGGGAGGTCTTCTACTTCGTGACGATGGACGACGGCCGCCTGACCCGGGTGAAGCCCCGCTCCGCCTCCTTTCACAACCTGGGCCTCTTCCACGTCGCCTTCCCCAACGACATCCTCACCGACTTCGCGTTCATCGAGGCGAGCTTCGGGCTCTCGATCGCCGGGGTGGCAGGATGAGGACCAGGGGGGACGCCTGATGCCGTGGATCCCGAGAGGGTTGCGCGAGGGGATCGTCACCACGCCCTACCCCCGCCGTCCCGACGGCTACGGCCGGGGATTCCGGGCCGCGGTGGCCGTCCGTCCCGGTCCGCACGACCGGTCGCGGGTGGGGGCGGCGGCGACGGCATGCCCGACCGACGCCATCGCCGACGGCGCCGACGGGCCCCGGCTCGACCGGGGACGGTGCGTCCTGTGCGGGCGGTGCGTCGCGCTCGCCCCCGAAGCCTTCGAGCTCGACGCCGACTTCGAGACGGCCGGCGTCGCCCGCGAGGCGCTGGTCGTGCCGGCGCTACCCGAGAGCGACGCCGCCGTCGCCGCCGCGAGGGCGGCACTGCACCGCCGGGTCCGGGCGTTGCGCCGGTCGGTGCACGTGCGCCACGTGGACGCCGGGTCCGACGGCGCAGTCGAGTGGGAGGTCGCGGCGCTCACCAACCCGGTGTACGACGTCCACCGCCTCGGGATCTTCTTCACCGCCAGCCCCCGGCACGCCGACCTGTTGCTGGCGACCGGCGTCGGGGCGGCGGGGATGCTGGGGCCGCTGCGCGAGACCTACGAGGTCATGCCGGAGCCGAAGGTCGTGATCGCCGCCGGCGTCGACGCGGTCGGCGGCGGGCTGGTGGGCCGAGGGTACGCGGCGGCGGGGGGGGTGGGGGACACCGTCCCCGTCGACGTGTGGCTCCCGGGGGCGCCGCCGTCGCCGTTCGGGCTCCTGTCCGCCATCCTCTTGGCCGTGGGCCTCCTTCCCGGAGGCGGGCACGGGACGGCCCGGGGGGCGGGCGCGTGAGCAGCATGCTGGTGGCGGCCGGCCTGGCGTGCTTTGCCGCCGGCGTCGTCGTCGACGCCGTCGGGGGCGTCCGGCACGTCGTCACCCGCGTCGTCCCCTACGCGCTGGCCATCGCCGGGAGCGCCTGCTTCCTCGCGCTCGGGATCCACGCCACCACCACGGCGGCGACCACGGTCGACTTCTCGGCCGTCTTCGGCGTCGGCCACAACGCCCTCAGGATCGACCACCTCGCCGGGCTGTTCCTCACGCTGCTCTTCGGGCTCGGCGTCGCCGTGTCGGCGTGCTTCGTCTCCTGGGTGCGGCCCGCCGACCGCCAGCACCGGCGGGGCACGGCCACCGGCTACCTGCTCCTGTTGGGCGCGGTGGCCGTGATCCTGTGCGCGGCGGACGCCTTCACCTTCCTCTTCGCCTGGGAGGCCCTCACCGTCTCCTTCTACATGCTGACCGCGGTCACCCGGCGGAAGGGCCAGACCGGCGCGACCTGGTCCACCGTGGGCATGGGGAAGGTGAGCGGCGCCGCGCTGCTCTTCGCCTTCCTGCTCCTCGCCGGCCACACCGGGAGCCTCACCCTCGCCCGCTGGCACGCCGTGGGGCCGGGCGCGGTGCACGACGTCGCCTGGACCCTGGTGGTGGTGGGCTTCGGGGCCAAGCTCGGGATCGTGCCCTTCCAGGTGTGGATGCCGGTGGGGTACCCGGCCGCGCCGGGCCCGGCGAGGGCGGCCATGGCCGGCATCGCCGCCAACGTCGGCGTCTACGGGCTGTGGCGCTTCCTCGGCATCCTCGGCCGGCCCCCGGTCTGGCTGGTGGTCATCGTGCTCCTGGCCGGAGGCGCCACGGCGCTCCTCGGCATCGTCTTCGCCGCCGTCCAGGGCCGCTTGGCGCGCGTGATCGCCTACTCGTCGGTCGAGAACGCCGGCCTCATCGTCACCGCCTACGGCGTAGCCCTGACCGGGGCCGTGGTCCGCTCCGAGCTGCTGATGGCGATGGGGCTGCTGGCGGCCACGCTGCAGACCGTGGCGCACGCCATCGCCAAGTCGGCGCTCTTCTCGTCGCTGGCCAACGTGGAGGGGGCGGTGGGCAGCGACGACCTCGACGTCCTCCGGGGCGTCGGCCGGCGCATGCCCTGGAGCGGCGCCGCCTTCGGGGCCGGTGCGGTGGCGCTGGCGGGCCTGCCGCCCACGATCGGCTTCGTGTCGGAGTGGTTCATCCTCGAGGCGCTGATGCAGCAGTTCCGCCTGTCGGGCCTCGCCCTGAGGCTGGGACTGGCCGGCGCCGGAGCCCTGGTGGCGCTGACGACCGGCGTGGCCGCCCTGACCTTCCTCCGCGTCCTCGGGCTCGCCCTCCTCGGTCGGCCCACCGCGGCCGTGGCCGGGCGCGCCCGGGAGACCGGGGTCGTGGGGAAGGCCGGCCTCGTCGCCCTGCTGGCCGGCTGCCTCGGCGTGGCCGCCGTCAGCCCGTGGGAGGTGCGCTACATCGCACTGGGCCTGAGCCCCCTCGTCCGGCACGGCGCCACCACCGCCGCCCTCAAGTCGCCCTGGGTGCTCCAGCCCGTGTTCCAGGGGTTCTCGATCCTGTCGCCGTCGTGGCTGTGGATCGCCATGCCCACGGCCTTCCTCGCCGTCTTCGCCATGACGCTCGCCCTGTCAAGAGGGCGCTACCTCCGGGTCCGCCGCGTCCCGGCCTGGCACTCCGCCACGTCGGCCGTGTCGAAACCGGCCGCCTACACGGCGTTCGGCTTCGCCAACCCGCTGCGGCGCGTGCTCGGCAACGTGCTCGGCACCCGCCGGGTCGTGACCATCCTCGAGCCGGAGGACGGCCGGCAACCGGTCCTCACCGAGGTCCCCGTCGTGGCCGAGACCCGCGTTGTCGAGCCCCTGGAGACGTACGTGTACCGGCCGCTCCGGACCGGGGTCCTCGCCGTCGCCCGGCTGGCGAAGCGGCTCCAGTCCGGGAACCTCAACGCCTACGTGGCGTACATGCTGATCGCGCTCCTGATCGCCCTGGCGGTCACCGCCGCGCTGCAATGACCGACCAAGGGGGGACGATGCAACCGGGATCCCACGACCACCCAGCCGGCGTCTTCCGGCGCATCCTCGTCGGCTTCGACGGCTCGGCCGAGGCGCGCCACGCCCTCCGCGTGGCGACCGCCCTCGCCTCCGAGCTGGGCGGGCAGGCGCACGTGCTGCTCGTCGTCCGGCCGCCGGCGCACGCCGAGACCGAGGAGGAAGAGCGGCGGGCCACCGAGGCCGAGCGGGACAACCTGTCCCGAGGGTTGGCCGAGGCGGGGCACCGCGCCTCGCCCGGCGCCACGGTGATGACCGAGGTCGTGCTGGCGGACGACCCCGCCGTCGCCCTCGCCAAGTACGCCGAGGAGCACGGCTTCGACCTCGTGGTCGTCGGCACCCACGGCCGCGAGCAGACCACCCACCGGGGCCTCGGCCGCTCGGTCGAGGCCCTGCTCCGCCACCATCCCTGCCCCGTCCTCGTGGTCTGACCCGCTCGTGGGACCGTCCGAGGACCGGACGCCGACGCCGGGCGCCCCGCACGGGGGCCGAGGCGAGCCCGGCGGGGACGGCACGCTGCTCGTGGTGGACGGCGCCGTCGACGTGCCGGGACCGCTCACCCGGTCGTCCCGCGTCGAGCTGGTGGCGGGCGAGGTGTGGTCCGAGGGAGCACGGTTCGGCGGCGGCGGCAAGGAGCTCTGGGCGCTGTTGCGCGGCGACCGCTACCCCAGCACCACGCCGCCCACGGTCAGCGCGCTGGTGGCGGCGTACGGGCGCGGCGCACCGGTCGTCGGGGTGCACGTCTCGAGCCAGCTCAGCGTCACCGTGGCGCGGGCGCGCGAGGCGGTGGCACGCATCGGGGTGGGGCGGGGGCCGGGCGCCCACGTGGTCGACACCGGCTCCCTCAGCGTGGGTGCCGGCCTCGTCGCTCTCGCCGTGCACGAGGCGGTCGACCGGCCGGCCGACGCCCTCGCCGCGCTGGCCCGGTCGGTCGCCAGCCGGCTCCACACCTTCGCCCTCGTCCAGGAGGTGCGGGCGCTCCGGCACAGCGACCGGGCGAGCCTCGTGCCCCAGGCCCACCTCGTGTCGAGCCACCCCCTCGTCCTGGCCGTCCGGGGGCGGGTCGTGCCGCTGGCCCAGCCCCGGCACCGGCGCCACGCGGTGGAGGCGCTGGCCGGGCACGTCGATGCCACCGCCGGTCACCGGCTCGGCGCCTGGGCGCTCGGCCACGGGGACGCCGGTGACGTCGACGCCGTCGTGGAGCGGCTCTCCGAGCAGCTCGGGATGCCGCCGCGCTTTGCGACCGAGCTCGGCCCGACCGTCGGGTCGCACCTGGGACCCGACGCCCTCGTCGTGGCGGCCGTGGTCGGTTCGATCGACGGCTCGATCGACGGCTGACCCCGCCCCGTGCGGCGCCCCACCGTCGACGGGCGAAGCCCCTTCACCCCCGGGCGTCTGGGGTGAACAGCCTCCACAGCCCTTCGGAGACGACTTCGACGGCGCCGTCGACGACCGTGACGGCGGTCTCGTCGTCGATCGCGTACGTCGGCACCGGGAGCCGGCGAGCCCACTGCTCCGCGTTCTCCACGTCCTGAGGGTTGTCGTACTCCACGTGCGGGATGATCGTGAAGTCGACGAGCCCCACACCCTCGGCCATGACCAGGGTCATGGTGAGCTCCCCCTCGGGTCCAGCGAACACGAGGTCCTCGGACGAGAGCCTCTCCCCGGTGCAGTTGGGCGGATCGAAGTACGCCTCGCCGAACGAGGAGGCCATGGCGATGCTCCCCGCGCTCACCCCGACATAGACCGTCTCTGGCCGCAAGGACGGCAAGAGATCGGCGAGACCCGAGTGCTTCATCCAGTAGGACAGGTACACGGGATCGCCGCCCCACGCCAGCAGGGCGTCCGACTCGCGGACTGCCGCGGCCCAGACTTCCTTGTCGATGCTGGGCAGCGCGGTGAGCTCCAGCACGCCCAGTGACTTCCAGCCGAGCTCGCACAGCGGGCTCTTGGCCGTTCCGGAGATGGCCTGGAAGGCACCCCCGGTGCCGCCGGGGAAGGGATAGATCCCCGTCGGGATGACGAGTGCGTTGGACTCGGCGATCGGCTTGCCGAGCAAGCCGACGAGCGCGTTCCGGATGCTGGTGTTCGAGATGCCACCGGACGTGAGGAGGAGCCTCATGACGCCGTTCTCCATTCTGTCGTCTTGTCGTTGTCCTGCCGGCTACCGGACATCGCCGAACCACGAGGGACGTGCGCCAGGGCACGTCGGTCCGAGCGCCCGGTGCGTGCCCAGGATGCGGGCTAGCGGCGCCGGGGCACGGGGTCGTCCAGGCTGGGTGCCACCGACCCGCCGAGCCGGGCCAGGGTCACCGGCTCCCTCGTCACGAGCGACCCCGGGGCGAGCTCGTGCACGACGGCCAGGAACGCCTCGATCCTCTCGGGCGTGTCGACGAGCTCGACGGCGAGCGGGAGCCCTGCCGCGGCGTCGGGGAACCTCGCGGTCCGGATCCTGCCGGACCCGCCGAACCCCTCGATCCCCCTCCACACCGACGCGCCGGCCATCCCCTCCTCGCGAGCCCGCTGGACGATCACCTCGTGCAGCCCACGGTGCCCGATCCGATCGTCCTCGCTCAGGAAGACCACGATCCTCGTCGCCGCCTCGGTGACCGGCATCCTGCCTCCAGCCTGCACCCCGTCGGGATGTGCTCCCCCCGACGGTACCGCGGCGGCCGGTCGGGGACCTCCGCAAATGGGCGGCGCGCGGCCGGCCGCCACCGGCTCATGTTCCTCCCGGGCCCCTCCCTGGTAAATTCGTAGGAGGCGATGGAGCTCGCCGGAAACGCCAGATGGCTGATGGCTCCTGTCCGCTTTGCCTCGTCCCAGGCATCAACGAACAAGGAGCTGGATGGCACCCACGGCGAGAGGTGATGTGTCGCGCCGCCCTCCTGTCGATCCCGACCTCGACGCCGGTCCGGCCGGTGCGCCGTTCGACCGTGGCCGCCGCGCCCGGTCGGGGCGGAACCGGGCGGTCGTCCTCGCGCTGGCCTGCGGCGGGGCGGCGGGCGCGGTGACCCGCTACGCGGTGGCGCTGGCGATGCCGGCGGCCGCCGGCGCGTTCCCGTGGGGGACCTTCGTCATCAACGTGACCGGGAGCTTCGTGCTCGGGTTCCTGCTGATCCTCGTGCTCGAGCAGTTCCCGCGCGGCCGCCTGGCCCGGCCCATCCTCGGGGCCGGCTTCCTCGGCGCCTACACCACCTTCTCGACGTTCATGGTCGACGCGGTGCAGCTCGTCCACGACGGCCGGCCGACGACGGCCGTCGCGTACGTCCTCGCAAGCCTCTTCGCCGGGCTGCTCGCCGTGTGGCTCGGGATGGGGTCCGCCCGCGTCGCCATCCGGGCCGAGCGCTGGGTGCAGGAGACCGACCGGTGACGGCTGCGGTCGAGTCCCGCTTCGCCGGCCGGCCGGCCCGGCGGCTGACGATCTGGCTCGGCGTGCGCGACCGCTACCGGCACGCCAGCCTCGAGGTGGAGCTGATGAAGCGCGCCCGGAAGGCCAAGCTCATGGGGGCGACCGTCTTCGAGGGACGGCTCGGGTTCGGGACCGAGGGCCAGGTCCACCGCGAGCACGTGTTCTCCGACGACCGGCCGCTCTCGATGGTGCTGGTCGACACCCCCGACCGCATCGACCGCTTCCTCCGCGAGCTGACGGGGCTGGCACACGGCATCGTGGCCACCGTCGAGGACGTCGAGATCGTCGACGTCTGAGGCGGGCCGATCGTGACGATGCTCCTCTTCCTCTTGGTGGCCGTGGGCGGCTTTGTCGGCGCCCCGTCTCGCTACCTGCTCGACCGGGCCGTGAGCCAGCGGGTCGGGTCCGACCTGCCGTGGGGCACCTTCCTCGTCAACGTGTCGGGGTCGCTCGTGCTCGGCTTCCTCACCGGTCTCAGTCTCGGCGGCCACCTCCCGGACGCGGCAACGGCGCTCCTCGCCACCGGCTTCTGCGGCGCCTACACCACCTTCTCGACGTTCACGTTCGAGACCGTCCGCCTGCTCCAGGACGGCCGCATCCTGCACGCGGCGGGCAACGCCGCGGTGAGCGTGGCCGTCGGGCTCGCCGCCGCCGCCGCCGGCTTCGCCCTCGGGCTGGCCGTCTGACACCAGTCGCCGGGACGCGACCGGGAGCGCCTACGGCACGACGGGCGGCGCCTACGGCACGACGGGCGACGCCTTCGCTCCCAGCCGCTCGACCGTGTCGACGAGGGCGCAAACGTCGGCCAACTGGTGCTCGCGCCGGGCGCCTTCCTCCCCGCTCCGCTCGAGCAACGAGCGCGCCCCCTCGACCGCCTGCACCAGGGAGCGCTCGGTCTCCTCGTACTCGGACACCATCGCGGCCACGAGCTCGCGGCGCGCCGCCTCGACGCGCTGGGAGACGTCGTAGCGGGCCCGGCCGGCGTGCTTGGAGAGCTCCTCGGCCAGGCGGCGCTGCCCCGCCCGCAGGGCGCGGCGCCGGACCACCTCCTGCGGGAGGAGCCACGTCGCCAACGTGCGGCCGACCGGCGCCGTCGGGCTCTCGACGACAACGAACTGGTAGCTGAAGCGCTGCGACTGCGCCTCCACCGGCGGCACCGTCACCACCGGCAGATGGACGTCGAACAGCTGTTCGGCCGCGCTCACCAGCCCGGTCACGCGCTCCTGCACGCGCGCCGTGAACCGCTCGGCCACCGCGGCCCACTCCGCGTCGAGCGAGCGCTCGACCGCGTGGCGCACCGGCTCGAAGCCGGTCCGGACGCATCGTTCGACCTCGTCCCGGAGGTCGAAGGCGAGGGTCCGCCGCGACGCCTGCCGGGCCGTCGGCTCCAGGGCCGGGGCGGAGGAGCGGGCTGCGTCGGCGGCGTCGGCGGCGAGCCGGGCGCCCGCTCGCTCCACCAGGTCGGACGCGTCGTGCTCGAGGACGATCCGGTCCTCGTCGAGCAGCCGGCGGCCGTCGTCGGCCGCCTGCCGGAACCGCGCCAGCTTGGACTCGAGCGCGGCCGTGCCCATGGAGCCTGCGGCGGACTCCAGCTGCAGCGCTTGCTCCAGCTGCCGGGCCAGGCGGCCGAGCTCGGCCACCGCCGCCGCCCGCCGGGCGCCGGCGAGGTCGGATCGGACGAACCGCTCCAGCTCCCGGCGGAAGGCATCGAACCCCGGAGGCGGCGGGCCGTTGCCCGCCGACGCGAGCCCTGCCGCCGGCCCCGACGGTGCCGCCGCGCCGCCGAGGCACGACTGGAGGGCGGCCCGGGCGTCGGTGCGGTAGGGCCCGCTCCATACGTCGAGGTGCTCCCCCAACCGGGCCGCGACGAACGCCTCCACCTCGTCCAGCTCCTCGGGGCGCAGGTGGTCGCTCCGGTTGACCACGACGAACACCTTGCACCCGCGCTCCGCCAGCTGCGCCATGATCGCCTGCTCGCTGTCGGAGACCGGGCTGTCGGCCGAGAGCACGAGCACCGCGGCGTCCGACTCCGCCAGGGCCGCGTACGCCGCCTCCGAGTTGTGCTCGTTGGCGGACCCGGCCCCAGGCGTGTCGACCAGGACCACCCCAGGAGCGCCGAGCACCCCGGGGATCCCGACCTCCACCCGGGCGACCCCCTTGGCGTTGGCGGGGTTGTCCCGCTCGGTCACGTAGGCCGCGAGGTCCTCCGCCGGGACAGCCTCCCGGCGGCCGTCCAGGAACACCACCTCGGTGCGCGCCGTGCCGAAGTGGATCTCCGTGGCCACGGCCGTGAGCGGGACGACGCCGGACGGAAGCAGCGCCCGTCCGACGATCGCGTTCACCAGCGTGGACTTCCCCCGCTTGAAGTCCCCCAGCACGGTGACGTGGAAGCGGCCGGCCGCGATGCGCTCGATCAACCGGTCCACCCGTGCGGCCAGCTCGGGGCGGCCGTCGGCCAGCCGGCGCAGCGCGCGGGCCGGCCCGAGCAGCTCGTCCTGCGACTCGTCGCCGTCCGGCCCCGCCATCCCGGTCCCTTCCTGCCGCCCGACGCGCCGGTCGGTGGTCCCGCGCATCCTGCTACACCGCCGGATCCCGCTGCTCCTGGCCGGCGACCGGGCCGGCGACCGGCGCCCCCGCCGGCGGCCCCGCCGGCACCCCCGCCCCTGGTGCACTCGGCCCGTCCTCGCCCAGCCATCCCCCGATGCGCCAGTAGAGGTCCTCGCCGAAGCTCGTGGGCAGCGGATCGGCGACCTGCAGCTTGAAGGTGCGGCGCCCGTCGTCCTCCCGCACCGCCCGCAGGAACAGCGTCGACCCGGCACGCTCCCGGCGGAACCCGTCGGCAAAGTCGAACTGGTGCGTCACGAAGCAGACCCGGACGTCCGACTCGAGCAGCGCCCGGACGACGTGCCTCCCGATCTCCGACCCCTCCCGCTCGTTGGTGGCGGCGAACGACTCGTTGAACAGCACCAGGCTCTGGGGGCGGAGCTGGTCGGCGATGGTGCTCATCCGGCTGAGCTCCTCGTCCAGCCGCCCGCTCGTCATCGTCTGGTCCTCCTCCCGGATGAAGTGGGTGAAGGTCGCCTCCGCCACGCTGGCCCGGTAGGACGCGGCGACCACGAACATCCCGCACTGGAGCATCAGCTGCGCCTGGCCGACGCTGCGCAGGAAGGTGGACTTGCCGCCGGAATTGGCGCCGGTGACGATCAGGAGCGTCTTCCCGTCGGCGTCCACGTCGTTGCCGACGACCGGGCCCTCGGCCAGCAGGGCCAAGCTGGCGTCGCGCAGGTCGATACAGGAGCGGGCGGCGCGGTCCCACGGCTCGGGGTCCGGCATGCACACCGGCTGGCCGCGGGCCGTCAGCGCGGCATGGAGGTTGACGCACCCGAGGTAGAAGCCGAGCTCCGACCGAAGCATCGAGAAGTAGCTCATGATGTGGTCGGCCGACTGCGCCGCCGCGTTGGCCACGAGGTTGACGCCGCGGCTGACGATGTCCGCCAGGGCGTTGGCCCCGGCCTCGTCCCTCGGCGCGACCGAGAAGGAGTAGGAGCGCCGGGCCCCCAGCCCCAAGCGCTCCTTCCACCGGCCTTGCGGCTCCCCCGGGGCGCGCAGCACGTAGTTGATCCCGCTGTTGTCCCGGTCGAGCTCCATGCTGATCAGCTCGCCGCCGCGGAACCGGAGCTGCTTCAGGTGCCGGTCCACGGTGGCGAGATAGTCGTCGTCGAGGTCCCGCTGCAGCGTGTGCAGCAACGTCCGCATCCCCTGGGACCGGAATGTGGCCACGTGCGCGTCGGCGA
>JAJYVT010000012.1 GCA_021791845.1 Actinomycetes bacterium | reverse complement strand
CCAGCCGGAGCATGTGCTCGGGGTCGACGCCGGGAGCGGCGGCCACGTCGACGACCGCCATCCGGCCCTCGGTCACCGTCCCGGTCTTGTCGAGGACCACGGTGTCCACCTGCTTGGAGGCCTCCAGGGCCTGGTAGCCCTTGAAGAAGATGCCCTGGCGGGCTCCGGTGCCCGAGGCGACGAACAGCGCCGCCGGGGTCGCCAGCCCCAGCGCGCACGGGCAGGCGATGATGAGCACCGAGAGCCCTGCGTTGAACGCCACCAGCGACGACGCGCCGGCGAGCAGCCACCCGGCCAGGGTGGCGAGCGCTAGCCCGATCACCGTCGGGACGAACACCGAGGAGATCCGGTCTGCCAGCCGCTGCACCGCAGCCTTGTCGTTCTGCGCCTGCTCGACGAGGGCCTGCATCTGGCCGAGCTGGGTCTCGGCCCCCACTTTGGTGGCCCGCACCACCAGGTGACCGGTGAGGCAGACCGTGCCACCGGTGGCAAGATCGCCGGGGCCCGACTCGACGGGGGCGGACTCGCCGGTCATGAGGCTGCGGTCGATGGTCGAGGTCCCGCGTTCGATCCGGCCGTCGGTGGCGACCTTCTCCCCGGAGCGGACGACGAAGCGCATCCCAGGCTCCAGGTCGTCGATGGGGATCCTGCGCTCCGACCCGTCGGCGTCGAGGACCGACACGTCCCGGGCCCCGAGCGACGCCAGGGCCCGCAGGGCGTCGCCGCTGCGCTGCCGGGACCGGGCCTCGAAGTAGCGGCCGGCAAGGAGGAAGGTGGTGACGCCGGCGGCCACGTCGAGATAGATGGACCCCCCTGAACGGTGCGTGAGCAGGTAGACGACCGAGAGCCCCCGTTGGTGGACGTCCTCGAAGAACATGGCGTAGATGGACCACGCCGTCGCCGCGCTCACGCCCACCGACACGAGCGTGTCCATCGTGGCCGAGAGGTGGCGGGCGTGGCGCCACGCCGCCTCATGGAAGGGCCAGGCGGCCCACGTCACCACGGGCGCGGTGAGCGCCAAGAGGATCCATTGCCAGCCGGCGAAGCGGATCACCGGGAACACCGAGAAGGCAATCGAGGCGTCGCAGAGCGGCATGAAGAGGACGGCCGCCACGATGAGCCGGATCCGCAGGGCCCGCACCCGCCGCTCGAGCCCCTCCGGGGTGGCAGGAGCCGTCGCGGGGGCACGGCGGGCCGTCCGGCGCCGGCTCGGGCGCTCGGCCGGTGCGGGACGGGCCGCCCCGGGCTGCCCGCCCGACCCGGCCACCGACGCGGTGAAGCCGAGGCGGACGATCTCCTCGATCACCCGGTCGGCGCCCACCCCGGGGGCGGCGTCCACCGAGGCCCGCTCGGTGGCGTAGTTCACTCGGGCCGAGACACCCTCGAGGGCGTTGAGCCGCCGCTCGATGCGCGCCGCGCAGGCGCCGCAGGTCATCCCGCCGACGTCGAAGCTCAGCGGCGCGGGTGCCGGTGCGGCGTCCCCGGGGACCGGCCGCTCGCCGGCCACCGTCATCGTGGCACCCGTCGGGTGGGGGTGGCCGGCTTGCCCATCGTCGTCCCATTGTGCCGCGCCCCTCCCGGGGGCGCACCCCCCCCCCAGGCGCTCCTGATCCTCGCTTCAGCCGGATCCTCCGTGGGCAGGGGCTTCCTTGGCCCCCGCCGGGAACCGCCGCTCGGTGGCGTCAGCCGCCGCCACGTCGACCGAGTAGTGCTTGCGACCCCGCCAGATGATGAAGGCGGCAGCGAGCAGGGCTCCGAGCATGATGACGAACGTCGGCTGGAGCCCGGCGGCCTGCCCGTGGCCGTGCACGCCGCTCCCACTGGCCCCGAACCCGGCCGACCGGCCGCCGAACACCGTCGACACCAGGCCGAAGATGAGCGGGGCGAACGACTGGAGGATGGAACGGAGGAAGCTCCGCACGGCCTCGGCCCTCCCCCACATCCTCGAGGGCATGATGTCCAGGCGGGCGGCGTCGAGCCCGGGGTTGGGGGCGGCGATGCAGAACCCTGCCACCAGGAAGAACGGCACGGCAACCACGAGGCTCGAGCTGAGGACGCCGGGCAGGAACACGATCGCCGCCAGGATGAACGCCGCCGCCGGGATGGCGAGGCGGGCCTCGATGTGACCGTGGCGCAGCTCGAGGTCGGTGACACGGCCGCCGAGTACCGCGCCGCCCACCGCCGCCGCGCCCACCCCCAGGGCGACCAGCGTGGCCGCGCCCTGCCCCACGTGGTAGTGGCCCTCGATGTAGATGAGGGCGAACGTCTCGACCCCGCCGAAGAAGAAGTAGCCCAGGGCGGAGGCGACGATGAGGGTCACGTTGCTCGGGACGGCCACGACGTAGCGGAACGACTCCCACCAGCCGAGCTGGAGCGGGTCCCGGTCCAAGATCACCCCCTCGCGGGCGTCCACCCTGCGTCGCCGCACCTCCCGCAGCACCGGCGACTCGTCAGGGCGGGGAGGCGGCGTTTCCGCCGCCGCACCTCCGACCTGGCCCGAGTCCGGGCCCATGGCCGCGGTCGGGGCGCCGCCCGCAGCCGCCGCCGTTCCCGCCGCCGGCTCCGCCGGCTCCAGGTCCTCTGCGGCCACGATCTCTTCGGCCCCGCGCTCGAGCCGGCTCTGCCCCCCGCGCGCCGGCTCGGGGAGCCGCTTGTGGAGCTCCCAGCTCAGCACGAAGCTCGGAACGGCCAGCACGGCCAGCGCCACGCGCCATGTCGCCCACGCAGAGACGAGGCCGGCCACGAGGAGGCCGAAACCGGCGCCGAGGAGCTCACCGGTCAAGATGTAGCCGTAGATCTGGGAGCGCTCCCGGGCCGGGAACAGGTCGCCGGTCAACGAGGCCAGCGTGGGGCCGGTGACCGCCGTCAGCGCCCCGAGCGCCAGCCGCACCACCAAGAGGAAGGCGTAGTCGGGGGACAGGGCGCTCACGATCTCTGCCGCTCCCCAGATGGCGACGGCAACGGTCACCAGCCGCGTCCGGTTCCAGCGATCCGTGACCCACCCCGCCGGCAGCATGCCGGCGGCGGCGGTGAGCCCCGACACGGTCACGAGCAGGCCGATGTCCACGTTGCCGATGTGCAGCGAGGTCTCGAGCTTGGGAGCGATGGCCGAGATGGCGCCGGTGTCGGCGCTGGACAAGGCCAGGACGGCGGCCAGGAGGACGACGACCCGGGTGCGCGCCCTGCCGCCCACCGTCTCGACCACGGCCTCCACGCCCCGCTCGACCTGCCGCTCGACCACCTCGGCTCCTCGCTCGACCAGGTGGGCGACCGGCTCGATCGCCTCGCCGTCGGCGACCCCCTCCCCGACGGCGCGCAGCCGCTCGAAGAGCTGACGGTGGAAGGGGGTGCGGTTGTCCATGTCGTCCGTGTCGATGGGGGGCGTGCCGATGCCACTCGAGGCTGCGACGAGCGTGACCCTCACGCCCGCTGGCTCCTACCCGTGGTCGAAAGACGTCAAGCCGACGGCGCCGGGACGCCGACAGGCGCGGCGATCGGCGCCGGGCGCGCCGGCGCGGTGCCGGCGGGGCGGCGCGTCGCCCGGCGACGGCGCGTTGCCAGTCGGCAGCCGGCTACGGCGCCGCCTCCGCGGCGCGGGTCCGTGCCCGCGCCCTCGTCTCGGCCTGGAGCGCCCGGAGCCCCTCGGAGAGGACGGCGGCCGGTTGGCGGGGGTCGCGGATCCTCCGGGCGTCGTCCGGGAGCCAGGCGAGGTCGGCCTCCAGGCGTCGGCGTGCGGCGGCGACGGAGGTGGGCGCGGCCAGTCGTCCCCCGCCTGACAGGACGGGTTGGAGGAGCGGGTGGGCCCCGGGCGGGCCGGGCTCGCCCCGGAGGGCGAGCACGTCGGGCGCACCGGCTCGCCGCCACACCTGCTTGGGCCCAGGGAGGGACTCCTTGCCGACCGAGAGCTTGGTCACCGGGTCCGGCCCGAGCTGGACGAGCTTGTAGACGGTGTCGAGGTACGGGGCGTCGGCGGCGACGCCCACCTTCGTCCCGACGCCGACGGCGTCGACGGGGGCGCCGGCCAGGCGGAGCTCCTCGAGCCCGTACTCGTCGAGCCCGCCGCTGGCGAAGATGCGCACGTGGGCGAGCCCGGCGTCGTCGAGGACCCGGCGCGTGGCGTGGGCCAGGGCGGCGAGGTCGCCGCTGTCCAGCCGCACGGCCAGCGGCCCTTCGAGGCCCAGTTCGTGGATGACCTCGACGGCCACCCGGACACCGTCCAGGGTGTCGTACGTGTCGACGAGGAACGTGTAGGGGCCGGGCATGTCGTCGACGAAGGCCCGGAAAGCGTCCCCCTCGGAGGCGAACGCCTGCACGTACGAATGGGCCATGGTGCCCGCGGCGCGAAGCCCGAGGAGGCGGGCCGCCTCCACGTTGCTCGTGGCGGCGAACCCGGCCATGGCCGTGACGCGGGCCACGGCGAGCCCGGCGTCGGTGCCGTGGGTGCGACGGAGCGAGAAGTCGATGAGCTCCATGTCGCCGGCGGCCAGGCGGCAGCGGGCGGCCTTGGTGGCGAGCGCCGACTGGAACGTGACCCGGTTGAGGAGGAAGGTCTCGACCAGCTGGGCCTCGGGCAGCGGGGCGGTCACCTCCAGCAGCGGCTCGCCGGCCACGAGCACCCGGCCCTCTTGGACGGCGTGCACGTCGCCGGTGAACCGGAGGGCAGCCAACGCCTCCACGACGTCGGGGGGGAAGCCGTGGCCCGCGAGCCATGCCGTGTCGTCGGGGCCGAAGCGGAACCGCTGGAGGTAGTCCAGGCAGTCCTCCAGGCCTGCGGCCACGACGAACCCCCGGCTGGGCGGGAGGTCCCGGACGTAGAGGGAGAAGGTGGCGGGTGTGGTCATGCCCCGCCGGAGGTAGCTCCCGGCCATGGCCAGCTCGTAGAGATCGGTGATCAGCGCCTGTCCCATCGGTGCGCTCACGCTACCGACCCCTGTGCCACGGCCCGGTGACCGGGTCGGGGGCGCCCGGTGGCGGCTCCCCGCGTGGGCCGTGCGGCCGGCGCCCCGGGGGTCGTTCCTAGACTCCCGCCGTGCAGATGCGGGGAAGCCGGCCGGGCGGGACCCCCGCATGAGCATCCACGGGCTGGTCGCGATTTCGAGCATCCACGGGCTCGTCTCGACGTACGGCTACCTCGCCGTCTTCGCCCTGGTGGCGGTCGAGAGCCTCGGCATCCCCCTGCCGGGGGAGACGGTGCTCGTGGCGGCGGCCACGTACGCCGGTGCGACCAGCCACCAGCTCTCCATCTGGCTCGTCTTCCTGGTGGGGGCGGCGGCGGCGGTGGTGGGCGACACCATCGGCTACTGGATCGGCGACCTGGGCGGCTACCGGCTCCTGCGCCGCTACGGGCACTACGTGCGCATCGACGAGGCGAAGATCAAGGTCGGCCGCTACCTGTTCGACCGGCACGGCGGGGCCGTCGTCTTCTTCGGCCGGTTCGTCTCGATCCTGCGGACCTACGCCGCCTTCCTGGCCGGCACGAACCACATGCGCTACCCGCGCTTCCTGGCGTTCAACGCCTCCGGCGGCATCCTGTGGGCGGCGCTGTACTCGGCGCTGGCCTACAACGCCGCCGGGTTCCTCGACCACGCGTCGACGCCCTTCGAGATCGGCGCCGGTTGCCTGGCCGCCGTCGTGCTCGTGGCCACGTTCGTGGTCACGCGTCGCCACATGGGTGCGCTCACGGCCAAGGCCGAGGCCGCGTACCCCGGACCTCTGGACCACCGGGAGACGGGGCCCGGTCAGCTCGACGGCGGGCCGGCGGCGTAGAAGCGGGCCGGAACCTCCCGCCGGCGCCGGACGCGGCCCCGGCGCTCCAGGAGGACGAGGTGGGCGAGCGTCTCGCCGTTGGCCGCCCGCTGGAGGAAGGCCGGCATCTCGTCCCACGGCCTGGACCACTCGAGCGAGGTGGCGAGGTCCCAGACGGTGGCGCCCGGGCGACGCTCCAGGGCCAGCTCGATCTCGGCCAGCCGGGCGGCATGGTGGCGCTCGATCTCCGCCACCCGCGCGGCCAGGCCCCCGAAGCGGTACTCGTGCCCCGGCAGGACCTCCTCGGGGTCGAGCAGTCGGACCCGGGCCAGCGAGTCGAGGTAGTCGCCCAGCGGGTTCGGAACCTGTTGGGAGTGGAACGAGATGTTGGGGGTGATGCGGGGGAGCACGTGGTCGCCGGAGAGCAGGACCCGGCGAGCGTCGCTGTAGAGGCACAGATGGCCGGGCGAGTGCCCGGGGGTCCAGACGGTCCGCAGGTCCCAGCCCGGGAGGTCGAGCAGCTCGTTGTCGCCGAGGAGGCGGTCGGGGGGCGCCATCGAGACGAACGACCGGATCTGCATCGACGCTTCAGCCAGGTCGGGCAGCTGGCCGGCCGGCGTCCCGCACACGGTCAGCAGCTCCCGCATGGAGTCGACGAGCCCGTCCACGTCCTCGTAGCGGTCTCGGAGCAGCGAGGCGTCCGCAGGGTGGAGGCCGATCCAGGCGCCCGACGCCTCGCGGACGCGGCCCGCCAGCCCGTAGTGGTCCGGGTGGATGTGGGTGACGACGACCGCCGCCACGTCGCCGACGGCCGCGCCGAGCTCGGCGAGCCCGGACACGAGGGCGTCCCACGCCTCCGCCGTGTCCCAGCCCGCGTCGACGAGCGCCACCGTCGACCCGAGCTCCAGCACGTACACCAGCACGTAGCGCAGCGGGTTGATGGGGATCGGGACCGGCACCGACCAGAGGCCCGGCCGGACCTGCTCCACCGGCGGCAGCTCGCGGCGCGCCCACGCGTCCTTCTGCGCCCTGCCCGTGACGGTGACCATGGCGAGGGCACCGTACCCCCGCAGGCCGCACGCCAGGGCGACGTCGGGTCCGCCGCCGCGACGCCGCGGACAAGGCGCCATCCAAGAGGTGAAATCCAAGAGGTGAAGACCTCCGGCGTCGGGGAGGGGGGATTCGAACCCCCGACCTCGTGCACCCAAAGCACGTGCGCTACCAGGCTGCGCCACTCCCCGGGCCGACCGCCGGGCGCCCGGCGGTGACGGCTCAAGCGTACGTCGCGGCTCGCCGCGAGACGGCGGTCGGAAGCCTGCCGTCTCGCGGGGAGCCGCTCAGGCCTTCTTTCCCAGGATGCGGTTCATCTTGGTCCCGCACACCGGGCACGAGCCCTGTGCCGCGCGCCGACCGTTGGCCAGCTCGACCTCGGTCCCGTCGAACGTGCGCTTCTCCCGGCACTTCACGCAGTACCCCTCGTAGTCCGCCATTGGTGACTCCTCCTCGTCTCCGGGTGCCCCGGTGCTCTTCCGGCGGCCGGGCACGGCCTTCGTCCCCGGCGCAGCGGGCAGGCCGCGCAGGCCGAACGCCGGCCTCGGGCACTGCCCTGTCGGCGCGCAAGCTAGCCGGGGTCGCCGGCTTGCTGGGGGATGGGCGGGGCCGACCCGGGGAGGAGAGCGCCGGAGGCCGCAGCGCCGTGACCGGGGAGCTTTGCCCGTCCCCACCCGGGGCGGTCGTGCCGCCGGACCGTCGGGGACGTGCCGCCGGACCGTCGGGGTCGTGCCGCCGGACCGTCGGTGCGGGGCGGTGACCGGGGACCGGTAGAGTGAGGGACCCATGCGAGCCACCTCCGAGTCCGTCGAGGGAAACAAGGTCCGCCTCTCGGTCGAGATCGACGAGCAGGAGGTCGACGCAGTCCTCGACGAGGCGATCCGCACCCTGACCCGTCAAGCCCGCGTGCCGGGGTTCCGTCCGGGCAAGGTGCCGCGACCGGTGCTCGAGGCCCGCATGGGCGGTGCCGGGGCCCTGCGGGCCGAGGCGCTGCGCGAGGCGATCCCGGACTTCTACGCCCGCGCGCTCGCCGACACCGAGATCGACCCCATCTCGCCTCCCGAGATCGACATCAAGGGGGGCGAGGACGCCGGCGCCGTGAGCTTCGACGCGGTGGTCCAGGTGCGTCCGGCGGTGGCCATCCCCGGCTACGCCGGTCTCGAGGTCACGGTCCCGAGCCCGGTGGTCACCGACGCCGACGTGGACTCCCAGATCGACCGCATGCGCGACACCGAGGCGGAGCTGGTCGAGGTGTCGCGCGCCGCCCGGGACGGGGACTACGTGACCGTCGACCTCCACGGCACCGTCGCCGGCGACGAGGAGGTCGTCGCCCAGGACGACTACCTGTACGAGGTCGGGAGCGGGCGGGTCGTGCCCGAGCTCGACGAGCAGGTCCGGGGAGCCAAGGTCGGCGACGTCCTGGCCTTCTCCGCGTCCGCCGCTTCCCAGTCCGACGCCCCCGAGATCAGCTTCCGGGTGCTCGTGAAGGACGTGAAGGAGAAGAAGCTGCCCGACGTCACCGACGAGTGGGCGGCGGAGGCGTCCGAGTTCACCACGGTGGCCGAGCTGCGAGAGGACCTGCGCACCCGCATGGCGCAGATGAAGGCCTTCCAGACGCAGCTCGCACTTCGGCAGGGCGCGTTGAACGCCCTGGCGGAGCTCGTCGACACAGAGGCCGTGCCCGACGTGCTGGTGGACGAGGAGGTGCGCCAGCGGGTGCACGATCTCGGCCACCGCCTCGAGGAGCAACGCATCGGGATCGCCCAGTTCCTGGCCGCGACCGGCCGGAGCGAGGAGGAGTTCCTGGAGGAGCTGCGGGCCGAGGGGCGGCGCGCGGTGAAGGGCGACCTGGCGTTGCGGGCGCTCGCCGAGGCCGAGGACCTCGAGGTCGCAGAGGACGAGATCGAAGCAGAGCTCCAGGAGATGGCCGGCCGGCTCGGGGTGGCGCCGACCGAGGTCCGCGAACGCCTTACGCGCGCCGGCCGCATGGCCGCGGTACGCTCGGAGCAGCGGAAGGCCAAGGCCCTGTCCTGGCTGCTCGACCACGTGGTGGTCGTCGACGAGGACGGTGCCCCGGTCTCCCGTGAAGACCTGCAGGCGGTCCTGGGCGGCACCGACGAGGGGGCGGAGGCCGGGGGGCCGGAAGAGGACGCGGCGTCCGCCGAGAATGGCGGCGCGCACGACGGCGCGGAGCAGGTGGAGGCCGGGTCCGACGCCGGAGCGAGCAATGTGGAGGCCGGAGCATGAGCGCGATGCGACAGGACGGGCTGCGCGCCAGCAGCTATCTGGTGCCGACCGTGGTGGAGCAGTCCAACCGCGGCGAGCGCGCCTACGACCTCTACTCACGTCTGTTGCGTGAGCGGATCATCTTCCTCGGCACGCCGATCGACGACGCCGTCGCCAACCTCGTCTGCGCCCAGTTGCTCTTCCTCGAGTCGGAGGAGCCCGACAAGGACATCCACCTGTACATCAACTCGCCCGGCGGCGACATCACGGCGCTCTTCGCCATCTACGACACGATGAAGTACATCAAGCCGGATGTCTCCACGTTCTGCTTCGGGCAGGCGGCGTCGGCGGCGGCCGTGCTGCTGGCGGCGGGCGCCAAGGGGAAGCGCTTCGCCCTGCCCCACGCCCGGATCCTGCTCCACCAGCCGTTCGGCGGTGTGGAGGGGCAGGCCAGTGACATCGAGCTCCAGGCGAAGGAGATCCTGCGGATGCGCGATCTCCTGAACGGCATGCTGGCGGCCGACACCGGCCAGCCGCAGGAGAAGGTCGGAAAGGACACCGACCGCGACTTCGTCATGACGGCCGACGAGGCGGTCGCCTACGGCGCCATCGACGAGGTCATCACCGTGCGGGAGGCACCGTCGCTGGAAGCGGTCGGTGCGGTCGGTGCGGCCTGAGGCGGAACGTGGTGGTGCCGACGGCCGGGGGGCCGGGGCACGACGTGGAAGCAGGTGGGACGAGCAGTGAACGACCAGGCGAAGACGAGACCGGACCGAGCGAGTGAGGGAGACGGCAGTGGCGAAGTTCGGTGAGGGGGGGGACCTGGTCAAGTGCAGCTTCTGCGGCAAGTCACAGAAACAGGTGAAGAAGCTGATCGCCGGACCGGGCGTCTACATCTGCGACGAGTGCATCGACCTGTGCAACGACATCATCGCCGAGGAGCTGACCGAGAGCACGGAGCTCAGCTTCGAGGAGCTGCCGAAGCCCCGTGAGATCTTCGACTTCCTGAACGACTACGTCGTCGGGCAGGAGTACGCCAAGAAGATCCTCTCCGTTGCCGTCTACAATCACTACAAGCGCGTGCAGGCCGGATCGCCGGGTGACGAGGACACGGTCGAGCTCGCCAAGTCGAACATCCTCCTTCTGGGACCGACCGGCTGCGGCAAGACGCTGTTGGCCCAGACGCTGGCCCGCATGCTGAACGTCCCCTTCGCCATCGCCGACGCGACGGCGTTGACCGAGGCCGGCTACGTGGGCGAGGACGTGGAGAACATCCTCCTCAAGCTGATCCAGGCGGCCGACTACGACGTGAAGCGGGCAGAGACCGGGATCATCTACATCGACGAGATCGACAAGATCGCCCGCAAGAGCGAGAACCCGTCGATCACTCGCGACGTCTCGGGCGAGGGCGTCCAGCAGGCGCTCTTGAAGATCCTCGAGGGCACCACGGCCTCGGTGCCGCCCCAAGGTGGGCGCAAGCATCCCCACCAGGAATTCATCCAGATCGACACCACCAACATCCTGTTCATCTGCGGCGGGGCGTTCGCCGGGCTGGACAAGATCATCGAGAACCGCATCGGGCGCAAGGGCATCGGGTTCCGCGCCGAGGTGCGTCAGCAGACGGAGCGGGACGACGCCGAGGTCCTCCGCCACGTCCTGCCCGAGGACCTCATGAAGTTCGGGCTGATCCCCGAGTTCATCGGCCGGCTGCCCGTCGTCAGTGCCGTCAGCCAGCTGTACAAGGACGCCCTCATCCGCATCCTGGTCGAGCCGAAGAACGCCCTCACCCGCCAGTACCAGCGCGTGTTCGCGCTCGACGGGATCGAGCTGGAGTTCGCGCCCGACGCCCTGGAGGCCGTCGCCGAGCAGGCGTTGCTGCGGGGCACGGGCGCCCGTGGCCTTCGGGCGATCCTCGAAGAGGTGCTCCTCGACGTGATGTACGACCTGCCGAGCCGCACCGATGTGGGCAAGTGCGTCGTGGACCGGGCGGTCGTCATGGACCGCGTCCACCCGACGCTGGTGCCGCTGGGCGAACCTCCCGTCAAGGCGGCCAACCGGAGCCGCCGGGCGGCATCCTGAGCGCCCGGGTGCCGGCGGCGCCCTTCGCCTCCCTCTCGGAGGCGCTGGCGTGGCTGGACGGGCACATCGACTACGAGTCCACGTCGCCCAGCCGTCGCGCCCTGCCGACCCTCGAGCGGATGCGCGAGCTGGCGACGCTGCTTGGCGATCCCCAGCGCGCCTACCCCTCGGTGCACCTCACCGGCACGAACGGGAAGGGGTCGACGGCGGCGATGACCACGTCGCTGCTCGGGGCAAAGGGCCTCGGGGTCGGGACGTACACCAGCCCCAACCTGTCGCGGGTGAACGAGCGCCTCGCCTACGGCGGCCGGCCGATCGACGACGACGCCTTCACCGAGGTGCTGTCGTCGCTGGCCCTCCTCGAGCCGCAGCTCTCCGACCGCCCCACCCGCTTTGAGCTGCTGACGGCGGCCGCCCTCGCATGGTTCGCCGACGTGGCGGCGGACGTGGCCGTGGTGGAGGTCGGCGTGGGTGGCACCTGGGACGCGACCAACGTCGTGGACAGCGACGTGGCCGTCATCACCAACGTCAGCTACGACCACACCGACATCCTGGGCCCCACCCTGGAGGGGATCGCCCGTGACAAGGCGGGGATCGTGAAGCCGGGGAGCACCGTGGTCATCGGCGAGCGTGATCCGGCGCTGGTGGCCGTGATCCGCTCTGTCGCCGACGAGGCCGGCGCCGGCCAGGTGTGGGTGGCCGGCGAGGAGTTCGACTGCGTGGCCAACCGGCTGGCGGTGGGCGGCCGCCTGGTCTCCCTGCGCACGCCGGGAGGCAGCTACGAGGACGTGCTGGTCCCGCTGCACGGTGCCCACCAGGGTCGAAACGCGGCGTGCGCCCTGGCCGCGGCCGAGGCCTTCTTCGGCACGCCGCTCGACGCCGACGTCGTGTCGGAGGGCCTGGCGGCGGTGACGATGGCGGGACGCCTCGAGGTGGTCGGCCGCCACCCCCTCGTGCTGGTCGACGGCGCGCACAACGTCGCGGGGACCGACGCCCTGGCGAAGGCCCTGGGCGACTTCTCCGTCGAAGGGCCGACCGTCGCCGTGGTCGGGATGCTGGGCGGCCGCGACCCCTCGGCCATGCTGGCACCCCTGGCTGCGGCCGGGGTGTCGTTGGTGGTGGCCTGCGCTCCCGCGTCGCCGCGGGCGCAGCCGTCGTCCGTCGTGGCGGAGGCCGCCCGGGGCCTCGGGCTCGAGTCGCTCGAGGCAGCCTCGGTGGCCGAAGCCGTGCCCATGGCCCGTGCCGCCGCCGGCGCCGGGGGTCTCGTGGTCGTGACCGGCTCGCTGTACGTGGTGGCCGAGGGTCGGGACCTCCTCCTGGCAGAGGCACCGAGTGCCCCGCCGGCTGTCGGAGGCTGACAGCGCCACCCGCCGGGGGCGGCCGGGGGCGTCGGCGACCTGCTGCTAGGGTGCTCCGCTCGTGAACCGCACCCTCGTCATCGTCAAGCCGGACGGCATGGAGCGTGGCCTCGCCGGTGAGATCGTCGGCCGCCTGGAGCGTAAGGGGCTGCGGCTCGTGGCCGCCGAGCTCCGCACGATCCCGCGGGCGGACGCCCTGCGGCACTACGCGGAGCACGAGGGCAAGCCCTTCTTCGAGGACCTCGTGGCGTTCATCACCCGGTCCCCGGCCCTGCTCATGGTGGTGGAAGGCCCCGACGACGAGACCTACGCCGTCGTGCGCACGCTCATGGGGGCGACCGATCCCAAGAAGGCGGCGCCGGGCACGATCCGGGGAGACCTGGCGGTGCAGATGACCGAGAACCTGGTCCACGGGTCGGACTCCCACGAGTCGGCGCGCCGCGAGATCGAGATCTTCTTCCCCGGCCTGGGCTGACAGGGCGGGACGGCCCCCGCCCGCCGCCGAGCGCCCAGGTGCGTCCAGGAGCTGCCCAAACTGGGGGCGACCCTGCGCCGACCCGGCGGTCACCCGGCCTCCGGCCAACCTGTCCGCAGGCTCGTGCCGGCTCCCCTCGACCCCCCCGGCCCCCTTGTGCCGCCGGGCGCGGTCCCCTAGCCTTGCTCGGTACCCGTGTCGGCGGTCCGCCTCGGCGCGGCGGACGCATCCACGTCGTGATCCGACTCGATCATCCGGAGAGGAGTCGCAACCCGATGACCGACAACCGCCTGAACCTGCTCGGCCGTGACATGGCGGTCGACCTTGGAACGGCAAACACCCTCGTGTACGTCCGGGGACGCGGCATCGTGCTGAACGAGCCCTCGGTGGTGGCGGTCGACGTGAAGGACGGCCGACCGTTGGCGGTGGGGGCCGAGGCCAAGCGGATGATCGGTCGCACCCCGAGCAACATCCAGGCCATCCGCCCGTTGAAGGACGGGGTCATCGCCGACTTCGAGATCTGCGAGAAGATGCTCCGGTACTTCATCCACCGGGTGCACCAGCGCCGGTTCGCCAAGCCCCGGATGGTCATCTGCGTCCCGTCGGGCATCACCGGCGTCGAGCAGCGTGCCGTCATGGAGGCGGCGGAGTACGCCGGCGCCCGGAAGGCCTACATCATCGAGGAGCCCATGGCCGCCGCCATCGGTGCCGGGCTCCCGGTGCACGAGCCGACCGGCAACATGGTGGTGGACATCGGCGGCGGCACCACGGAGGTGGCGGTCATCTCCCTCGGCGGCATCGTCACCAGCCAGTCCGTCCGGATCGGCGGCGACGAGCTGGACGAGGGCATCGTCTCCTACGTGAAGAAGGAGTTCAGCCTGGCCCTCGGAGAGCGGACGGCGGAGGAGATCAAGATCGCCCTCGGATCGGCCTACCCGCTCGAGGAGGAGCTCCATGCCGAGATCCGGGGCCGGGACCTCGTCACCGGCCTGCCCAAGACGGTGGTGGTCTCGACCGAGGAGATCCGGAGAGCCATCGACGAGCCGGTGTCGGCGATCGTGGACGCCGTCAAGGTCACCCTGGACCGCACGCCGCCCGAGCTGGCGGCCGACATCATGGAGCAGGGGATCGTGCTCACCGGCGGTGGGGCGCTGCTCCACGGCCTCGAGTCACGACTGCAGCACGAGACCGGCATGCCGATCGTGGTGGCCCGCGACCCGCTCAACTGCGTGGCCGTGGGCAGCGGGCAGTGCCTCGAGGAGTTCGAGGCGCTGAAGCGCGTGCTGATCACCTCGTCCACCCGCTGACAGGCCCGGAGCGGCCGTGCCGAGGCCCAGGGTGGCAAGGCCACGACGGTCGCGCCGCACGTTGACCACCCTCGTGGTGCTGGTGCTCCTGTCCGTGACGATCATCACGCTGGACGAGACCGGCAAGGCGCAGTCGCTCTTCTCGGGGCTGAAATCGGTGGCGAGCGCCATCTACTCCCCCCTGCGCTCGGGGGTGAACGGCGTCCTGGACCCGATCGGCCGGTTCTTCGCCGGCGCCGTGAACTACGGCTCCCTCCAGCAGGAGAACCAGAAGCTGCGGGCCGAGATCCAGACACTGGAGCACCGGGGGGCGGCCACGACAGCAGCGCGCAAGCAGCTCGGCGCGCTCCAGCGCCTGCTGCTCGTGAACAAGCTGCCCGCCCTGGCGCAGCTCCATTCCGTGCTGGCCGAGGTCACGACGCAGGACATCTCCAACTTCACAGCCACGGTGACACTCGACAAGGGGACCAGCACAGCGATCGCCGTCGGCGACCCGGTGCTCGGGCCGGGCGGCCTGGTGGGCCAGGTGGTGACAGCCACCCCGTCGACGGCCACCGTCCGCCTGCTCACCGACGGGCGCTCCAGGGTCGGCGTCGCCTACGGGAGCAAGGACCAGCAGGACGCGACCGTGGCCGGGCAGGGGGCGGGCCGGGACCTGAACGTCGAGTACGTCGCGGCCTCCACAGCCATCTCGAAGGGAGAGCACCTGGTGACGAGCGGGCTCCAGGGCGCGACCTACCCCGCCGGCATCCCGGTGGCCACCGTCGCCTCGGTCCACACGGTGGCCGGCGCAACCGACCGGGAGGTGCGGGCCACGCCGATCGTGGACGTGAGCGGCCTCACCTACGTCGAGGTGCTGCAGTGGTCGGGGTCCTCGTGAGCAACCGGCCGTGAGCGGCCGCGCCCTCATCCGCACGGCCGTCCTCATCGGGGTCACCCTGCTCTTCCAGACGACCGTGGTCCTCGAGATCCGGATCGGCGGGATGGCCCCCGACGTCATGCTGTTGCTGCCCATCGCTGCGGGTCTGGTGGCCGGACCGGTGGAGGGCGCGGTTGTCGGATTCGTCGCCGGCATCGCCGCCGACCTGCTCCTGCCCGCCCCGTTCGGGCTGAGCGCCCTGGTCGGTTCCTTGATCGGCTTCGGGGTGGGCGCGGCCACCGCAAGCCTGCCGCGTGACATCCCCGGGCTCTCCGTCTTGGTCGCGCTCGCTGCGAGCGGGATCGCGGTCATGCTGTACGCCGTGCTCGGCGCGCTGCTCGGCGAGAGCCAGTTCATCCACGCCGGCCTGGCGGTGATGATCCCGGTCGTGGCCGTGACCAACGCCGTGCTGGCGGTGCCGGCCGTCCGGCTCACCCGCTGGGCCCTCATGGCCTCGGGCGACCGGGCCCCGACGGGCAGCCAGCGATGAGCCCACGGTGAGACGCCGCTCGATCCTCCATCCCCTGCGGGGGAGCCGCGTGTACGCCCGCGCCGCCGGCTCGGGCAAGGCGAGGCGCGCCAGCTCGCAGCGGTCCCGCCTCCGGTTCCGCCCCCGGCGCAGCGTCAACGTCGCCGCCCTCGTCGCATCCCCCGAGGAGGTGCCGTCCCGCCCCCGGCTGCGGATCAACGTCATCGCCGTGATCGTGCTGGCCCTCTTCGGGGTGATGGTGCTGCGCCTGTGGAGCCTCCAGGTGATCGACCACCGCAAGTACGCGGCGGCGGTCAACACCAACGCCCTGCGGGTCGTCACAGTGCCGGCCCCCCGGGGGCTCATCGTCGACCGGAACGACACCGTGCTGGCCGGGAACAAGGTCGAGAACGAGCTCGTGCTCTCCCGGGCTGAGGCCAAGGCCGACCCCGGCATCGTCGGCCGGGTGGCGGCCCTGGCCGGCGTCAGCCCGGGCACAGTGCAGTCGGCCCTCACAAACCAGGAGTTCAGCCCCTACGAGCCGGTGCCGGTGCTCCAGAACGCCCCGGCGTCGACCGTGCAGTACCTCGCCGACCACCAGTCGGAGTTCCCCGGCGTCTCGGTCGAGCAGGTCACGGTGCGCCAGTACCCCCAGGGGGGGACACTGGGGACCCAGGTGCTCGGGTACACAGGCCCGATCACAGCGACATACCTGAAGCACCACCCCGGCGCGGCCAACAGCAGCCAGTCCACCCAGATCGGCAAGACCGGGGTGGAGGCGGTGGCCCAGCGGTACCTGGCCGGCACGCCCGGGCGGGAGCGCCTGGAGGTCAACCCCACCGGGACAGTCATGGGCACCCTGGGCGAGACCAGGCCGCACCAGGGCGACACCGTCGAGCTGAACCTCACAGCCGGGCTGCAGCGCGACGCGCAGGGCGCGCTGGCCTCGGTGATCCAGGCCGACCGCGGCCGGGCGACACCCCAGACCGGCACCTACCCGAAGGCGCCGAACGGGGCGGTGGTGGTGATGAACGTCGAGACCGGCCAGGTGCTGGCGCTCTCCTCGTACCCCTCCTACAGCCTCACAGAGTGGACGGGAGGGATCTCCACCGCCAACTACAACGCCCTGCGGGCCGGGTGCACAACAGCCACAGGGGCGTGCCCCCTCAACGACTACGCCATCCAGGGCCTCTACACGCCCGGGTCGACGTTCAAGCTGGCGACGGCGACGGCCGCGCTCCAGGACGGGATCATCACGCCGTACTCCACCATCGACGACACCGGGGTCTACTCCGTGCGCGCCCACGGCCTGCCGACATGTCAGGGGCGCTGCACATTTCACGACGCCACAGCGTACGACGCCGGCATCGTCACAGTCCGTCTGGCCATCACCGAGTCGGACGACTTCTTCTTCTACACAATGGGGCTCCAGTTCTGGCTGAACCGGGCCAGGTTCGGCCAGACAGCGATCCAGAAGGTGGCCCACCAGTACGGGATGGGCGTGCTGACGGGCATCGACCTGCCCGGCGAGGTCCAGGGGCGGGTGGACAGCCAGCCCGTGCGCGAGGCCCTCCACAAGGCCACACCGACGGCCTTCCCCTACGCGTCGTGGTACCCGGGGACAAACCTCGAGATGGCCTTCGGCCAGGGCGGCACCGTGCTCACGCCGATCGAGATGGCCGACGCCTACGCCACCTTCGCCGACCACGGCGTGCGCCACCAGCCCCAGGTGGTGGGGGCCGTGGTGTCACCGAGCGGCAAGGTCGTCCAGACGGCCGCCCCCAAGGTCACCGGCCACGTGACCATCAGTCCCTCCAACTGGACAGCGATGCTCCAGGGGTTCATCGGCGCCACCCACACACCGAAGGGCACGGCCTACGGCATCTTCCAACAGGACTCCCACGTGCCCAGCAACTACGTGATCGCGGGAAAGACCGGCACCGCCACAACGGGGACAACAAGGCTGCGGCAGCCGAACGCGTGGTTCGTCGGCTTCGGCCCGGTGGGCGGCACAACGCAGTACGTGGTGGCCGTGTCGGTCGCCCAGGGCGGCTACGGCGACCTCGCCGCCGCGCCGGCGGTCGCCAACATCTTCAACTACCTCTACGCCAACCCGCCGGCAGCCACGCTCAAGCTGCCCACCGCCACGTCCCAGCCCTCGACAGCGGCGCCGGCAGCCAACCCCCCGGCCGGGACCCCCACGACCACCACGACCACGACGGCGCCGCCGACCAGCACGACAACCACCGCCACGACACCGCCGACCAGCACGACAACCACCGCCACGACACCGCCGACCAGCACGACAACCACCGCCACGACACCGCCGGCCACCACACCCGGGGGAGCACCGACCGCTCCGACGGGCACACCCACGACGGGTGCGGGCACGACGGGCGCCGGCACGACGGGCGCCGGCACGACGGGCGCCGGCACGACGGGCGCGGGGACCACGGGCGTCGGCGTGACCGGGGGGAAGGCCAGGACCGCGGCGGTGATCGTGGGCCGGGGGAGCCGGGGGAGCCGGGCGCCGCCGTAGACTGGCGGGTCCATGGAGCCCGAGTCGCTGTGGCCGCGCATCGAGCCCCTCCTCCTCGACGTCCAGAAGCCGGCGCGCTACATCGGGGGCGAGGAGGGCGCCTGCACCCCCGTGCACCGGCCTGGGACGGTGTCGTGGCTCCTGTGCTATCCGGACACCTACGAGGTGGGGCTGCCCAACCAGGGGCTCCAGATCCTCTACGAGATCCTGAACGAGCGACCCGACGCCCTGGCCGAGCGGGCTTACGCCCCCTGGGTGGACATGGAGCAGGCCATGCGGGCGGCTGGCGTGCCGCTCTTCTCGGTGGAGAACCACCTTCCGGCCGCCGCCTTCGACGTCCTGGCGTTCAACCTGTCGGCGGAGCTCGTCTACACCAACGTCCTCAACATGGTCGACCTGGCGGGCATCCCCGTCCGGGCCGACCGGCGCGCCGCCTCCGACCCGCTCGTGGTGGCCGGCGGCCACTGCGCCTTCAACCCCGAGCCCTTGGCCGACTTCGTGGACGCCTTCGTCCTCGGCGACGGGGAGGAGGCGGTGGGCGAGGTCACGGACGTCCTGGCGACGTGGTCGGCCGCTCCGACCCAGGGGCGGGACCGTGCCACGGTGCTCCGCCGGCTGGCCCAGGTGCCCGGGGTCTACGTCCCGAGCCTCTACGTTCCCCGCTACGAGGGCGGCCGCCTCGTCTCGGTGGAGGCGACGGACGGCGCGCCGGCGACCGTCGAGAAGCGCGCCGTCGCCGACCTTGCGGACTGGCCGTACCCCCGCAACCAGCTGGTGCCGCTCACCGAGGTGGTGCACGACCGTCTCAACGTCGAGGTGTTCCGGGGTTGCACCCGGGGGTGCCGGTTCTGCCAGGCCGGGATGATCACCCGCCCGGTCCGGGAGCGCCCGGTGGAGCAGGTGCGCTCCATGGTCGAGGCGGGCCTGGAGCGGACCGGCTACGAGGAGGTGGCGCTCACCTCCCTCTCGACGGCCGACTTCTCGGGTATCGAGCAGCTGGTGCGCGACGTGATCGGCACACCGCGCCACGAGGGCCGGGTGTCGGTCAGCCTGCCCAGCCTCCGGGTCGACGCCTTCACCGTCGGCACGGCGGCGGAGATCCAGCGGGTCCGCCGCACGGGGCTCACCTTCGCCCCCGAGGGCGGCACCTGGCGCATGCGCCGGGTGATCAACAAGCTCATCTCCGAAGAGGACCTCTACAGCGCGGTCGACGCCGCCTTCAGCCAGGGCTGGCGGCGGGTGAAGCTCTACTTCCTGATCGGGCTCCCCACCGAGCGGGACGAGGACGTGGTGGGCATCGCCGAGCTCGGGACGAGGTGTGCGGAGATCGGCCGCCGTCACCACCGGGGGGCGACGGTCGTGGCCTCCGTCGGAGGGTTCGTGCCCAAGCCGCACACGCCCTTCCAGTGGGCGTCTCAGGACACGGTGGCCGAGCTGCAGCGCAAGGTGGATCTGCTGCGCCGGGCGGCAAAGGGCGCCCGGGGGCTGACGATCCGCTGGCACGACCCCGAGGCGACGGCGGCCGAGGGCATCGCCAGCCGAGGAGACCGGCGCGTGGGGGCGGTGATCGAGCGCGTCTGGCGGGCCGGGGGCACGTTCCAGGAGTGGACGGAGCGGTTCGACCTCGTACGCTGGACCGACGCCCTGGCAGCGGAGGGCCTGACGCTCGACGAGGTGGTCCACCGGGAGCGCCAGGCCGGCGAGTGCCTGCCCTGGTCGCACGTGTCGGCCGGGCTCCACTCCGACTTCCTGTGGCAGGACTGGCAGGAGGCCCTGGCCGGAGGAGCGGTGGAGGACTGCCGCTGGACCCCCTGCTACGACTGCGGCGCGTGCACCGGGCTCGGTGTCGAGCACGTGGTCGCCTCGCCGGAGCCGCCGGCGGGCGGCAGCCAGGGCACCGGGCAGGACCTGGCGAACGGCGGACGTGTGCCGGTGCGCCTGGTGACCGGTGCCCGGGACTGACGCCCGCACCGGCACGGAGGGCGGCAGTTCCTCGGGGCACCCCACCGGACCCCCGGGGGGTGTCGAGGCGACCGACGGCCCGGTCCGGGTGCGGATCCGCTACGCCAAGGTCGGCAAGGTCCGGTTCACCGGCCATCGTGACGTGGTCCGGATGTGGGAGCGGGCGTTCCGGCGGAGCGGCCTGCCCGTGGCCTGGTCGGAGGGGTTCTCACCCCACCCGCTCATCAGCTTCGGGCTGGCCCTGCCGACGGGGGCCGAGTCGCGGGCGGAGTACCTCGACGTGGTCCTGCGGGACACCCCTCACGTGGACGACCTGCCCGAGCGCCTCTCCGAGCTCCTGCCGGCGGGTGTGGACGCCCACGCGGTCGGCATCCTGGGCAAGGAAGCTGGCTCACTCCAGCAAGAGGTATCATCGTGCAGCTGGAAGCTGGAGGTGCTCGGTTTGGCAGCAGGGGAGCTTGCGTCGCGTGTCGAGCGGCTGCTCGCTGCGCCGAGCGTCCTCGTGGAACGGGAGCGAAAGGGCCGGGTCGTCCACGACGACCTGCGTCCCGCCGTCCTGTCCTTGGCGACCTCCGTTGCCGTCGACGCCCCTGGCGCCGGTGGCCGCACCGGTGGCGTCTGGATCGCTGCCGAGCTGGCGACGAGACCCCGCGGGGTCCGGCCGAGGGAGCTGCTGGGAGGCCTCGGGCCCGAGGTGGCGCTGTCACGGGCCTGCCGAATGCATCAATGGATCGAGCGCGACGGCGCGCGGTGGGAGCCGCTGGAGCACGGCGGCGCCGGCACCCGCGTCGGAGCGACGCACGCCGAGGAGCGTGCCTCATGAGACGTCGAAGGAGAGTTCTCTCCCATGGAAGATCTGCAGAGCGGGAGTGCGACACGGGCCGCCTCCGGCACGAGCGCGGCCACGGGGCCGCCCGAGGCCCCGCGTCACCAACCTGACCAGGACGAACGGGTAAGCGGGGCGGGAGGCCCCCGCTGGCGGGCTGCGGAGGGAGACGACGGGTCGACCCCGGCCGACGCGGCGCGCCCGCGCATCGGGGACACGCGTCCCGCCCCTCGGGTCGCTCCACCCGTCGTCCCACGGGCGCCCGAGGCTCCGGCGGTGGCCCCGTCGACCCCCGGAGGCGGTGGACGTCGGGGGCGGGGCGGTCGACGGTCCGGTGCCGCCACCGGGCAGGCGCCGGGCGCCGGCAACGGGTCGGCCGGCGTGCCCGTGCCGGGCGTGGTCGAGGGTGGGCCTCCGGCGGCCGGCGGGGCCCGGACGCCGCTGGACGCCGCCGAGACGGGTGGGCGCCGGTCCGGGCGCCGGCGCCGGGGCGGGAGGGACCGCAAGGGGCGCTCCACCGGCCGGTACCTCATCTGCGTCCACGTCCAGCCGGGCATCTCCCAGATCGCCGTGCTGGAGGGCCGGGCGCTCGTCCAGCACTTCGTGTCCCGGGCCCAGGACGAGACCACCCAGATCGACGGCAACATCTACGTCGGCCGGGTCCAGAACGTGCTGCCCGGCATGGAGGCGGCCTTCGTCGACATCGGGATCCCGAAGAACGCGGTCCTCTACCGGGGTGACGTCCGGTACGACCCCGACGACGTGGAGGGCGGCGGCCGAGGTCCCGAGCCTCGCATCGAAGAGGTGCTGCGACCAGGCCAGCTGATCCTGTGCCAGGTGACGAAGAACCCCATCGGAGCCAAGGGGGCGCGGCTCACCCAGGAGGTCTCCATCCCCGGTCGCTTCGCCGTCTTCGTCCCCAACAGCGACGCGGTGGGGATCTCCAAGCGGCTGGGCGACAACGAGCGGCGGCGTCTGCGCAAGATCGTCGACGCCGTCCGCCCCGCCGGGCACGGGCTGATCGTCCGCACGGCCGCCGACGGTGCCAGCGAGGAGGAGCTGCGCCAGGACGTCCAGGGCCTCCTCCAGCAATGGTCGACGATCGAGCAGGCCGCCGCCCGGACCACCGCCCCCGGTCTGCTCTACCGCGAGCCCGAGCTTGCCGTCCGGATCCTGCGCGAGGAGCTGAACAGCGACTACCGGGGGGTCATCATCGACGACCGCGCCCTCTACGGGCAGGTGCGCGACTACGTGGAGGCGGTGAGCCCCGAGCTGGCCGAGCGGGTGGAGCTCTACGACCCCGCCGCCGAGGGGCAGCCCCTCTTCGACCGGTACCACGTCCACGAGCAGCTCCACAAGGCGTTGGACCGCAAGGTGTGGCTGCCCTCGGGGGGCTCCCTCATCATCGAGCGCACCGAGGCCCTCACCGTCATCGACGTCAACACCGGCAAGAACGTCGGCAAGAGCAACCTGGAGGAGACCGTCTTCCGCAACAACCTGGAGGCGGCCGAGGAGGTGGCGCGCCAGCTCCGGCTGCGGGACATCGGCGGCATCATCGTGATCGACTTCATCGACATGGAGGTGCGGGAGAACCGGGAGAAGGTCGCCGCCGCCCTGCGGGCGGCCCTGGCCCGGGACAAGACGCGCACCCAGGTCTTCGACATCTCCGAGCTCGGGCTGGTCGAGATGACCCGCAAGCGCATCTCCGAGGGGCTCATCGAGTCGCTCTCCACCGAGTGCGAGGTCTGCCATGGCCGGGGCATCGTCCTGGACGCGTCAGCCCTGTGACGCCGCTGCGGTAAGCTACCCCACCCATGTACGCCGTGATCCGCAGCGGAGGCAAGCAGGAGCGCGTGGCCGAGGGCCAGCGCGTCCGGGTGGAGCTCCTCGAGGAGCCCGTCGGGGCCGAGGTCGTTCTCGATCCCGTGCTCCTGGTGGACGACGGGGGGTCGGTCCGGGCGACGCCCGAGGCGCTCGCCGGGGTCACCGTGACCGGGCGAGTCCTCGGCGAGGAGCTCGGGCCCAAGATCAACGCCATGACCTACAAGTCCAAGACCAACCAGCGGCGCCGGTGGGGCCACCGCCAGCGGTACGCGACGGTGGAGATCGTCTCCATCGCCGCTCCCTGAGCGGCGCCCGACCGAAGACGAGCCTCGAGGAGGACCGATGTCCAAGACCAAGGGTGGCGGATCGACGCGCAACGGCCGCGACTCGAACGCCCAGCGCCTCGGGGTCAAGGTGTTCGACGGCACCACGGTGCGTGCCGGGTCGATCATCGTCCGCCAGCGGGGCACCCGCTTTCACCCGGGCGTCAACGTCGGCCGGGGCGGGGACGACACGCTGTTCGCCCTGAGCGACGGCGTGGTGAAGTTCGGGAAGCGCAAGGACCGCAAGCTGGTCGACGTCCTGCCCGGGTAGGGGCAGACCCGCCGTCACTCGGTCCCGGCAACCCCCCGGGTGGCTGTCGGCGCCGGGGTGGGACGGGCCGTCGGTGGCTCCCCACCGCGCTCGGCGCCGTTGCCGGGGTCCTCGTCGGTGCCCGGCCCGGCCGGGCTGAGCGAGCGCAGGACCCCGCGCACGAGCTCGGCCACGGCGTCGACCGAGGCGGCGGCGGTCTCGACGATGGTGTCGAGCGCGACGGGCCCGGCCACCGTGCCGGCGGCCGCGTTCGTCACCACGGCCAGCCCCAGCACCTCGGCGCCGAGGTGCCGGGCGGCGATCGCCTCGGGCACGGTCGACATGCCGACGAGATCGGCACCCAGTGCCGCCAGCATCCGCACCTCGGCGGGCGTCTCGAGCTGTGGCCCGGTGACCTGGGCGTAGACACCCTCGTCAACGGGTCGCACGGCCCGCGCCGCGGCGCGCAGGCGAGGAGACCAGGCGTCGGTCATGTCCACGTGGCACGAGCCGAGCGGCGGCTCGGGCCGCACGCCGACGAGCGGCGACTGTCCCGTCATGTTGAGGTGGTCGGCCACGGCGACCACGTCGCCGACGGCGAAGCGCCCGGACACCGCGCCGGCGCTGCAGGTGAGGACCACCGTGCGGGCGCCCGCGGCGATGGCGGTCCGCACGGTGTGGACCACCTCGGCCGGGCTCCGCCCCTCGTAGTAGTGGAGCCGGCCGGCAACCACGAGGGTGCGGGTGCCCCCCAGGTCGACGGACCACGCTTCCGGCCGATGGCCGGGACCCGTGAACCGGGCGAACCAGGGGAGCGCGGTGAGGTCCACGGGCGGTCCGTCGGCGCCCAACAGCTCCGCCGCCGGCGTGAGCCCGGTGCCGAGGACCACCAAGGCGTCGTGGTGCTCGGCCCCGGTGAGCCGGACGAGCTCGCGCGCCGCGATCCGTGCCTGGTCGAACGGGTTGGCGCCCGCCGCGCCGGGGCTGGTCGTCGGCATCGGACCAATGGTAGGAGGGGCGGCGGCCCCCGGTCCGGACCCCCCTGCGCCCGGCCGGCGACCCGGTCCGGCGGTGCCGGCACCGGACCTCGGGCGCGTCGCTAGCATCTCGGCCGTGGTCGACGGCTACCACCCCCCGGTCGAGGAGTACCTCGAGACGGTCCACTCCCTGAAGGAGGAGGGCACCCCGGTCATCCAGGCGCGCATCGCGGAGCGCCTCGGGCGGTCGGCGCCGTCGGTGTCCGAGATGCTCGACCGCCTCTCCGACGACGGCTACGTCCGCCGGGACGGCCGCGTGGTGGAGCTCACCCCCAAGGGGTCGGCGCTGGCCGAGAAGGTGGTCCGCAAGCACCGGCTGGCCGAGCGCCTCCTGGCCGACGTGATCGGGCTCGAGTGGCACAAGGTCCACTGGGAAGCCGGCCGCTGGGAGCACGTGATCTCCGACGACGTGGAGGCCCGCCTGATCGAGCTGCTGGACGACCCGGCCACCTGCCCCCATGGCAACCCCATCCCCGGGAGCCGCCACACGGTGGCCTCCGAACGCCACGTGGCGCTGGCCGACGCTCCGACGGGTGCCGCGGTCCGGCTCGAGCGGATCAGCGAAGAGGTCGAGCTGGACATGGACGCGCTCACGTACCTCGACGCGCACCGCTTCGTGCCCGGCTCGACGGCCACGATCACGTCGCGGGGGCCCGACGGCACCCTGGTGCTCGAGGTTGGCGGGGCCACCGTGGCCTTGGGGCCGCGCCTGGCCCGGCGGCTGTATGTCGCGCCGCTCTGAGCCGGTGGCGACCGGCGCGCCCGGCCGCGTCCGCTACGTCGCCGACGCCGTCGTGACCATGGACGAGCAGCGATCGGTCCACCGTCCCGGCGTGGTGGAGGTGGAAGGCGGCCGCATCGTGGCCGTCGGTCCGGCCGTCGCGCCGCACAGCGCCGCGCCCGGGGCCGGTCCGGGGGCGGTCACCGAGATCGCGGTGGGGGGCCTGCTCATGCCGGGCCTCGTCAACTGCCACGGCCACACGGCGATGACGCTGCTGCGCGGGGCGGGCGACGGGTTGCCGCTGGAGCGATGGCTGAGCGAGGCGATCTGGCCGCGCGAGGCGCGGCTCACCCCCGACGACGCCTACTGGGGGATGGCGCTCGGCTGTGCCGAGCTGCTGCTGGCCGGCGTGACCAGCACGTGCGAGCAGTACCTGTTCCCGCGCCCGGTGGCCGCGGCGGCTCTCGACGCGGGCATCCGCTGCATCCTGGCACCGGCCATCTTCGATCTTCCCGGTGCCGGGCCGGACGCCACCTGGCAGCGGTGCCTCGACGTGGCGGGCGAGGTCCACGCCGAGCTCGACGGGCGCGACGACCGGCTGTCCATCGCCCTCGGCCCCCACGGGGCCTACACCCTCCCCGAGGAGGGGCTCGTCTCCACGGCCAAGGTCGCCGCCGAGCTCGACGCCCTCGTGCACATCCACGTCGCCGAGACGCAGGCGGAGGACGAGCCGATCCGTGCCCGGTACGGCTGCAGCACCCCGGCGTTCCTGGCCCGGCTCGGCTTCCTCGACTGCCGGGTGCTGGCCGCCCACTCGGTGTGGCTGTCCGACGAGGACCTCGACCTCTACCGCGACCACGACGTGGCGGTGGCCCACTGCCCCCAGAGCAACGGGAAGCTCGGCAGCGGCATCGCCCGGGTGCCCCACATGCTGCGGCGGGGGATCCGGGTGGGGCTCGGGACCGACGGCCCGGCGTCCAACGACAACCTGGACCTGTGGGAGGAGCTGCGCCTGGCACCGCTCCTCGCCCGGGCCACGGCCACCGACGCCGCCGCCATGGGCACCGCCGAGGCGCTGGCACTGGCGACGACTGGGGGCGCCGCCGCACTCGGTCTCGACGTGGGCAGCCTGGCCCCCGGCCGGCGGGCCGACATGGTCCGGCTCGAGCTCGACGATCCCGTCTTCGTGCCCGGCGTCAGCGAGTCGGAGCTGGTGGCGCACCTCGTGTGGGCGGCGTCGAGCCGGCTCGTGACCGACGTCTGGGTGGGCGGACGCCAAGTGGTGGCCGGACGTTCGTGCACCACCGTCGACGTGACCGAGGCCGGCCGCGCCGTGGCTGAGCGGGTGCGGCGGCTGGCCCACGCCGGCTCCTGACGGCGCGCCCGTAGGATCGCCGCGGTGGCGGGGTTCGTGGACGAGGCGCAGTTGCACGCCAAGGCGGGCGACGGCGGGGCAGGGGCCGTCTCCTTCCGCCGCGAGGCCCACGTGGCCCGCGGCGGGCCGGACGGCGGCGACGGGGGCCGCGGCGGTGACGTCTGGCTGGTCGCCGACGCCAACCAGGCCTCCCTCCTCGGTTTCCGGGACCATCCGTTCCGGCGGGCCGGCAACGGCACCCACGGGTCGGGCAAGCGCCGCCACGGCCAGCGGGGCGCCGACCTCGTGGTGCCCGTGCCCGTCGGCACGGTCGTGCGCGACCGTGCCGGGTCGCCTCTGTGCGACCTGTCGCGCGAGGGGGACCGCTGGCTGGCGGCCGAGGGCGGCGCCGGCGGCCGCGGGAACGCCCGGTTCCTCTCCAACACCCGGCGCGCCCCGGGCTTCGCCGAACAGGGCGAACGGGGCGAGGAGCGCTGGCTCGACATGGAGCTCAAGCTGGTGGCCGACGTGGCGCTGGTCGGCTACCCCAACGCCGGCAAGTCGACCCTCATCGCCACGGTCTCGGCGGCCAAGCCGAAGATCGCCCCCTACCCCTTCACCACCTTGGAGCCGCACCTGGGCGTCGTGCGGCTCGGACGTGACGGCGACGAGGTGGAGGTGGTGCTGGCCGACGTCCCCGGGCTCGTCGAGGGCGCGGCCGAAGGTCGCGGGCTCGGGCACCGGTTCCTCCGCCACGTGGAGCGGGCCCGGGTGCTCGTGGTGCTCTGCGATCTCGCCTCGGCCGAGGGGGTGGCGCCGGCAGAGCAGGAGCGCGTCCTTCTGGGGGAGCTCGGCCGCTACCGCCCCGAGCTCCTGGAGCGGCCCCGGCTCGTGGTGGGCTCCAAGCTGGACGCGGCCGATCCCGCCGCGCTCCCCGCCGCCCCTCGCCTGCGGATCTCGGCGGTCACGGGGGAGGGCGTGGCGGACCTCCTGTGGCAGGTCGCCGACCTCGTGGTCGCCGCCCGGCGCGAGGCGGCCGACCACGCCGGCGTGCCCGGGGGGGCGGTGGTGGTCCACCGGCCCGCGGTCGAGGGGCTCTCGGTGGAGCGCGCCGGTCCGGGCGCGTGGGTGCTGGCCGGCCGGGCGGCGGAGCGGGCGGTGAACCTCTCCGACCTGACCGACGAGGGCGCCCTGGCCGAGGCGGTGCGGCGGCTGCGCCGGCTCGGGGTGGACCGCGCCCTGTCCCGGGCGGGGGCCCACGACGGCGACGAGGTCACCGTCGGGCCGGTCTCGTTCCTGTGGTACCGGGACGAGGCGCTGAGCCCGACCGAGGCAGAGGGCCGTGACGGGCGGGCGGCCCGGCCCGCGGCCCGCCGTCGCAAGCGGTCGGCTCCATGAGCACGGTGGTGGTCAAGGTCGGCTCGTCCACGGTGACGCGTCCCGACGGCGAGGTCGACCGGGAGGTGGTCGACGCACTGTGCGCCGAGATCGCCGCCCTCGGGGCACGTGGCCACCGGGCGGTGGTGGTGACGTCGGGCGCCATCGCGTGCGGCTGGGCGGCCCTCGGCCACCACGAGGAGCGACCTGAGGACCCGGGAGTGCTCCAGGCGCTCTCCGCCGTCGGCCAGCACCGGCTCATGCGCAGCTGGCAGGACGGACTGGCGGCCCATGGCCTCGTTGCCGGCCAGGTGCTCCTGGCGCCGCTCGACTTCGGTCACCGCCGCCAGTACCTCCACGCGCGCGGGACGCTGCACCACCTCTTCGCCCTCGGTGTCGTCCCGGTGGTGAACGAGAACGACGCGGTGGCCGACGAGGAGATCCGCTTCGGCGACAACGACCGGCTGAGCGCCCTGGTGGCCCACCTGGTGGGTGCCGACCTGCTGCTGCTGCTCACCGACACGCCGGGCCTGCTCACCGCCGACCCCCGGCTCGGCGTCGAGGGCTCCCTGATCGAGGAAGTGGTCGAGGTGGACCACCGCCTGGAGGGGCTGGCGGGGGGTCCGGGCGCCGTCGGCAGCGGGGGCATGGCGTCCAAGCTGGCGGCGGCTCGCATCGCCACCTGGTCAGGGGTCCGGACCGTGATCGCCGACGGGCGGCGCCTCGGGGTCGTGGCCGACGCCCTGGAGGGGCGGCCGGGCGTCGGCACGGTCTTCCGCCCCCGGCCCGGCCGGCTGCCGGCGCGCAAGCTGTGGATCGCCTTCGCCCTCGGCGCGTCGGGCACGTTGTGCGTGGACGCCGGGGCCCGGGAGGCGTTGGTGGCCGGCGGCCGTTCGCTCCTTCCCGCCGGCGTCGTCGAGTGCCGGGGCCGCTTCGAGCCCGACGACGCGGTGGAGATCGCCGGGCCCGACGGCGCGGTCTTCGCCAAGGGCCTCGTCCAGAGCCCCTCGGACCGACGTGCCGAGTGGATGGGCCGGCGGAGCGACGAGCTTCCGCCCGACCTGCCCCACGAAGTCGTCCACCGCGACGACCTCGTGGTCCTCGTCTGATCGCTGCCGCCTCGCTGCCGTCGCCTTCGAGGCGGCGCGGAGACGCCGGGTAGGCTGGGTCGATGGTGGGCCGATGAGCGTCGGAGAGCTCGGTCGTCGCGTGCGCGCCGCCGCCCGCCCGGTGGCCCAGGCTTCGTCGGGGGCCCGCGCCGCCGCCCTCCTCGCGGCGGCCGACCTTCTGGTCGTCGACGCCGCCTCGGTGCTCGAGGCCAACCGTGCCGATCTGGCCCGTGCCGCCGGTGCGGGCCTGGAGGGCGCGGCGCTGGACCGCCTGGCCCTCGACGAGCGGCGGCTGCGCGGCATGGCCGACGGCCTGCGCGCCGTGGCCGCGCTGCCCGACCCGGTCGGCGAGGTGGTGGACGGGTGGGTCCGGCCGAACGGCCTGCGGGTCGAGCGCGTGCGGGTGCCGCTCGGGGTGGTCGGCGTCATCTACGAGAACCGGCCCAACGTCACGAGCGACGCCGCCGGGCTGTGCCTCAAGGCGGGGAACGCGGCATTTCTGCGCGGGTCGGCGTCCGCCTTGGAGTCGAACCGCGCCGTGGTCGGCGTCCTGCGGCGAGCCCTGGCCAAAGAGGGGCTGCCGGAGGACGCGGTGACGCTCTTGGAGGACACGAGCCATGCGGCAGCCATCGAGTTCATGCGCCTGCGGGGGACCGTGGACTGCCTCGTGCCGCGCGGAGGCAAGGCACTGATCGCATCGTTGCTCGAGCACGCGACCGTCCCGTACGTGCTCGACGGGGACGGCAACTGCCACGTCTACGTCGACGCCGCCGCCGACCTCGCCATGGCCGAGGCCATCGTGGTCAACGCCAAGATGCAGCGCCCCGGCGTGTGCAACGCGATGGAGACGCTCCTCGTGCACGCCGGCGTGGCAGGCGAGCTCCTGCCCCGGCTGGCCCGGGCGCTGGCCGGCGTCACCCTGGTCGCCGACGAGCGGGCACGACGCCACCTGCCCGGCGCCGAGCCCGCCACCGAGGAGGACTTCGCCACCGAGTTCCTGTCCCTCAAGCTGGCGGTCGGGGTGGTCGACAGCCTCGACGCCGCCGTGCGCCACATCGACCGGTTCGGGTCGGGGCACTCCGAGGCAATCGTCACCCAGGACGTGCGGGCGGCCGATCGGTTCGTCCGCGACGTGGACGCCGCCGCGGTGCTCGTGAACGCGTCCACCCGGTTCATCGACGGGGGCGAGCTCGGCCTCGGTGCCGAGGTGGGGATCTCCACTCAGAAGCTCCACGCCCGTGGGCCGATGGGCCCCCGCGAGCTGACCTGCGTCAAGTGGGTGGTCCGGGGAGACGGGCACGTGCGGGCGTGAGCGGGGCGACGGGCGACCAGGGCGCCGCCGCCGTCCGCTTCGGCTCCATCCAGGCTGTCGCCGACGACCTCGGCCGCGCCGGCTACGTGGCCGACGAGACCATCGCCGGGGTCGTGTTCCTGGCCGACCGGCTGGCGAAGCCGGTGCTGGTGGAGGGGCCGGCCGGGACGGGCAAGACGCAGCTGGCCAAGTCCGTCGCCGAGATGACCGGAAGCCGGCTGATCCGGCTGCAGTGCTACGAGGGCCTCGACGAGTCGAAGGCCCTCTACGAGTGGAACTACCGAAAGCAACTGCTGCGCATCCAGGCTGACCAGTCGAGCTCGTCGTGGGAGCGCCTGGAGGAGGACATCTTCTCCGAGAGCTTCCTGCTGACCCGTCCGCTGCTCGAGGCCATCCGGGCCGACGAGCCCGTCGTGCTGCTGGTGGACGAGGTGGACCGGGTCGAGCTCGAGACCGAGGCCCTGCTCCTGGAGGTCCTCTCCGAGTACCAGGTGTCCATTCCCGAGCTCGGGACGGTGCGGGCCACGCGCCTGCCCCTCGTCTTCCTCACCTCCAACAACACCCGGGAGCTCTCGGAAGCCCTCAAGCGCCGCTGCCTCTACCTCCACGTGGACTACCCCGACCTGGCCCGGGAGCGCGAGATCGTCCGCCGGCGCGTGCCGGGCATCGGCGACGAGCTTTCTGACCAGGTTGCCCGCATCGTCCGCTCGCTCCGCACCTTGGAGCTGCGCAAGCCCCCGTCGGTGGCCGAGACGCTGGACTGGGCCCGGACCCTGGTGGTGCTGGGCACGACCTCGATCGACGCGGCAGGGGCACGGGACACCCTGCACGTGCTGTTGAAGTACGAGCAGGACATCGAGCGCGCCAGGAAGGAGCTGCTCGCCGGCAGTGCTTGACCTCCTGTCGGGCTTCGTGGTCGAGTTGCGGTCGGCCGGCCTGCCGGTGTCGCTGACCGAGCACCTGGACGCGGCCCGGGCCGTCCACCACGTCCCCCTCGAGGACCGGCACGCCCTCAAGGCGGCGCTGGGGGCGACGCTCGTGAAGTCGAGCGCCCACTGGGGGGCCTTCGAGACGGCCTTCGAGATCTACTTCGCTCCTCGCCACGGCACCGGGCAGCGGGGGAGCGAGGTGGACGGCCTCCCGGACGCCCCGGAGGGCGCGCCCGGCGAGCCCGGAGCGGCCTCGGGTGCCGAGGGCGCCGGCGCCGGCCGCGGGGAGGGGGGCGCCGTCGACTCGCTGAGCGCAGAGGAGCTGGCGGCGATGGTGCTGCGGGCGGTGCGCAGCGGCGACCGGGCCCTGGCGGCGGCGGCGGCGCGCCACGCGGTGGAGCGGTACGCGGCGATGGAGCCGGGCCGGCCGGTAGGCGGCACGTACTACCTGTACCGGACGCTTCGCCACCTGGACCTCGACAGCCTGCTCGAGCGCCTGATGGACGAGGAGCGGGCGGAGACGGCCCTGACGGCGCTGGAGGAGCGCCTGGTGGCCGACGAGTACCGCGCCCGCATCGCGGCCCTGCGCGCGGCGGTCGAAGCCGAGATCCGGCGCCGGCTGGTGGCCGATCGCGGCGCCGAGGCCCTCGCCAAGTCGGTGCGCCGCCCACTGCCCGAGGACGTCGACGTGATGCACGCCACCGCCGAGGAGCTGGCCGCACTGCACCGGGCGCTCCATCCCCTGTCACGGAAGCTGGCGGTTCGGCTCGGCCGCAAGCGCCGGCACCGCCGGCGGGGCCCGCTCGACTTCCGGGCGACGGTGCGCCGGTCCCTCTCCACCGGCGGCGTCCCGGTCGAGCCCCGGTTCCGCCATCCCAAGCCCGCCAAGCCCGAGATCTTCGTGGTCGCCGACATCTCGGGGTCGGTCGCGTCCTTCGCCCGCTTCACCCTCCAGCTCGTCTACGCCATCAGCACCCAGTTCGCCAAGGTGCGCAGCTTCGTCTTCGTGGACGCCATCGACGAGGTCACCGGGATCTTCGAACGCGCCGACGACCCATCGTCGGCGGTGCGCCGGATCACCGCTGAGGCCGACGTGGTGTGGGTGGACGGCCACTCCGACTACGGCCACGCGCTCAGCGAGTTCGACCGGCGCTGGGGAGACGACGTGACCTCCAGGGCCACCGTGCTGGTGCTGGGCGACGCCCGCAACAACTACCACGCATCGGGGGCATGGGTGCTCGAGCGGCTCCAGCACCAGGCCCGGCACGTCTACTGGCTCAACCCCGAGCCCCGCCAGTACTGGGGATCGGGCGACTCGATCGTGGACGAGTACGCGGTGCACTGCGACGCGGTGGTGGAGTGCCGGACCCTCCGCCAGCTCGAGCGGTTCGTGGCCGAGCTGGCGTGAGCGGCGGCGGGCGGACGGCGCCGGTTCGCACCGGGCGCCGGGCTGCCGGCGCCGGCTGAGGGGTGCTTACGTAACTCCTCCGCCGATCCGACTTCCTGCCGCTCAGGCGGTGTGTGCACGGTGTGGCCAAACCGGGTGCGACCTCAGGGCGTCAGGCCAGGTACATAGCCCTCCACCTGGTACGACGCTTCCGCCTGCCCTACTCGATGCTCGGCCGGGGCTCAAGACTGACACGAGGTTGGTCGTACGGTCCCGTTCGCAGTCGAGCAGCTTCGCGGCTCATCTCAGCGCCGGGTGCGACCAAAGCGATCAAGGCGGGCGGGACGGCCGGCGCGGACGACATAGGGTCTTCACTCAGCAGTGCGCCACAGGACTACCCCTTGGGCCAGAGTGGGAGCGATGGATCGGAGAATGGGCACCAATGCAAGGGACCTTGTAAGGCGCGTGTCACCCTTAGCGACCGGGCCCGTGGGCGGCCGACTTCGGCCGTTGCTGCTTCGCCTCGTCGATCCGCTGCAGCGGCCAGGTATAGCGCTCTCGGAGCTATTGCCGATCCTCTACCCCGCCGACGGCCATCGCCCGGAGCTGCTTGCGTCGGCGAGAGCGCTCTTGCAAGGTCGAGACCGTGTGCGCACCCTGCGCGACGTCCACCACATACTCAGCTCGCTCGACCGTCAGACGTATCCCTCTCCCGTATCCGTACACCTCGTGCGCGACCAGGTTCTCTGGCGTGAGGAGGACGGCTTGCGGTTCGCTCTGGACCCCGACGACGGAGCGGTCACGCCGTTCGTGCTCGACGACAACTTCGAGCCTCATGTCACGGCGGTGCTCCGGGACCTTTGCCGGCCAGGATTTCGCTGCGTCGACATCGGGGCGAACGTCGGCTATCACACCGTTCGACTCGCCTCGCTCGTCGGGGAGGAAGGTTCCGTGCTGGCTATTGAGGCGAACCCCGACAACTGTCTCCTTCTTTGGGCAGCGGTCGAAGAGAACGATCTGACGAATGTGACCCTGCTGCCCGTAGCGCTCGCAAGTGAGAGAGGTTGGAGCTACTTCACCGCGCACGTCGGCACGAACGGTGGCCTCCTCAACCAGTCGTCCCGCTCGACCGTGCGCGATGCCGGAACGGTCGTGCCCCTTCTGCGCCTCGATGATGTCGTCGACGCCGATCAACACGTGGACCTCGTGAAGATGGATGTCGAAGGTGCCGAGGGCTTGGTCATCAGGGGGGGGGCGAGACGATCGCTGGACACCGCCCATTCGTGGTCTCCGAGTTCAGCTGCGACATGCTTCGCCGCATCTCGGAGATGGAACCCCGTGACTACCTGTCGTTCTTCGTAGATCTCGGCTACCGGATCAACGTCATCGAGCGCTCCAGCCCAGGGAGCGTCACCCCCTACGGCTCTGCCGACGAACTACTGGCCCGCTGGGGTTCGGAGTTCCGCATCGAGGACCTCCTCTTCATCCCGACCTGACCCGCGGGCCGCACTCGTGCCGTACGAGACCGTGGCGGCCGTGCTCGTCGTGTCTTGGGATTGGCTGTGCCCATGGGCAGCTTCGACACGGTCCGACGTCGGCCAGATTGATGCTCAGGGCGCGAAGTTGATCGGTACGTGACCTGAGCTCGAGGAGTTCAACGCGAACTTGGCCAGGTCGTCGCCCTGCGGCGCGTCCAGAACGCGAGGCCGAAGGTGAACGACCGGGGCAAGGAACGCTGGGCTGGGAGTGCCCGGCACAACTCGGCAAGGTCGTCTGTGCCAATTGCCTGGCCTCCGTGGTGCGGACCCGACGACCCCGGACCACGGGTTCGAGGAGATGACCGCAGCAGCGTCAGCGGCGGTGGGCGACCACCTCCTTCCATCGCGCCGAGGGGACAGCCAACGAGGCCCGGCGAGTGACCTCAGCCCCCTGCCGGTGGCCCCACAGGGCCCTCGGTACCGAGGACGGGCTTTCGTAACCCGTTTCGTGAGGACCCCGCTGAGGCGCCGGCTGAGGCGCCGGCCCGTCAGCAGGCGTAGTCGTTGTCGAAGGCGACGTTCATGTCCCCCGCGGCGAAGGGGTAGCTGGGGCTCGAGTACTGCACCAGCGCCAGCGGGCCCGAAGGGACACCGGAGAATGTCGTCTTCAGGGATGTGCAGATTGTCTGGGGGTTCTGCTTCGCCCAGTCGGCCGCGAAGTACGGGACCGACGGCCGGTTCGGCCCGGCGATGGTCGGCCACACGTCGGGGCTGGCGTAGATGCCGACTGTGTTCAACCCTTCCGCTTTGTTGAGGGCGAGCAGGGTGCCCTGGATCACCGAGTAGTTGGCCGCAGTTGTCTTGGACCAGTTTGTGCCGGCGTGCTCGACGTCCAGCCACCACGCCACTGTGGCCCGTGTGCCGATGGCGGCCTTGGCGGTGGCGTAGTCGCTGAGCCCGACCTGGTACCCGAAGTTGCAGGCGGCGGGGAGCGTCGACTGTGTGCAGCCGGGCTCGGCTGTCGCCGAGGTGCCGTAGACCATGAACACGTAGAGGTTCAGCCCGGCGCCGGCCCATGTCGCCTCCTGGGTGAGGCAGGGATTGGTCGCCGTGTCGCCCCACCCGTCCACCTGCACGATGCCGATGGCGTGGGGGTTGGGCGGGAAATGTGTGCACTGGTAGTTGGAGACGTCGTACCCGTAGCTGCCGGACTGGTACGAGGAGCCGGTGGCGACGCCGGTGCCCTTGGCGATGGCGATGCCGACCACGGGCGAGGGGATGGTCTGCGGGGTGGAGCCGAAGTACCGGGCTGTCCCGAAGTTCGTGACCCCGCCGTTGTTGTTCGTCATCCAGTAGCCCTGGTTGTCGTACAGGGAGGCCACGCCGACGATGGGACGCGCTTCGTCCACCCCGCCCAGCGAGCCGTAGAAGTGGTTGGCGGCGTTCCCATAGGTGAAGATGCCGCCGTCGCTGGCGACGAGGAAGTAGCCGTCGCCTGTGTGGCTGGGCGACATGCCGACGATCGGCTTGTTCAGCACCATGGCCCCGGTCGAGCCGTAGAACCGGGCGTTCCCGAAGGTGAAGATGCCGCCGTCGCTGGCGACGAGCCAGTAGCCCCCGCCTGTTGCCGTGGCCGCCATGCCCACGATCGGCTTGTTCAGGTGCGAGCCTCCCATCGAGCCGAAGAACGGGGCGTCGAAGCTGAAGATGCCGCCGTCGCTGGCCACCTCCCAGTACCCGCCCGTGGCCGGGTCGGCCGCCATGCCCACGATCGGCTCGTTGAGGTGGGACCCGCCCATCGAACCCCGGAAGACGGCGTTGCCGAAGGTGAAGATGCCGCCGTCGGTCGCCACCATCCAGTACCCGCCGCCTGTGGCCGTCGACGCCATGCCCACGATCGGCTTGTTGAGGACCGTGTGCGCCATTGTCCCGTACTGCGGGGCCCCGCCGAAGGCGTACACCGCGCCGTTCGAGGCGTCGAGCCAGTAGGCCTGGTCGGCCGTGGGCAGTGTCGCTCCCGGCGGTGTCAGCGCCGGCGCCGAGGTGGTCGGGGAGGCCGAGGTCGCCGGCGAGCTGGCACCGGCGAGGGGTGCGTGCGGGACGGCGACCGTGACGAGCGTCGACGCGCACGCGAGCACCAGGGATGAGAGGGCCAGCAACCACGGGTGCAGCCGCCGCGCACTGTCTGCGCGACGAAAGAAGGGGGTAGTGGCACGGCTCCGCTCAGGTCCCATCCCGGCGAAATTGTAATCTTGCGCGCTCGGAACGCAAGTACACGGGCCAATTGCGCGCGTACGCAGGAGCCTTGGGGCGCGTCGGGCGGAGGGGGCTGCTCAGCCCCGGAGCAGCTCGGCGACGTCGAAGGCGAGATCGAGCGACTGGCGGGCGTTGAGGCGGGGGTCACAGGCCGTGGTGTAACGCTGGGCCAGGTCGCCCTCCATGATCTCCTCGGCCCCACCGAGGCACTCGGTGACGTCGTCGCCGGTGAGCTCCACGTGGACGCCGCCGGGCCACGATCCGAGCTCGCGATGGACGCCGAACCACTCGCGCAGCTCGGACACGATGTCCCCGAGGCGGCGGGTCTTCCGACCTCCCTCGCTCGTGAAGGTGTTGCCGTGCATGGGGTCGCAGGCCCACACGACGGGATGCCCGGCCTCCCGGACGCGCTCGACCAGCGGGGGCAACGCGTCGGCGACGCTCCCGGCGCCCATCCGGGTGATGAGCGTGAGGCGCCCCGGCGTGCGCTCGGGGTCCAGGCGTGCGCAAAGGACCGCCACCTCGTCGGGGGTGACGGTGGGGCCGAGCTTCACGGCCACCGGGTTGATGACCCCGGACAGGAACTCGACGTGGGCTCCGTCGGGCTGGCGCGTGCGCTCGCCCACCCACAGCAGGTGGCCGGAGGTGTCCACCCAGTCGCCGGTGAGGGAGTCCTGCCGGGTGAGGGCCTCCTCGTAGTGGAGGATCAGCGCTTCGTGGCTGGTCCAGAAGTCCGTCTCGTGGAGGCTCTCCTCCGATTGCAGGTCGATGCCGCAGGCCGCCATGAACCGCAGCGCCCGGTCGATCTCCTTGGCGATCCGCTCGTAGCGCCGCCCCTCGCTCGAGCTGGCAACGAACTCCTGGTTCCACTTGTGGACGTGCGAGAGGTCGGCGAAGCCGCCCTTGGTGAAGGCGCGCAGGAGGTTGAGGGTGGCGGCGGCCTGGTGGTACGCGCTCACCAGGCGGGCAGGGTCGGGTCGCCGGGCCTGCACGTCGAAGGCTTCGTCGTTGACCATGTGCCCACGGAACGCCTCGAGCTCGAGGTCCCCGACGCGTTCGACGGCCGCGGTGCGGGGCTTGGCGAACTGCCCGGCGATGCGTCCCACCTTCACCACCGGGACACCGGCGGCGTAGGTCAGGGTGACCGCCATCTGGAGGACCACCTTCAGCTTGTCCCGGATGTGGTCGGCGCCGAACTCCCGGAACGACTCGGCGCAGTCGCCCGCCTGCAAGAGGAACGCCTCCCCCCGGGCGACGGCGGCGAGCGCCGCCGTCAGGCTGCGCGTCTCGCTGGCGATGACGAGGGGGGGGAGGGCGGCGAGCGTCGAGACGGCGTGCTTCAGCTCCTCCTCGTCCGGCCACTGGGGCTGCTGTGCCGCGGCGCGTCGCCGCCACGAGCTCGCCGACCACGAGGCCGAGGTGCCCTCGCCGTCGGCCCCCGGGCCCAGGATCTCGTCGGCCACGTCGTCGGGCATCCCCGTAGCGTACGGCCTGTTTCGATCCTGGCCGGACGCGTACGCTCGGCCCATGTCCGACCCCGCGGCGCCCCCCCGCCCGGCCGCGCCCCAGGCGCCGGCGGGCCAGGCCGTGGCAGCCGGTGGGGGGTCGGGGCCAGCGGGCCCGCCGGCCCGCTGGGGCCTGCTCGGCGGCACGTTCGACCCTCCGCACTGCGGCCACCTGGCCGCCGCCCGGGCCTGTCGCGACGCGCTCGGCCTGGACCGGCTCCTGCTCGTGGTGGCCAACGAGCCCTGGCAGAAGGTCCCCCAGCGCTCGGTGACCCCCGCCGAGGACCGGCTGGCGATGGTCGAGGCTGCGGCCGGCCTGGTCCCCGGGGTGGAGGCGTGCCGCGTCGAGATCGACCGCGGCGGCCCGAGCTACACCGTGGACACGGTGGAGGAGCTCGGCGCCTGCGCCCGGGCGGCCGGCGAGGTCCCTCCCTCGCTGTACCTCGTCGTGGGAGCCGACCTCGTGCCCAGCCTCCCCACGTGGACCCGGGTCGACGACCTGCGCCGGCAGGTCACCTTGGTGGTCGTCACACGTCCCCAGAGCGCCCGGGCGGCCGACCCGCCGGGCTGGCGGGTGGTGCACGTCCAGGGCGACCCGGTGGACGTGTCGAGCTCCGAGGTGCGGGACCGGTTGGACCGGGGGTTGCCGGTCGAAGGGCTCGTCCCCGACGCGGTCATCCGTTGCATCCGCGCCCGCGGTCTGTACGCTGTGGGCAGATGACCGTCTCGGCGATGGACACGGCGAAGCTGCCCCGGAGCGCCACCCGGCCGCCCGGCGCCGGGTCGCCCGTGACGGAGGGCGGGTCCGCCCGCGGCGCCGAGCCCCTCGGCGAGGCGAGCGCGCCCGCCGGCGAGCCCTTCGCCGTGCCCGCCGCCGTCGCCCTGGCCGCGGTGGCCACCCCGGTGCCCCCGCCGCCGCTCGTCGCCGACCGCCGCTCCCTGCGCGAGGAGCGGCGCCAGCTCCGCCGGCAGCAGCGCCGCTACGCCGCGGCGGGCATCGCCGTCCTGGCCGTCGTGTTCCTGCTGGCGGTGATCGTCCTGGGAGGGATCCGTTGACGCTTCCCGGCACGGCGTTCGTCGCGGCGGCCGCAGCGGACGAGAAGCTCGGAAGCGACACGGTGGTGCTGGACATGGAGGAGGCGCTCGGTGTCGTCGACGCCTTCGTGATCACGAGCGGGCGCAACGTGCGCCAGGTTCGCACCCTCGTCGAGGAGATCGAGCTCCGGGTGAAACAGCGCGAGGGCCGCGGGCCCCTGCGGGTCGAGGGCCTGCGAGATGCGAGCTGGGTGCTCATGGACTACGGCACAGTCGTTGTCCACGTGTTCCTGGAGGAGCTGCGCTCGTTCTACGACCTCGAGCATCTGTGGCTTGCCGCCCCACGCGTGCGCTGGCGCGAGGAGGCTGTGGGCTGAGCGCACCGGCCCGGCGGGTCTCCCGACCCGTCGGGCCCCGCATGCCGTCAGTGCGGAGCGGTGGTCGCGGTCGTGGTGGACGGTGTTGTCGCCGGGCGCAGCGAGGCGTAGTCCGACTGGTGGACGGGCGAGCCGTCGAGGCCGCCGCCGCCCGATGCGATCGGGACGGGGATCGGGATTGTGTCGATCTCGAACAGCACCCCGATGTTCGGTTGCACCGTCTCGGACACCGTGAAGACCACCTGGGCCACCCCCAGGACCTCCTGTGTCCCCGACAGCGATCCGAAGTGTGTTGTGAAGTCGATGATCTCCACCGTCCCGGTGTGGGTCGTGCGCCGGGTCGTGTGCAGCAGCTTGATGCTCGGGCTCAAGGCCGTGGTGAGCCCCTCGCTGTACAGCTCGTGTGTCGTCGGTCCCGCCAGGAGCGTGTCGACCGCGGTTGCCACCGACGCAGGGGGCTTGACGTACCGCGGCGCGGGCACGACGTAGGCGCCCTTCGCGATGAAGAAGACTGTGACCGGCAAGAGGCCCGACCGTGTCGGCCTGGCCGTTGTGCTCGCCCCCGGCGCGGAGGCGTTCACCTTGGGTGTCACGGCGAGGGCATGGGCCGTCGCCTGGGTGGGGATCCCACAGGCGGCGAGCGCGAGACCCGAGGCGGCCATCACCAGCACCCCGGCCGCAGCGGCGCCCCGGCGGCGCCACCCACCGGTGCAGGGCACCTTGCGGGAGACGGGCGGGATCCTCGTCGTCACGGCGACCCCCGCGCCGGTGCGGGCGAATCCTGGTCGTCGTCGTCGGCGAGGTGGCCGGGCAGCTCGATGGTGAAGCGCGCTCCGCCGGCGCCGGCATCGTCGACCCAGACACGGCCCCCGTGCAGCCGTACGTGCTCGGCCACCAGGGCCAGGCCGAGGCCGGTGCCGGTGCCCGCCCCCCGCTGGAAGGCGGCGTGGCCCCGGTAGAAGCGTTCGAACACCCGTCCCCGCTCACTCTCGGGCACGCCGGGACCGGCGTCCTCGACCGAGATCCGGACCGATGCGTCGTGGCCGTCCATCGACGGACCGCGCTCCACGCGCACTGCCGTCGCACCTCCCCCGTAGTGGGCGGCGTTCTCGATCAGGTTGGTCATCACCCGTTCGAACCGTCGCTTGTCCACGAGCAGGCGGATGTCCTCCAGCGCCGGGTCGACCCACACCGCAGGCGGCTCGCCGGCGGCCGGCAGCGTGCGTTGGGCGGCGAGAATCGAGCGGCGGACGAGCTCCCCCGGGTCCACTTCCTCCAGGGACACGTCGGCCGACCCGGTGTCGGAGCGGGAGATCTCGAGGAGGTCCCCGACCATGCGCTGGAACCGCCGCACGTCGGCGGTCAGGAGCTCGAGCGCCCGGCGTCCCGAGGGCGTCAGCGTGCCCGCCTGGTGCTCGAGCACCTCCAGGCTGGCCGCCAGCGTGGTGAGGGGGGAGCGCAGCTCGTGGCTGACGTCGGAGGTGAAGCGGGCTTCGCGTTCGATTCGCTCCTGGAGCTGGTCCACCATGCGGTTGAACGACCGCGTGAGCGCGGCCAGGTCGGGGTCGCCCGGGGCGGCGGCGAGGCGGGTCCCGAGGTCGCCTCCGGCGATGGTGGCGGCAACCCTCGAGACCCCGGTCAGCGGGCGGAGGGAGCGGCCGCTGGCCCAGCGGCCGAGCGCCGCACCGAAGACGGTCGTGACGACGCCGGCGCCCACCAGGGCCAGCAGGAGCACCCGCAGCGTGTGCGCCAGGTCGACCATGTCGAAGATCTCGAAGTACACGGCGTGGATGGGCCGGATCCGCACGCCGACGGCGAGCTCCGGTGTGCCCCGGTAGGTGTAGGTCTGGGCGGCGGCGCCGTCGGACCGCAGGGCCCCCCGCAGAGAAGCGGGGAGGGCGTTCTGGTTGAACTGGAGCTCCCGGACGTGCCACGTGCCGTCGTAGCGCAGGATCGAGTGCGATGTCTTTGTGCCCGAGTCGGCGATCGACAGTGCCCGTGCGATCGTTGTCGCCAGCGGCCGTGTCTTGTCCTGTGCGTGGAGCTGGATGTCCTCTCGGATTGTCTTGGCGTTCCCGAACGCGAGCTTGATGGACGCGCTCTCCCGCTCGCCCACGAGGAAGTGCCGCGTCGTGAAGTAGCTGATGGCCCCCATCAGCACCGAGAGGATGAGGGCGCCGAGAGCGAAGGTGACGGTGACCCGCCCCCGCAGGCCGAGGCGGGTCCACAGCGGCGGGCGCCTCGAGCGGTGCTGCTCAGGGCACAAGCTTGTAGCCCATGCCCCGGACGGTGAGGATGTGGCGCGGCAGGGCCGGGTCGGGCTCGATCTTCGTCCGCAAGCGCCGGATGTGGACGTCGACCAGCCGGCCGTCGCCGAAGTAGTCGTACCCCCAGACCCGATCGAGCAGCTGCTCCCGGCTGAGCACCTTGTTGGGGCTGGACGCCAGCTCGCACAGGAGCCGGAACTCCGTCTTCGTGCAGTGCACCTCGGCGCCGTCCTGCCGCCGCAGCACCCCCTCTTCGGGCGCGAGCTCCATGTCGCCGAAGGCGAAGACCGTCGGCTCCTCGTCGGCCGGGCGCACCCTGCGCAGCAGCGCCCGGATGCGGGCACCCAGCTCCTTGGTGACGAAGGGCTTCGTCACGTAGTCGTCGGCGCCCGCCTCCAGTCCCGCCACCACGTCGTGGGTGTCGGTCCGGGCCGTCACGATGATGATCGGCACCGCGCTCTGCCGGCGCAGGGCCCGGCAGCACTCGAAGCCGTCCATGCCGGGCAGCATCAGATCGATGAGGGCGACGTCGGCGGGCCGGCCGGCGAACCGGTCGAGCGCCTCCTCCCCGCTCGCTGCCTCGTCGACCTCGTACCCCTCGCCCTCCAGGGCGAGCCGCATGGACGAGCGGATGCGCTCGTCGTCCTCCACCACCAGGATGCGGCTGCTCATGGCGGCAAGGTTACGGCGCTGCGAGCGGACCGTGGGGCACGCGTGCGCTCCCCGGCCCGGCGCCCCCCCGGCGGTACCGTGGAGGCGATGGGGGAGGCCGCCGGCCCGTCGTGGCAGATGGAGGAGTTCGACCGTTGGCTCCGCGCCCGGTCGGCCGCCACCCGGCGTGCCTACCGGGCGGACGTCGAGGCGTTCGCCGAGTGGGCCGCTCGGAGCGGCTGCACCGCTCCGTCGTCGGTGACGCGGGTGCTCCTCCGGCGCTACCTGGCCTTTCTGTCGACGAGGGGCTACGCCCGGGCGTCGGTGGCCCGCAAGGCTGCCGCCCTGCGGGCGTACTTCGGCTGGTGCCGGCGCCGGGGCGTGGTCGCCGACGATCCGGCCGGCCGCCTCGGCGCCCCCGCTGCGGCCGGCCGCCTGCCGTCGGTGCTCTCCCACCGGGAGCTGGCGCTGCTCCTCGACGGCGCTGACCCCGACGCCGCCGGGCACGAGGGCGCTGACCGGGACGGCGCTGCCCCCGACGCCGCCGGGCCGGGTCCAAGAGGCGCGGCGGCCCGGGGGCGCCGGCGCACCCCGGAGCTCCGCCGCCGGGCGCGGGCCGAGGCGTTCGCCCTCCAGGACGACGCCGTGCTGGAGCTGCTCTACGCCGCCGGGATCCGGGTCTCGGAGCTCTGCGGGCTCGACCGTGGCGACCTCGATCTCGCCGGCCGCGTCGTCACCGTGCTCGGCAAGGGGTCGAAGGAGCGCCGGGTCCCCATCCACGACCGCGCCGCCGCCGCGCTCGCCCGTTGGCTCGACCAGGGACGACGAGAGGTGGCGGGACCCGAGACCCCATCCCAGGCGGTCTTCGTGAACCAGCGGGGGAACCGGCTCGGGCCCCGAGACGTCCGGCGCATCCTGGACCGGCGATCCCCGGTCCCGACCCATCCCCACGCCCTTCGGCACACGATGGCGACCCATCTGCTCGACGGCGGCGCCGACCTGCGCGTCGTCCAGGAGATGCTCGGCCACGCCAGCCTGCGGACGACCCAGATCTACACCCACGTCAGCCGCGAGCGCCTGGTCGACATCTACTCCGGGACCCATCCACGGGCCTGAGATCCGGGCCGCCCGGGGACGGAGCGCCGGCTGCGCCCCGGATGTGGGGAGCGGCCCCGGGCCCCGGCCGGCCCCTGCCGGGCCCGGCCGGGCGCCGGTGGCCGGGGTGCCGCCGCAGCGGGTATCCTCGATCTGCCCGTCTTCCCGGCGGGCTCCGTGTCCACCAACTACCCGCACCCGAGCGCGTTCCACGGTCGCCCCCACGGGGGGTGCAGCGCCGGGGAAGAAGAAACCGACTGGAGGAAGCTGCATGGCCGTCGTCACGATGCGACAGCTGCTGGGAGCCGGGGTGCACTTCGGCCACCAGACCCGTCGCTGGAACCCCAAGATGCGCCGCTACATCCTTGGCGAGCGCAACGGGATCTACCTCATCGACCTGCGGAAGACCCTCGAGGGGATCGAGAGCTCCTACACCTTTGTGCGCGACCTCGTGGCCGGTGGCGGGAGCATCCTGTTCGTCGGCACCAAGAAGCAGACGCAGGGTCCGGTGGCCGACTACGCCCAAGCCTGCGGCATGCCCTACGTGAACCAGCGGTGGCTCGGCGGCATGCTCACCAACTTCCAGACGGTGTCGGCCCGCGTCAAGCGGATGCAGGACCTGCGGACCATGCAGGCGGCGGGCGACTTCGACAACATGCCCAAGCGCGAGGCCCTCCGCCACGTGCGGGAGCTCGAGAAGCTGAGCCGCAACCTCGGCGGGATCGCCAACCTCGACCACCTGCCCGAGGCCATCTTCGTGATCGACACCAAGAAGGAGCACATCGCCGTCACCGAGGCGAACAAGCTCCGGCTCCCGGTCGTGGCCGTCGTGGACACGAACTGCGACCCCGACGTCGTCGACTACGTGATCCCCGGCAACGACGACGCCATCCGGTCCGGCGCCCTCATGTGCCGGGTGATCGCCGACGCGGTGGCCGAGGGCCGCTGGATCGCCACCCACCGCCCGGCTCCCCGCCAGGCGGAGGCGGCCGCCGCGGCCGCCGCCCCCCCGGGGCCACCCCGGCCACGCCCGAGGGCCACCGTCGAGGCGTCCCACCCCGAGCCGCCGCCCGGGCCCGAGACCTCCCGAGCCGAGGCCCAGGAGGGCGCTGAGGCCGCACCGGTCGCACCCGCGCCGGTGCAGGCTGCGGCTGCAGAGGCGGCCGGACCATCAGGCGCCGCCCCCGACGGGCAGGCTGCGGCTGCAGAGGCGGCCGGACCATCAGGCGCCGCCCCCGACGGGCAGGCTGCGGCCACCACGACCACGATCGCCACGGAGGCCTGAGATGCCCGACTACACCGCCAAGGACGTGCAGACCCTGCGCCGGCTCGCCGGCGTCGGGATGATGGACGCCAAGCGCGCCCTGGAGGAGACCAAGGGGACAATGGAGGAGGCGGTCCAGTGGCTCCGCGTCAAGGGGCTTGCCAAGGCCAGCGCGCGGGAGGACCGTGAAGCCTCCCAGGGGGCGGTGGCGGCGGTGCGCCAGGGCTCGACGGCGGCCATCGTCGAGCTGCGGTGCGAGACGGACTTCGTGGCCAAGGCGCCCGAGTTCGTCTCGCTGGTGGACGAGCTGGCAGAGCTCGTGGCCACCAAGGGCGAAGACGCCCTGGCCGAGCGCCAGGACGCGGTCGACCGGCTCCGCACCAGCCTCCAGGAGAACATCGCCGTGGGCCGGGTGGTCCGGATGGAGAGCGGCGACGGCCAGGTGCTCGACACCTACCTCCACCAGCAGGCCGGGCGCGGGGTGAACGCCGTGCTCGTCCTGCTCCAGGGTGGCACCCAGGAGCTGGCCCACCAGGTGGCCACGCACATCGCCTTCGCCCGCCCGCAGTACCTCGGGCGCGACGAGGTCCCCGCCGACGAGGTGGCCGCCGAGCGGGCGACGGTGGAGGAGATCAGCCGCAACGAGGGGAAGCCCGAGGCGGCGCTGCCCAAGATCGTCGAGGGGCGGATGAGCGGCTGGTACAAGGAGCGCGTCCTGGTGGAGCAGCCCTACGTGCGGGACGAGAAGCGGACGATCGCCGATCTCCTCGGCGAGGCCACCGTGGTCCGCTTCGCCCAGGTGGTGATCGGCTCCTGAGCGCCGGACCGGTCGCCGCCGTCGGAGGAGCGGGCCGTGGGTGAGCCGCGCCGGTTGGTCCTCAAGATGTCCGGGGAAGCCCTCGCCTCCTCCGCGTCCGACGAGACCATCGACGCAGCCGTGGTCGAGCGCATCGCCGGCGAGATCGCGGTGGCGCTCGGCGAGCTCCCCCTGCAGCTCGCCGTCATGATCGGCGGAGGCAACATCTGGCGAGGCACCACCGGCGCCGGCGCCGGGATGGACCGGGCCACGTCCGACACCATGGGGATGCTCGGCACGGTCATCAACGCGCTGGCGCTGCAGGATGCGCTGGAGCACAAGAACCAGCCCACCCGGGTCTGCACCGCGGTGCACATGGCCGAGGTCGCCGAGCCCTACATCCGCCGGCGCACCATCCGCCACCTGGAGAAGGGGCGGGTCGTCATCTTTGCCGCCGGCATGGGGAACCCGTACTTCACCACCGACACCTCGGCCGCCCTGCGGGCGGCGGAGATCGAGGCGGAGCTCCTCTTGAAGGGGACCCACGGCGGGGTCGACGGCGTCTACAGCGCCGACCCGCGCCTCGACGCCTCGGCCACCCGCTACGACGAGATCTCCTTCATGGACATCGTGTCCCGGGACCTGCGGGTGATGGACCTCACGGCCGTCACCTTCTGCAAGGACAACAACCTCCCGATCCTGGTCTTCGACGTGATGGCCCCCGGCAACCTGCACCGCGCACTCGCCGGCGAGCAGATCGGTACGCTTGTCCGGTGATGGACGACGACCTGGTCGAGCTCGTCGTGGAGGAAGCCCGCGACAAGATGGCCAAGGCGGTGGACCACGTACGGTCGGAGTTCTCGGCCGTGCGCACGGGCCGGGCCTCGCCGGCTCTGGTCGAGCACCTGACCGTCGAGTACTACGGCACGCCCACCCCGTTGCGCCAGATCGCCGGGTTCACCGTCCCGGACGCCATGCTCCTCGTGGTCACGCCGTACGACAAGAGCGCCCTCGGTGCCATCGAGAAGGCGATCCAGGGCTCCGACCTGGGCATCAACCCGTCCAATGACGGCTCGGTGATCCGGCTGGCCTTTCCCCCGCTCACCGAGGAGCGCCGCAAGGAGCTGGTGAAGGTGGTCCGCCACAAGGCCGAGGAGGGCCGCGTGGCGATCCGCAACCTGCGCCGGGCGACCCGCCACGAGCTGGAGGCCATGGAGAAGGAGGGGTCCCTCTCCACCGACGAGCTGGACCGGGTGGAGAAGGAGCTCGAGAAGATCACGCATCAACAGGTGACTGCAGTCGACCAGCTCCTCTCCCACAAGGAGAAGGAGCTGCTCGAGGTCTGAGTGCCCCGTCCCGACGCGGCGCACCCGGCGCCGCGGGGTCGGCAGGGCGCGGGCCCGACGGGGGGCGCGATGACAGGCGACGTCAGGACGGACGGCACAGTGGACGAACAGCACCGCGACGGCAACGAGGGCTCGGTCGAGCCGCGCACCGGGCCGGTGCGGATCATCGGCGCGCACCGGGCCGGCGGCCCGGTGGAGGACGCCGTTGACGACGAGACGGAGCCCGGCGCGGCCGGCGAGGCCGAGGCGTTCGGGCCCGAGGACTGGGCGGCGCCGGCCGAGCCCGCCCTCCCGCACTGGACGGAGGCACCCACGGGGGAGGTGCCGGCCGTGCTGTCGCGCCCGGGTGCCGACGACGACCCGTGGGCCGCGGTACCCGAGCCGTCGTGGCGGGAGGAGCACGCCGACTGGGACCGGGCCGACCCCCTGGACGCCGCCCTGTGGCCAGGGGCCGGTGAGGGACGTCGGCTGGACGAAGCCGACATCGCCGAACGCGAGCCGTGGAGCTTCGAGCTCGGCGGACCGTCCCAGGGGGACGAGCTCGACGAGGAGGACCTGTTCACCACCTGGGACGAGGGTGCCGCAGGTCCCGGCGCCCGCTGGGGCGAGGAGCCCGGCGGCGCCCGCTGGGACGAGGAGCCCGGCAGCACCCGCTGGGAAGGCGAAGCCGCCCACCCCGCGCCCGTTCCCGAGGGAACGGAGACGCCCGACCGCGACGAGCTCGGTGCGCCGTGGGGCGACGCGCACCCGCCCGACCTGGAAGACGGGGGCGAGGGCGTGGCGCCGACGGCCGCGGGCCACGGATGGGCCCCCGCCGACGACTCATGGGACCCCGACACCGTGGCCGGCGAGAAGACGACGGAGCTGCACCTGCCGGGCTCGGCTGCGCACGCCGTCGGGGAGGCGGAGGACGAGGTCCGGCCGCCCCGGGCCGGGCACGCCGGTCGAGGGCGTTCCCTCGCCGAGGAGCCTCTTGCCGAGGACGGCGTCGCCGAGGAGGGCGTCCTCGGCGCCCACGTGGCGCACGAAGGTCCCACCGCCGACGAGCTGCTCGAGGAGGAGGCACTGGCAGCCGACCTCGAGGCACGCCGGGGCCGGCGCCGGGGCGCGGACCGCACCGGCCCTCCGGGTACCGGGCCGGCGCCGTCGCCCTCCGCCCGCCCGCCGGCGGGCGGGCGGGACCGCGACGCGTCGGGCATGCGCCCTCGGCCGGCGGGTCCCGGTGCAGGCGCGCCGGGCCGCGTGCTCGCGCCGGCGCGACGTGGCGAGGACGCGATGTCCCAGCGGACGGGCCGCAACATCCCGGCCGCCATCGCCAGCGGGCTCGTGATCGGCGGGTTGGCGCTGGTCGCCTTCCACTTCGGCACCGTGCCTTCGATGGTGGTCGTGACGGCGGTGCTCGGGCTGGCAGCGGTGGAGGCGTTCGGCGCCTTCCGCCGTGCCGGGTACCACCCGGCGACGCTGCTGGGCCTGGTGGCGGTGGTCGGCTTGATCGTCGGCTCGTACCTCGAGGCGGAGCGGGCCCTGCCCCTCGTCACCGTGCTGCTCGTGGCCGGCACCTTCGTCTGGCACCTGGTGGGCGTGGACCGCCGGGCCGAGCCGGTGCGCAGCACCGCGGCGACCCTCCTCGTCTACTGCTGGGTGGGGGTGTTCGGCTCGTTCGCCGCCCTGCTCCTGGCCCCGTCGCTGTTCCCCGACCGCCACGGGATCGCCTACCTGCTCGGCGCCCTGATCGCCGCCGTCGCCTACGACGTCGGCGCCCTGGCCGTGGGCGCCTGGATGGGGCGCCATCCGTTGAGCCACGTGAGCCCGGGGAAGACGTGGGAAGGGGTCGTGGGCGGCGCCGTGGCGGCGCTGGTGCTCTCGGTCGGCGTCGTCCACCTGATCCACCCCTGGACCCTCCTCCATGCGCTGGTCCTGGGGGTGGTGGTGGCCGTCGTCAGCCCGATCGGGGACCTGTGCGAGTCCCTGGTGAAGCGCCGCCTCGGCTTGAAGGACATGGGCCGCATCCTCCCGGGGCACGGCGGCCTGCTGGACCGGGTGGACGGGCTGCTCTTCGTGCTGCCCGCCACCTACTACCTGGTCCGGGCCTTCCACGGCTGAGCGCAGGCGCCGGAGGCTCCGGGACGCGGCGCGGCTGGCGGGCAGCCACGCCCGCGTGCCGGCCGCCCCGGATCGGGGTACCGGCGATGGCATGCTTGGAGCCCTATGAAGACGGTCAGCCTCGTGGGGTCGTCCGGGTCGATCGGGACCCAGGCCGTCGACGTCGTGGACGCCGCGCCGGACCGGTTCCGGGTGGTGGCCATCGCCGCCCAGCGATCGGTCGACGTGCTGGCGGCGCAGGCGGCGCACCTGCGCCCGGACCTCGTGGGCATCGGCGACGCGTCCCTCGCACCCGGCCTTGCCCCCCGCCTCCCCGCGGGGACCGAGCTGCTCGCCGGGCCCGAGGCGCTCGTGGTGGCGGCGCAGGCGGCCGACGTGGTGGTGAACGGGGTCGTCGGCTTCGCCGGGCTCCCGGTCACCCTGGCGGCGCTCGAGGCGGGGAAGCGCCTGGCCCTGGCGAACAAGGAGTCGCTCATCGCGGGGGCGCCGGTGGTGCACCGTGCCCGCGCCACCCCCGGGGCCGAGATCGTCCCGGTGGACTCCGAGCACTGCGCCATCCACCAGTGCCTGAGCGCCGTCGCAGGACAGGGCAGCGCCGTCGCAGGGAGGGCGGTCGCCGGTGACGGCGTCCCGGGCGACGACGCGCCCGGCGCGGCGGGACCGCTCCCTGGGGCACCGGGTGCCGGAGCGGCGGCCACCGGGCCCCCGGCCGGTGCCGCCGTCGCCCGATTGCTCGTGACCGCCTCGGGCGGCCCGTTCCGCGGCCGCCGCCGGGACGAGCTGGCGTCGGTCGGACCCGCCGAGGCGCTGGCCCACCCCACGTGGAGCATGGGCCCGAAGATCACGATCGACTCCTCCACCCTCATGAACAAGGGGCTCGAGGTGATCGAGGCCCATGCCCTCTTCGGCGTCCCCTACGACCGGATCGACGTGGTGGTGCACCCCCAGTCGATCGTTCACTCCATGGTGGAGCTGATCGACGGCTCGACGATCGCCCAGCTGTCGCACCCGGACATGCGGCTCCCCATCGGCTACGCCATGGGCTGGCCCGAGCGCCTGCCCCACGCGTTCGGGGCCATCGACTGGGGATCGGCGCTGTCGCTCCACTTCGAGCCGCCGGACCGGGAGACCTTCGCCTGCCTCGGCCTGGCCTACGAGGCCGGCCGGGCGGGGGGGCCGGCACCGGCATGGCTCAACGCCGCCAACGAGGTGGCGGTGGCGGCCTTCCTCGACGGCCGGCTCGACTGGTTGGGCATCGCCGACGTCGTGCGGGCCACCCTCGACGGCTGCGACGGGGCGCCGCTGCGCACCGTGGACGACGTGCTCGACGCCGACGCCCGGGCCCGCCGCCTGGCCGAGTCCGTGGTGGCGCGCCGGCTGGCAGCGGTGTGACCGTGGGCCCGACAGCGCCGCCGGGCGCCGGCCGGTCGGAGGCGAGCGCCGGGGACCCTCCCGGGCCGGAGGCGGCGCCTCCGCCCCCGGGACCGCCGTCGCGCCCGACCGGGTGGGCCATCGCCCGCCCGGTCGCCGTGCTGGCCGCCATCGCCGCCGCCTTCATCCTGGCCGGGCTGGGCGATCTCCTCCTCGTGCTCGTCGCCATCGTGATCATCGTGGTCTTCCATGAGCTCGGCCACTACCTGACGGCAAAGGCCAGCCACATGAAGGTGACGGAGTTCTTCATCGGCTTCGGGCCGCGCCTGTGGTCGGTGCGCAAGGGCGAGACGGAGTACGGCCTGAAGCCGATCCTGGCCGGGGCCTACGTGAAGATCCCCGGCATGACCAACCTGGAGGAGGTCCACCCGGCCGACGAGCCGCGCACCTACCGGCGCCAGCCGTTCCACCGCCGCATCCTCGTGGCCAGCGCCGGGTCGATCATGCACTACGTCATGGCGTTCGTCCTGGCGTGGGTGGCGGTCGTCGCCTTCGGGACCCCGAGCTCGACCCAGGTGGTGGTGGCGGGCTTCGTGAAGTGGGCCGGGCACTCGCAGACCGCAGCCCAGGCGGCGGGCCTCCGGTCGGGCGAGCGCATCGTGTCGGTCGACGGCAGGGCGATCGCCACATCCGGCGCGCTGGCCGCCGGCATCCAGGCGTCGCGGGGACGGCCCGTCACCTTGGTGGTGACAGACCACGGACGGCGGTCCACCACGGTGGTCCGGCCGGTGGCCGGCCACAAGGAGGGGACACGCGAGCTGCTCGGCACGGCCACGGGCACCAGGACCGACTGGCTGATCGGCGTGGAGACGACGCTCCAGCCGCTCTTCGTCGCCCAGAACCCCCTGGAGGCGGTGGCGTCGGCCGGACGGGACGTGGGGCACGTCACCAGCGCCACCGTGATCGGCATCGGGCGCGTCTTCTCACCCGGGGGCCTCGCCGCCCTCTACCACCAGGTGACCAGCCCCCAGGCGGCCGCCAAGGCGGCCAAGAACCCCACATCGTCCAACCGCGTGATGTCGATCGTGGAGGCGACGCGGCTGGCGACCCAGGCCGAGCAGGCGGGCGTCTACTACTTCCTCTCGATCCTCATCGCGCTCAACATCATCCTCGGGCTCATGAACATGCTCCCGATGCTGCCCCTGGACGGCGGCCACGTGGCGATCGCGCTGTACGAGCGGATCCGCACCCGCCGGGGTCGGCCCTACTACCAGGCCGACGCGGCCAAGCTCGTGCCGGTGGCCTACGCCTTCATGGCCGTCCTCCTGGTGATCGTGGGCTCGGCGGTCTTCCTGGACATCGCCCACCCGGTGGCCAACCCGTTCGGCTGAGCGCGCCCCGCGGGCGCGGTGTCCGCGGCGGCGCACCGGCCCTCGCCGGGGCGTCGCACGGCCGGCGTGCCGGGCGCGGCAGAATGGACGGTGATGGAGCTCTCGTCTTCCCTCCTCACCGCGCGTCGACCGACCCGCCAGATCCGCGTCGGCGACGTGGCCATCGGCGGCGGGGCCCCCGTCTCGGTGCAGTCCATGACCACCACCAAGACCGCCGACGTCGAGGGGACGCTCGCCCAGGTCTACGCCCTGGCCGCCGCCGGAGCCGACATCGTCCGTTGCACCTGCAACGAGGAGGCGGCGGCCGAAGGGCTGGCCCGCATCGTCCCCCGGTCGCCCGTCCCCATCGTGGCCGACATCCACTTCCACCACGAGATGGCCCTGGCCGCGCTGGAGGCAGGGGTCCACGGGCTGCGGTTGAACCCCGGCAACCTCCGCAAGGAGTCCGAGATCAAGCTGGTGGCATCCGAGGCGAAGGACCGGGGCGTCCCCATCCGGATCGGGGTGAACGCCGGCTCCCTCCATCCCGAGCTCTACAAGCGCTACAACGGGGCCACCCCTGAGGCCCTGGTGGAGTCGGCCAAGATGGAGCTCGCCTACTTCGAGGAGGTCGGTTTCACCGACGTCAAGATCTCGGTCAAGGCCTCGTCGGTGGCGCTCATGATCGCCGCCTACCGCCTCGCCTCCGAGACGTTCGACCACCCCCTGCACCTGGGGGTGACCGAGGCGGGCCCGCCACCTGCGGGGCTGCTGAAGGGCACGGCCGGCATCGGGACGCTCCTGGCGGAGGGGATCGGGGACACCATCCGCTACTCGCTCACCGCCGACCCGGTGGAGGAGGCGCGGGCCGGACGACAACTGCTGGAGGCGCTGGGCCTGCGCGAGCGCAAGGGGCTGGACCTCATCGCCTGCCCGTCCTGCGGCCGGGCGCAGGTGGACGTGATCGCCGTGGCCAAGGAGGCGCAGGCGGCGCTGGAGGACCGGAACCTCCCCATCCAGGTGGCGGTGATGGGGTGCGTGGTCAACGGGCCGGGCGAGGCCCGGAGCGCCGACCTCGGCATCGCCGCCGGGAAGCAGAAGGGCCACCTGTTCATCCAGGGCAAGATCGTGCGGGTGGTCCCCGAGCGCGAGATGGTGGCGGCCCTGGTGGCCGAGGCCGAGCGGTTGGTGGCCGAGGGCGTCGAGGCCCGGCTGGCCGCCGCCGACGCCGGCGCCGAAGCCGAGGCCGAGGCCGACCGCATGGCGCTGCTGGACGAAAAGGGCACGGACCCCAACGCTTCCGAGGTGCGCATCGACCGCATCCGGAAGCGGGTCCAGGACGCCGGGGAGGGGGAGGCGGGGTCGGGGTCGTAGCGCCACGGGCGTCGGCCCAGCCGACGTCCTCGGTTGGTATACTCCATCCGCTGTCCGGTCTCATTGCAGGACCTGTTGAAAGCGTGGGCCGCTGCCCACGCTTTCGTCTTGCAGGGGCCCGGGCGTGGTGGCCGGGCATGGAGTGCCCGGCCAGAGGAGGAGCGACGCGCAGCAGCGACGGGCGAGCGATGAAGGGAGGTGCCGGCGGATGGCTGGAGCGGCCGTGGAGACGTTGCAGGACGAACTGTCGCCGGTGGTCGCCGCGCTCGGCTTGGAGCTGGTCGACGTGGAGGTGTCGGCGGCCACCGTCCGGGTGACGGTGGACCGCGACGGGGGGATCGACCTCGACGCGCTGGCGGCGGCGAACCGGGCCGTGTCCGGGGCGCTGGACCGCCTGGACCCCCTGCCCGGCCGCTACACCCTGGAGGTCTCGAGCCCCGGGGTGGAGCGCCGGCTGCGCACCCCGGCCCAGTTCGTCCGGGCGCTGGGTGAGACGGTCGCGGTCCGCCTCGTTCCCGGGGCGGGAGAGGTGCGCCGGCTCCAGGGCCGCCTGGCTTCGGTCGACGAGCGAGGGGTGGTGCTGGAAGGACCCGAGGTGCCCGGCGGCTCCGCAGCCGTCGGGTTCCACACGATCGAGCGGGCCCGCACGGTCTTCGAGTGGGGCGCCACCGGCGCGCCCTCACCGAGCCGGGCCAAGGGGCGCAAGGGCAAGGAGAGGGCCACGACGTCATGAGCAAGACCAACTTCGAATTCCTGGATGCGCTGGGCCAGATCGCGCGGGACAAGGGCATCTCCGTCGAGACGCTGCTGGATGCGCTGGCGAACGCGCTGGTGACCGCCTACAAGCGCCGTCCCGACGCGGCGGAGGAGGCGGTCGTCACCATCGACCCCGAGTCCGGCGAGATCCGCGTGTACGGCCAGGAGCTGGACGAGGAGGGCAACGTCGTCAACGAGTGGGACGACACGCCCGACGACTTCGGCCGGATCGCCGCCCAGACCGCCAAGCAGGTGATCCTCCAGCGGATCCGCGAGGTCGAGCGCGACATGAAGTACGAGGAGTACGCCGGGCGCGAGGGCGACATCGTGACCGGCATCGTCCAGCAGACCGACAACCGCTACACCCTGCTCGACCTGGGCAAGGTGGAGGCGCTCCTGCCGCAGGCGGAGCAGGTCTCCTTCGAGCGCTACGACCACGGCACGCGTCTCAAGGCCTACATCGTGGAGGTGCGCAAGACCACCAAGGGCCCCCAGATCGTGGTGAGCCGGACCCACCCCGGGCTGATCAAGCGGCTCTTCGAGCTCGAGGTGCCCGAGATCTCCTCGGGTGTGGTCGAGATCAAGGCCGCCGCCCGGGAGCCCGGCCACCGGACGAAGATCGCCGTGTGGTCCAACGACCCCAACGTGGACCCTGTCGGAGCCTGTGTCGGGGCCCGCGGGTCGCGGGTGCGGATGGTGACCAACGAGCTGCGGGGCGAGCGGGTGGACGTGGTGCCGTTCTCCGACGACCCGGTCGAGCTCATCCAGAACGCCCTGGCACCGGCCAGGGTGCGCGAGGTTCGGCTCGACGAGGAGACCGGCACCGCCACCGTCGTGGTGAGCGACTACCAGCTCTCCCTGGCCATCGGGAAGGAGGGCCAGAACGCCCGGCTCGCCGCCCGCCTCACCGGATGGCGCATCGACATCAAGAGCGAGACCCAGCTGGCCGAGGAAGAGGCCGGCTACGCCGGCCAGGAGTGGGCCGAGGGCGAGTGGGTCGAGGACGAGCGGGGCGAGATGGTCTGGAAGCCGGCCGAGGGCGGCGAGGCCATCTCCGCCGAGCAGTGGAGCCACGCGGCCGAGGCGGAGCCCGCCGGCGCCGCCACCGGGGCGACCGCCGGCACCGCCGCCGCGGTCTCCGGTGAGGAGGCCGGCGCCGCAACGGAGGATGAGGGCACGGCCGCCGGGGGTGAGCCCGTAGCCTCTGAGGAAGAGGGCGGCGGCGCGCCACCGGAGGCGGCCGCAGCCGGCGGGACCGACGCCGAGGGGGCGGAGGCATAGCGCCGCTGCGGACGTGCGTGGGGTGCCGGCGCCGGGCGCCGGCGCACGAGCTCGTGCGGGTGGTCCGGCGTCGCGACGGCGCCCTGGTGACCGGGACGGCACTCCCGGGCCGCGGGGCGTGGTTGTGCCGGGGCTCGGCGTCGTGCCTGGAGCGCGCCGTCCGACGCGACGCCTTCGCCCGGGCGCTGCGTGCACCGGTGGCCCCGGAAGCGCTGGACGGGCTGAGGCGAGAGTTGGGCCTCGCTCCCGATGTGCGAGGATGGATGGACACCCCAGTGCCCTGAGAGGCTGCTGGGAACTGCGAAGGAAGCACCGAGGACGACTTGCCGAAGAAGATCCGCGTCTACGAGCTCGGCCGTGAGCTGGGGCTGACCAACAAGGAGGCCCTCGACCTCTGCCTGGCCCTGGGCATCGGGGTGAAGAGCCACTCCTCGTCCATCGAGGAGGCACAGGCCGACCGTGTGCGCCGGAAGGCGGACGCCGACGGCCTGCGCCGTCCGGTCGCGCCCGAGGAGCCCCCGGTGGCCAAGAAGGCTGCTGCGCCGGCCAAGAAGGGGGCTCCCCGGCCGGCCCCGGCAGAGGAGCGGGCCCCGACCACGGCGTCCGGCCGCCCGGTCGTGAGCAGCCGCGGCGCGCCCGCGCCCGCGCCCGCCGCCCCGGCCCGGCCGGCGATGGCACGG
>JAJYVT010000084.1 GCA_021791845.1 Actinomycetes bacterium | reverse complement strand
GGGTCTCAGCACGCGGGTATCGCAACCGAGAGCACTTCAAAACCGCCATCTGGTTCCATCTTGGCGGACTCCAGCTCTACCCGGTCACCCCGTGAACTGGGCGACCCACGGAGAACCCGGAAGGGCCAACTAATGTTTGGGCGCACGCATGGAGCCTGCAAGGGAGGGATCCGTGCAAGGAAGCCGGGGTGGGACCTCGGCGGAGAGGGCCGGAGGGACCGAGGAGATGACACCTGTGGGAGGCCGGCGCGTGCGCGCCATGCTCGCGGCAACGGTGGTCGCCGCCTCGCTGGGGGGCGCGATCCTCGCCGCCGCCGTCCCCTCGGCCGCAGCCGGCGCGGCAAGCGCGGCAAGCGCCGCTGGCCCGGCAGCCGCCGCCGTCCCGACGGGCGCCCCGACCACCACCGTCACCCTCTACGTCGACGCATCCGCCGGCACGCAGGCTACGGGATGCACCGCCCCGGGCACGGCAGCATGCGCGACCATCCAGGAGGGCGTGAGCGCAGCCGAGAAGCTGGCGGGCGAGGCCGTCGTGGTCACAGTGGCGGCGGGCACCTACGCCGGCGGGGTCATGGTCACAGCCGGGGACCTCGTCAGCCTCACCCTCCAGGGCGCCGGCGGCCCGCGGACCATCGTCACAGGAGGGACAACGGTCCGTGACGTCACGATCCTGAGCGGGACGGTGACGCTGCGCGGCCTGGTCGTCGACAGCGGGCGCGCCATCTACGGCGGCGGCGTCTCCGACGGCTCGGACCAGCCAGTCGCCAACCTCCCGTCACGCGGGCTTGCACCCACGCGGACGGGCATGTTCTCGGCCGCCAACGACCCCGCGGCGGCAACACGCCTTCCGTCTCCGGCGGCCGGCGGGCCGCTGACCCTCGTCGACGACACCTTCTCGGGCGACGAGGCCGCCGCCGGCGGTGCCGTCTATTTCGCCGCCGTCTCCGGTACAGCCGGCCTGACGGCCATCGACGACACCTTCTCCAACGACACCGCCTCCACAGCCGGTGGCGCCGTGTTCGTCGCACCGGGCGGTTTCACAGGGCCCGAGACTCCGGCCGCCTTCGCCGACGACACCCTCACCGGTGACGCCGCGCCGTACGGCGGCGGGATCCTCTCCCTTCGGCTGACCGAGCTCGCCTTCGACACCTTCGCCAACGACACGGCGACAGTCACAGGCGGCGGCGTGCTCATGTTCAGGCCCGCCATCGTTCTCAACTCGATCTTCGACGCGTCGTCGTGCGCCCGCTTCAGCGAAGCTCCCCTCGAGGGCGCCTACAACGCCGTGACGCCAGGGACGACATGCCCCAACACATCCGGCACCGGCGTCACGGCGACCACACTGGGCCTCTCGGCGACCCTCGGGGTGAACACAGCGCCCGCCGCCCCCGAGACGCTCGCCCTCACACCCACAAGTCCTGCCATCGGCGAGGTGCCGGCAGGCCAATGCATCGGCACAGTCAGCGGGGTCCCGGTCACGACCGACGAGCGGGGCGTGCCCCGCCAGTCGAGCCCCACCGCGGCCTGCGACGCCGGCGCCTACGAGTACGTGGCGCGCCCACCCGTCGGACCACCGCCGGTGACGACGCGGCGCGTCTCGGGGACGACAGCCGACGCCACGGCGGCGGCGGCCCTCGCCACGGCGTTCCCCGGGACCTGCCCGGGGACGACAGGCGACCGCCCGGTGGTCCTGGCGAGCGACGAGGAGTACGCCGACGCCCTGGCGAGCGCCTACCTGGCGAAGGACCTCTCGACCGGGACCCTCCTCACCCCGGCGACCACCCTGTCGGCGGCGACGTTGGCGGCGCTGCGCACCGAGGGCATCACGCACGTCTACGTCGTCGGCGGGCCGCTGGCCGTCTCCACCGCGGTGGTCGCCGCCTTGGAGGCGACCCCGGCCTACACCTGCGAGGGCACGAAGCCGCTGGGCCGGAACCTCCAGGTGACGAGGATCGCCGGGGCCACGGCGCCGGCGACCGCAGCCCAGGTGGCCGCCTTCCCCGGCAAGGGCTTCGTGGGATCAGCCGACCTCTCGGGCGTCTACGGGACGGCCGCGGCCGGCGTCGGCTCGTCGCCCTCCCCCTCGGCCCCGGGTGCCCTTCGCACCGCCATCGTCGCCTCGGACGGCGAGTTCCAGGACGCCGAGGCCGCCGCCGTCCTCTCCTACGCCCAGGACCTCCCCATCCTCCTCACGCACCGGGGACCCTCTCCCCGTCGGCCAAGAGCGCCGTCGCCTCGTTGGGCATCCAGCAGGTGATCGTGGTGGGCGGCCCGATGGCCGTCTCCACAGCCGTCCTCGCCGCCCTCCGGGCCGACGGGGTCTCGGTGCTCCGGGTGGCGGGACCGACAGCCGGCGCCACCGCCGCCGCCCTGGCCGGGCTCGAGACGGCCTCGGCCGGCTCCCACCAGGGCTTCGGGTGGGACCACCACAGCGCCGGGTTCGGCGTCGCCCGCGGCAACGGGTACCAGGACGGCCTGGCCGGAGCGGCGCTCTTGGGGCGCGGGTTCCGGGGATCGGGGCCCGTCCCCCTCCTGTTGACCGCCAGCCCCACCACACTGGGGCAGGGCCTCGTCTCCTTCCTCCACCGCGTCGGCACCCGCGGCGTCGGGAGCCCGCCCACGCCCGTCTCCTTCCTCTTGGTGCTGGGCGGCCCCGACGCCGTCAGCCCCGCGCTCGTCCAGGCGATGGCGGGAGCGCTCTAGAGAAGAGGTTGCCGGGTCGGTCGACCTCCAGCTCCACGCGGCGGCCACAACGGCGATGCGCCACGCCGCTCACCTACCGGTCCGGGGTGCTGACCCTCACCGGGTACCTCGTCGCTGGCGACGGTGCAAGGTGTGCGCCGACATCACCGGCAACTCGATCGCCGGCTCCGCCCAGGCCGGCCAGGGCGGGGCGGACTTCGAGCTCGACCAGACGGGCGGCACCGCCTTCGAGCTCCCCGGCTACACCGGCACCTCGACGAACACCACCGCGGTGACGAGCTTCGTGCAGGCGGCCAACGCCGGCAACGGGACCCCGACGGGCATCGCCACCGTCGGCGGCGGCGGCGGGTTCATCGGCGGCGGCGGCTGCGCCGCGCCGTAGGAGCACCGGGCTCCCCTCGAGTCGAGGCCGAGACGTCGCACTGCGGTAGGCTCTGCCCCCGAGGCAACCGTTGGCGGCGGTGCAGCCCGGGACGGGCGGCACCGGTGGAGGGGCGAAGTGGTCGTGCCCGTGGCTGGGCTCGGTGGTGGGCACGCGACTGGCCGGCGCGCGCCGGCGCGCCGGCGCTCCGCGTCGGGCCCGCTCGGCCCCCAGCCGGTGCGAGCCGTCCTGGCCGCCCTGGGGCTCACCGACACGGAAGCGGCCGACGTGCTCGGGTGCTCGACGGCCTACGTCAACGCGGTCGTGAACGGCAGCCGCCCGCCGTCCCTGGTGGCCGCCGCCCGTCTCGCACGCCTGGTGCAGCTGCCCATCGAGGAGTGCTTCTCGCTCGAGCGCCTCACCCCATCCGTCCGGCCGTCCCCCCCGGCCCGCTACGGGCCGCAACCGGTTGCCGCCCTCCTCGACGCCGCCGGGATCGGCCCCGAGCAGGTGGCAGCCAGCCTCGGCCTCCACCTGGGGTTCGTCGACCGGGTGCTGGCCGGGCGGGCCCGGGCATCCCTCGCCCATCTGGCCGGCATGGCGGCGCTGGCCGGGCGTCCGGTCGAGGCCTGCTTCACCGAGCGCTTGCTCGGCGCCGATACCGGCGCCGTCGCACCGGCTGCCGGACGGCCCACGGCGGCGATGACGCGGCGGCGCCAGAACCCGGCCAGTCCCGGCGCGTCGGGGGTCCAACCCATGAAGGAGCTCCTCCACCGCTCGGGGATCACCCACGCCCAGGCGGCGGCCGTGGCGGGGTGCACCCAGCAGCACCTGACGGCGGTGGTGAACGGGCAGGAGCGGCCGTCGGTCGTGGTCGCCGCCCGGCTGGCCCGGGCGGTGGGACGGCCCATCGGCGCCTGCTTCACCGCGCCCGATGCCCCCGTCCCCGTGCGCGAGCGGCCCACGGGACGCTGGGGCCGGCAACCGCTCCACAAGATGCTCGAGGCATCGGGCATCGCGCCGGCTGAGGCGGGGCGGCGCCTCGGGATCGCCGTCTCCTCCGTCGACCGTGTCCTCCACGGCGACGTGCGGCCCTCGCTGGCCCGCGCCGCGGCGCTGGCCCTCCTGGTGGGCGCGCCGATCGCCGACTGCTTCACCGCGGAGCTGCTCGGCCTGACCGACTGGTCTTCCGGTTCGGTGCCGGCCGTGGCCGAGGCCGGGCCGGCCGGGACGGGCTGAGCACGCCGACCTGCAAGGGGTCCAGCCGCCGGTCGGGACCCGCCACCGACCGTCGGCCGACCACGCAGGTGCGCATGACGGGGCCGAAGCGAGGCGGCGGCGGTGCGGACCAGGGAGTGACGGTCACCGGGAGCGGCGTCGCCAGCCAGGCGCAGAAGGACACGGCCTTGCGCCCGTCCACGACCGGAACGTCCCCCTAGCTAGCCGGAGCGGAGCCAGCGGGCCACCGAGGGCGACCGGCTCGCCGTGCACCACGCCGGGTGGGAACCGCCGGCGACCACCTGCGGGTTGGGGCCATGCGACGCACGACGGGCAGCGTGCCCACCAGGCCGTTCTCTTCGAGGTTGGGTCCGTCGTCGGTGCGGCGTGACGGTTCGTCCCTCCCCGGACGCCATGCCCTTCACGCACCGCTCCGGGTCATGACGTGACGGAGGGGCCCCAAAGGGGCCCCTCCGTCACACGTACTACCGGCCTTGAACCGCTGCGGACAGCGGCTCCGGCCGACTGCCGACCCTGACTACAGGTCGTTCACCATCTGCGTGATGACCGCAGGGGTGACCGCCAACGGGCCCCCGAGGATCAGCAGATGTGTGATGTACAGCCTGACTGTCTTGTGCAGTGTGAATGTATAGCCTGTCGCGTAACCTGTACCTGTCGCTCCCACGGTCTTCAGGAACGCTGTCAGGTAGGTGCCGACCGTGGTCGGGTTCTCCGTGAGCATCAGCGGCATGAATGTGGTGCCTGTCGTGCGCGCGAGGTGCTCGAGCACGGCGCCGGTGATGCCGTCGCTGAACCCGTTGCCTCGGGACACGATGAGCGCTGTCGGCTGGGCGCCGAAGCCCGCTGTTGTTGTTCCGCTCGCGAGCTCCATCTTGGCGAGCTGGACCGCCGTGTCGGTGTAGTCCTTCCCGGCGATGCGCAGCACGGAGACAGGGTGACCTGTCACTGTGATGGCCTCCAGCTGCTTCACCACTGTGTTGGTGATGGCGAGCGGCCCACCCATGACGATGATCTGCCGAAGGTGGAGGCTCACGATGACTGTCTTGGCCTGCGGCGAGAGGCTCGTCGGGGTCGTCAACAGCATCGGGTAGCCTGCGTACCACGAGAGCGGGCTCGCCGACATGGCGTCCTGGAACTCCGCGCCGGAGGCGAGAATCCCGGTCTTGAGGAAGCCACCCGTGGCGACCGCTGTCGAGCCGATCCCTGTGGTGTCGTTGTACATGCCGTGCCCGGTCGGGCCTCCCTTGTACGCCGCCGGGATCGCCAGGGTTGTCACCATGTTCGGCGAGACGAACTCAGCGATCATCTGGGCGGTGTCGTACTGGGTCTTCCCCCCAATCCGGGTCACCTGGATGTAGCCGGTCTGGTTGTTGATGTTGCGCGCCAGCCCGTTCCCACCGCAGTTGTACACCGGCAGTGTCTCGATCTGCGAGACGATCGCTGTGCTGACTGCGAGCGGGCCACCGACGACGTAGACGTGGCTGATGCCCTCGACGCGGAGTGCGTTGATGGTCACCTGCGGGAGCGCCGTGGGTGTGGTGAGCAAGGTGCCCGTTGCGAGCGCGCCGGCCAGGTACTGACTGGAGAGGGCGTCGGGGTAGGTCTTGCTCGTCGCGAGCACGACGGGACGCTCTGTCCGCTGCAGGAACACTGTCGCCGGTCCACCGAAGTTCTGTGTCACCAGGGGGCAGGAGTCCGGTGCGCCTGTTCCGCGGTAGGCCGTCTCCAGCGCCGCTGCCGCCGTACCGGCCGCTGTGGCGCCGTAGATCTCCTTCGCCAACTGCCGCGTCGTGGTGAAGGCGACCGCAACGTGGTCTGTCGGGGCCATCACGCCTGTGAAGGACGCCGCTGCCGTGCATGTGCCGTTGCTGGCGTAGAACACGGTGACGAGCGGGAAGGCTGTTGTCTCCGCTGTCCCGGTGACGTTGACGGCGAGGCCTGACAACGTGTAGGTGCTCGCCGTGGTGGAGGCCGCGGTGACCTTGAACCTGACGGTCTGCGCCCTCACGCCCACTGTCGAGAAGCCAACTGTCGACGCCGTGCCGTTCCCAGGAGACACGGCCACCTTCGGCGCGCTCGTGGTGTTGAAGTACATCCCGTCTGTACCGGTGGTCGGCGGGAACGTGCTTGTCGACCAACCTGTCGCGTTGTGAGCGATGTGCGAGTTGCCGTGGTTCCCTGTGCCTGTTGTTGTCCGTGTCGAACCCTTGAGGGTGGCGCAGACCCAGGCGTTCTTGGGCACGCTGCCGGCGACCGACTCGACCACCGAGATGTTCCCGATCGGGGCGTCGTACGCTGTCGGCGCGATCGACTTGACTGTCGAGGCCACGTAGGCGTGCGAGACGACGGCGTTTGTCGATGTGACGGTGCCGCTTGTCTGTGTCTTGTTGGTCCCTGTTGTCTTGTTGGTCGTCTTGGTCGGGAAGAACTGGGAGCTCACTGTGACTGTGCCGGGTGCCGTCTTGGGCGCCACGCTGTAGGCCACTGTCGTGATGTGGATCGCGATGAACCCGGTGTCCTTCGTGAAGTGGACCGTCGTTGTGAAGTTCACTGTCAGCACGTTAGGCGCGAAGAAGCCGGTGCAGCCGTTGTTCCCCGACATGGTCGGCGTCAGCTTGATCTTTGTCGCGGCCACTGTCGTGCCTGTGGTTGCCACAACGGTGAGCTTCGGCGTGCCGTGGAAGGCGACGGCCTTTGTTGTCTTGCACACGCTCGCACCTGTGTGCGGCTCGACTGTGATCATCTCGTGCGCACCGGCGATGACACCCTGTGTGGTGCCATGCACTGTACCAGCGGGCGTCAGGAGGAGTGTCCAGCTTCCTGCCGGCGCCGTCTCGCCCTCACCGACCGGCGGGGTCGGACGGGATGTCATGTTCTTGAGCAGCACCTTGTTAGGCACTGTCGGCGCCGCAGGTCCGTAGACCGCAGCCGTCGCCTTGGCCGGTGTGAACTTGAATGTGGTTTTGGTCGTGTCCGTCGCGGTGACAGCGACCGAACCGCGCCCTGTCTTCGACTCGACGCGCAGTGTGCTCCAGGTGAACGTCGCTGCAGCTGTCGTCCCTGTTGCCGATGTGACACCGGGGGTCTTGGCGATGGTGCAGGTGATAGTCGAGAAGCCTGTCACGAGACCAGCCACCGCTGTCGTGAACGCGCATGCGGTGCTCACGGTGCCCGGGCCGACCACCTTCGGGACGGTGTGCGTACCGGAGTTCACGCTTGTGAACGCCGTGACGCTGCCCGCGTGTGTCGTTGTGTCCTTGACCGTCAGCTTGACGACCTGACCGGTGAAGTTGGTCTTCTTGACTGTCTTGTTGATCGTCAGGACGAGTGTCCCGATGACCTGGTTCTTGGTGGTGCCGGCGGCGATCACCGTCGTCGATCCGTTCGGCGACGTGAGCGAGCCGACCGTCGTTGTGGTCGCCGCGCCCGCCGTGCCGGCCGTGACGCCGATCACGCTCCCCAACATCCCTACGCCGAGCGCCGCCGCAGCGGCCAGCCGACGCAGCCGATGTGTTCGATGTTTCAAGGTGTTCCTCCTTGGCTTTCGCCTTGTTCTTCTCTCACGTCGGCTCACGCCCCCCTCCACCGGCTGACACCGGTCTGCGTGGCGGCGATCGCACGCTCCTGCAACAGCTACAACCCACTTCAGGGCGTGCCCGTGACAGGGGCGACCCGAATTGGCCTCCCACAAGGGGAGGCCGATCGTCCTGGCACGGGCACGGCTACTGGGGCAGGACCCTGCGTCACGGGGTTCGGACCGCCGCGCCGACCGCGCCGCCGGCCCTCGCCCGCGTCGACGCGGACTCGTTGCCGTCTGCAGCGTACTCCGACGCCAGCCCACGATGCCAGAAGTCTGCCTCGTCAGGAACTTGCCCGCCGTGCTCGGGTGCGGGTCCCGGCGCACGCGCCGCTTTCATCGCCAGTGTCGAGCGGTGTCCGCGGGCACCGGGGCCCGGCGCGCGTGCACCGGCCGGGCACCGGCGCCGCTGCTGCCGGTGGGAACGGGGCATTGGTCGAGGCCCGGCGCGCACGTTCGCGAGGTGAGAAGAAGCGGTTGAGCTGGGAGAACGTCTCATGCGCCCACGACCGACTCCGGGCGAGCGATGCGCCGTCGGACCACCCAGTGGGGTCGCCGCCGCACATGAAGCTCGAGTAGAGCTGCAGGACGGCGAGCCGTCGGAGGTCGTCCTCCAGCCCCAATCGCACGCGGGGAACCCGGGACGTGGACCGACACGGCGGCCCGGTCGACTCGCTCGCAGCCGCGGTGTCCCGCAGGCGGCGGGGTGCCGCTCGATCCTCCCGAACCCCGACGGGCCGACGTGAGCCGCCGCTACGCCTGGCCGTGGGCCCTCAGGTAGGCGATCGAGGCCATGACCGACGGTGTCGCCTGCGCCGCCGCTGTGGGGTGGGCGACGGTGCCGGTGAAGCGGGGTGTGAGCTGTGTCAGTCCTGTTGTCTTGGCTGTGAGGACGAGGTGCCCTGTGGGGCCCTTGACGAGCGGCGCCGGTGCCGGGCCCGTGCTCACCGGTGTGGCGCCGTGGATGTATGTCACGACGTACCCGTCCGTCGAAGGGATGCTGGACGGGGGGCTCTGGGGCGCGGCCGCCCCGGTCGCCGTCGTGGCGGTGGACGCCGGGGCCGGCGTGCTCGGAACCGGGGTGCTCGGAGCCGCAGCGGCGGGCGCCGAGGCGCTCGACGCGCCGGCCACCGCGGTGCTCGAGGCCGGTGGAGACGCCTGGGTCGATCCGTGGCCCGACGTGGCCGGCGCCAGCATCTCGGACCCAGAGCCGCCGGCACCGGACGTCGGGGCGACGGCGGGCGCCAGCGCGATCTCGGCATGGGAGGTCCCGGTGGCGCCGCCGGTCGCCGCCTGGAGCTCTCCCGCCACCGTCTCGAGCTCGCTCTTCAAGAGGGCGGTGAACAGCCCCGGGTCCGAGCCGGCGGCGGCGCTCGGGCTACCGGTGGCCTGCCCTGTGCCGAGGGCGGCAAGGATCAACGCCGTCGGTGTGATCGACCCGATGCTCATGGGGGCTCCTCGGTGGGCGGCGGGGTCGCCGCGGCGTCACGGAGCCGGGCGGCGAGGTCCGCCGAACGGGGCCGTCCCTGGCCGGTCGGTCGCGACGCTCCGGTCGCTCGACTCAGCATCGGCACGGCCGCCGGCCAACTTGACCCGTGCCCGGCCGCCGTTCAAAAGAGCTGGAGCTGGCTCACCGGGTGCGGCGTCCCGGGCACGGGCCGGCCGCGCCCCGGTGCCCGGTCCCGAACGGCATCCGCCGGCTCGTCCGAGCCGGCCGGGAGGACCGGATCCTCGTGCCCCGTGGCCAGGCGCGGCGCACGCCGGGGGCGGCCACCAGCCCCGGGGGACGCCCGGGGCGGCGCGGCGCGGGCGATGGCGGCGTCCACCACCTCGCGGACACGGCGCTGCTCGGCCTCCGGCTGGTAGGCGCGGCGCCCGAAGCGCTCCCGGTGGAGCGCCACGAGGTCGGGCCGCGCCCCTTCCAACCAGCGCAGGTAGTGCTCGCGCACGCCGGGCCGGAGGTGGAGCACGACGGGCGTGACCGAGGTGGCGCCGGCGTCCACGCAGGCCTCGGCGACCTCGGCGAGCTGGTCCTCACGGTCCGACAGCCCGGGCAGCACCGGTGCGAGCAGCACCGAGCAGGGGATCCCCGCCTCGTTCAGCCTGCGCACCGCTTGGAGGCGCTTCTCCGGGGGCGGCGTGCCCGGCTCGGTCAGACGCCACACGTCGCGGTCCAGCGTGCCGATCGAGAAGGCCGTCCGCACCGAGGTGCGGCCGGCCGCCGCCGTCAGGACGTCGAGGTCGCGCAGGACGAGCGTGGACTTGGTGAGGATGCTGAAGGGGTTCCGGTGCCGCCCCAGCACCTCCACGATCCCCCTCGTCAGGTGGTACTTCGCCTCCGCCTTCTGGTAGGGGTCGGTGTTGGTGCCCATGGCGATGTGCTCGCCGCGCCAGGTGCGCGCCCGGACCTCCGCCTCGGCCCGCTCCACCGCGTTCACCTTCACCACGATGCGGCGCTCGAAGTCCTCCCCCGCGTTCATCCCCAGGTACTCGTGCGTCGGGCGGGCGAAGCAGTAGACGCAGGCGTGGCTGCACCCGCGGTAGGCGTTGATCGTGTACCGGAACGGCATCCGGGAGCCGGCCGGCACCCGGTTGACGAGCCGCCGGGCGTTCACGTGGAGGAACTCCATGGAGCGGTACTCGCCGACGCCCATGTGGCGTTCGACCAGCTCCTCTGTGGAGAAGAGGGCGTCGCTCGCCTCGTCGGCCGCCAGCCTCCAGCGGATGGGCACGGACGGGCGCCGCTCCGCTGCGGCCCCGGGATCAGCCGGCTCGACCACCGGGCAAGCCTACCGGCTGGCGGCGCCTCTGTCGAACGTCTGTTCGCTTCTGCACCGGCGGCGCACACCTCGCCACCCCGGGTGGCCGGGGGGCGAATGTGGGTACGCATCGGACGTGACGTCGCTCAAGCTGGGCCACCTGCCGCGCTACGGCGAGCTCGCCCGCCTGCTCCTCGCCCACCGGGGGGCGGTCCGGGGGGAGGTCCCGCCCGACCCGGCCGAAGCCGAGGCGCTGGAAGAGGACGCCGAACGGCTGGCCCGCCAGCTGGAGGACATGGGCCCCACCTACGTGAAGCTCGGCCAGCTGCTCTCGAGCCGGGTGGACCTCCTGCCCGCCGCCTACACCGACGCCCTCCGGCGCCTCCAGGACCACGCCGAGCCCCTCCCCTTCGACGTCGTCCGCCGGGTGGTGGAGGAGGAGCTGGGGGCCCGGCTCTCCGACGTGTTCGCCCGCGTCGACCCCGAGCCGCTGGGCTCGGCGTCCATGGCCCAGGTCCACCGGGCGGTGCTGCGCGACGGGAGGGTCGTTGCCGTCAAGGTGCAGCGACCCGACATCCGGTCCCGGATCCTCGAGGACATGGACGTGATCGGCGAGCTGGCCGCCACCTTCGACGAGCACGTCGGCATCGCCCAGCGCGCCGGGCTGGCCGCCATGGTCGACCAGTTCCGCCAGGTTCTCGTGGGCGAGCTCGACTACCGCCACGAGGCGACGAACCTGGCCATGCTGGGCGAGGTGGTCCGGCCCTACGACCTCCTGGTCACGCCGGTCCCCATCGAGGAGCACTCGACCGCCCGCCTGCTCGTCATGACCCTGGTGGAGGGGGTGGACGTCGGCAGCCTCGAGCCCGACGCGGTGCCGGCGACAGAGGGCCGGCTGCTGGTGAGCGAGCTGTTCAAGGCCTACCTGGACCAGATCCTGGTCCGGGGCGTGTACCACGCCGACCCGCATCCCGGCAACGTCCTGTTGACGTTCGACCGCCGCCTGGCTCTCCTCGACGTGGGCATGACGGGCCGCCTCTCGCCCGAGCTGCGCGAGGCGCTGGTGCGGATGCTCGTCGCCCTGGGGGAGGGGCGGGGGACAGCGGTGGCCTCGGCCCTCGAGCGGGCCGGCGAGCGGCTGGAGGACTTCGACCGCAACGGGCTGCAGCGGGACGTGTCGGCCCTCGTGGTGGCGATGGCCGACGCCAACGTGGAGACGATGGAGGCCGGACGGCAGCTGGCCGAGCTGGCCCGGATCGCCCTGCGCAACGGCCTGCGCCCGGCGCCCGAGCTCTCCATGGTGGGCAAGGCGCTGCTCAACCTGGACGACGTCGCCCGCCGCCTGGCGCCCACCTACGAGCCGACCACGGCGATCCGGGACCACATGGCGGCGCTCACCCGCGACCAGCTGCTGGCCGCCGCCTCGCCCAGCCGCATGATCTCGGCCGCCCTCGACGCCAAGGAGCTGGCCGAGCGGTTCCCCGAGCGGATGAACCGGCTCCTCGAGACGCTGGCGGACGGCAAGGTCCACATCCGGGTGGAGGGGATGGACGAGCGCGAGATCATGCGCAGCGTCCAGAAGCTGGCGAACCGCGCCGCCGCCGGCCTGGCCGTCGCCGCCTTCGTCCTCGCCGCCGCCATCTTCTCGGTCTCCTCGACCGGGCCCCGCTGGTGGGGCATCTCGGCCTTCACGGTCGTCTTCCTCGGGATCGCCGGTGCCATCGGCGGCGCCATCGTGCTCTCCACGCTGCGCAACGACCTCCCGCAGCGCCGGGCCATGCGCATGCCGTTCCGCCGGCGCTGACCGCACGGGCGGCGGGCCGGGTGTGCGGCGCCGTCGCCTACGGGACGACGAGCACCTTGCCCACCGCGCCCTGCTCGACCGCGTCCTGGGCCGCCGCCGTCTGGTCGAGGGGGAAGCGGTGGAGGGGGAGGGGCGAGAGGGCGCCGTCGGCCAGCGCCTGCTCCACCCAGGACACGGCGGCGGCCAGCTCGCCCGGGGGTACGCCGTAGAGGAGCACGAAGCGCAGCGTGGCGTTGGCGCCCATCAGCCGGCGGGTGGGCAGGGTCGGGTCCGTGGCCTCGTTGGCGTAGGTGACGATCTCGGCGCCGGATCGGCACACCGCCAGGTCCAGGTCCAGGTTCGCCCCCAGCGCCACCTCCACCACCCGGTCGACGGCGGGGGCGAACGCCCGGATCTCCTCGGCCGCCGACGGGCTCTTGTAGTCGACCACGAGGTCGGCGCCGGCCGCCCGGGCGAGCTCGCGCTTCTCCTCCGTGCTGGCCGTGGCGACGACGCGAGCCCCGGCGTGCTTGGCCAGCTCGACGGCGTAGTGCCCGACCGCTCCGGCCCCGCCGGCGACGAGCACCGTCGCCCCGGCCAGGCGCTCCGGCTGCCCGCCGAGGCAGTGGGCGGCGGTGACGGCCGGCACGCCGAGGCACGCCCCGAGCTCGTCGGAGGCGGCGTCGGGCAGGGGCCGGGTCCGCTCGGCCGGCAGCACGGTGAAGTCGGCGGCCGTGCCCCACCGGTTGCCGGACGCCGCCAGGAAGGTCCAGACCCGCTGGCCGACGTGGCGGTCGCCCACCCCGTCGCCGACGGCGTCGACCACGCCGGCCCCGTCGTGGTGGGGGACCTGGAAGTCCTCGGGCGGCCCGCCGGTCAGCCCCGACCGGATCTTCCAGTCGGTGGGGTTGACGCCGGAGCAGGCGACCCGCACCCGGACCTCGCCGGGACCGGGCTTGGGGGTGGCCACCTCCTCCACCGAGAGCACCCCGCTGTCACCGCTCTGCCGGAAGATGGCTGCGCGCACCGTCCCTCCATTCCCTCCGCCGGGCGGGCCTACCCGCCGGCGCTCGCCGTCCATCCTGGCGCGCCGGGCACGGGCCGCGGGCGTGCCCGGTCGCGCCGGCACCCGGCGCCAGACCGGAGCGCCGGGTGCCTGGTCGATGACCGGGTGCGGGCCGAGGCCGGCGGGGCTCCTGTGCCCCAACCGCCCGGGTGGCTCAAGCCGCCATGCCCACGATGGGGGCGTTCAGGTGGGTGGCACCCTCGGAGCCCGAGAAGGCGGCGTTCCCGAAGGTGAAGATGCCACCGTCACTGGCGACCAGCCAGTAGCCCCCGCCTGTGGGGGTGGCGGCCATGCCCACGATGGGGGCGTTCAGGTGGTGTGTGCCCTCTGAGCCCATGAACTTGGCGTTCCCGAAGGTGAAGATGCCACCGTCACTGGCGACCAGCCAGTAGCCCCCGCCTGTGGGGGTGGCGGCCATGCCCACGATGGGGGCGTTCAGGTGGTGTGTGCCCTCGGAGCCCATGAATTTGGCGTTGCCGAAGGTGAAGATGCCACCGTCGGATGCCACCAGCCAGTAGCCGCCACCTGTGGGGGTGGCAGCCATGCCCACGATGGGGGCGTTCAGGTGGTGTGTGCCCTCTGAGCCCATGAACTTGGCGTTGCCGAAGGTGAAGATGCCACCGTCGGATGCCACCAGCCAGTAGCCCCCG
>JAJYVT010000083.1 GCA_021791845.1 Actinomycetes bacterium | reverse complement strand
GACCTTGACCCGGGTCCGGTTGCCGATGATCTCCGCCCCGTCCTTGATCGACTCGGTGCGGCGGATGTCCAGGCGGACCGACGAGTAGAACTTGAGCGCCCGACCCCCGGGGGTGGTCTCGGGCGAGCCGTAGATGACGCCGATCTTCTCGCGCAGCTGGTTGATGAAGATGGCGATCGTGTTCGACTTGTTCAGCGTGCCGGCCAGCTTGCGCAGGGCCTGGGACATGAGGCGGGCCTGGAGGCCGACGTGGGTGTCACCCATCTCGCCCTCGATCTCGGCCCGGGGGGTGAGGGCGGCCACCGAGTCGATGACGATCACGTCGAGCGCGCCCGATCGGATCAGCATGTCGGCGATCTCGAGTGCCTGCTCGCCGGTGTCCGGCTGGGAGATGAGGAGGTCGTCCACGTTGACGCCGATCGCCCGGGCGTAGGTCGGGTCCATGGCGTGCTCGGCGTCGATGTAGGCGCAGATCCCGCCGTTGCGCTGGGCCTCGGCCACGCAGTGCATGGCCAGCGTCGACTTGCCCGACGACTCCGGGCCGAAGATCTCGACGATCCGGCCGCGCGGCAGGCCACCGATCCCGAGCGCCAGGTCGAGGGACAGGGCCCCGGTCGGGATGGCCTCGATGCCGAGGGCGACGTTGTCGCCCATGCGCATGACCGAGCCCTTGCCGAACTGCTTCTCGATCTGCCCGAGCGCCACCGACAGCGCCTTGTCGCGGTCCTCTTGTGCCATGGGGTCTCTGTCTCCTCGTTTCGATGTCGACTGTTCGACGGCTCGACGCTCGACTGCTCGGTGCCGTCCGTGCTGGCGACTGTACGGACAGGCTGTGACAGCTGCGCCGGCGGCGCGTTCGCCCTCTCCTCCTGGGATCTGGCCACTCTATCGGCGAACACGTGTTCGGTGGCGGATGGCCCGGGCCGTCGGGCGTGGGATCGCACCTCCGGCCGGGGCGGCCCCGCGACCCGGTGCCGTCACGACGGAACGGTCGCCTCGGCGATCGTCTGGTACCGGGCGCGGTCTGGATCGAGCGACGAGCGCACGAGGCACAGCGACCCCACCGGCCAGCCCGCCGTCACCGGGGTGCCCGCCAGCGCCGCCGGCACCGCGCGGCCGCCCCGCGCCCGGGCGAGCGTCACGTGGCCGCGGAACGGGTGGTCGTCCTCCGGGTCGTCTCGCCGCGCCACGCCGGCGGCGGCGAGCTCGGCGGCGGTGGCGGCGGCCAGCTCGTCCAGGCCGCCCACCGGGACCCAGAGGAGCGACCGGCCGGCACGGACCGTGGCTGGGCCGAGGGTCGCCAGGGGCGGCGCCGCAGCGCGGGCGGCGGCGACCTCCAGCGCGGCGGCCGCTGCCGGCACCTGGTCCGCGTCCACCTCACCCAGGAACACCAAGGTCACGTGCCACTGCTCCGGCGTGGTCCACCGCACGCTGCCGATGCTCGGCCGGGGGAGGGCGGCGAGGACGACCGTGACCTCCTCGGTGGGCCAGGCGGCCACGAACAGGCGCACCGGCGCTCAGCCGGTCGCGGCCGCCCCGGTCTCCTCCGCCGAGCGGAGCAGGGTGCGCCGGAGCAGGTCGAGCGCCGAGATGGCCGAGTACTCGCGGATGCGCTGGCGGTCCCCGGGGACCCGGAGCACGCGGCTCAGGTCGCCCGCACCGGGCGCCGAGAGCCCCACGTAGACGGTTCCGGGCGCCACCCCCTCCTGGGGGTCCGGCCCGGCCACCCCGGTGATGCCGAGCCCCACGTCGGCGCCCAGCACCCGCCGGGCACCCTGGGCCATGGCGACGGCGGCCTCCTCCCGCACGACCGGGCCCTCGGGGACGCCGAGCACGGCGTGCTTGACGGCGGAGTCGTAGGCCACCACGCCGCCCCGGAACCACGTGCTCGCCCCCACCACGGCGACGAGGCGCGAGGCGATGAGCCCGCCGGTCAGGGACTCGGCCACCCCGAGGGTGAGCCCCCGCTCGAGCAGCACCGCGGCGAGCGCCTGCTCCATGGTCACCTCGTCCAGGCCGAAGACGACGTCCCCGAGCGTGGAGGCGAGCACGGCGCGCACTTCCCGCTCCTCGGCGTCGAGCAGGGCGGCCGCTTCGCCCGCGCTCCGCGCCCGCGCCGTCAGGCGCACCTTGATCCCCTCGATGCCGCTGGCGAGGAAGGCGAGGGTGACCCCGGTCCCCGCCGGGCTCTGCTCATCGAGCGCGTCGATCCTGCCCTGGAGGACCTCGGCCAGCGCCGACTCGCTCGTCCCCCAGGTCCGGAGGACGCGGCTCACGATCGCCGCCTCCTCGCCCTGCTCCGCCATGCGCCGGCGGAGGTCCGGGAGGATCGCCCGGGTGAACATCTCCTCCATCTCGTGCGGCACGCCGGGAACGGCGTAGACGACCTTGTGCCCGAGCGGGCAGATGAGGCCGGGGGCCGTGCCGCGCTGCTGCTCGATCGTCTGCGCACCTTGCGGCACGTCGGCCTGCCGAGCGTTGTTGGCCGGCATGTCCCGGCCGCGGGAGGCGAAGAGCGCCTCGATCCGGCGGACGACCGCCTCGTCGCGCACCAGCGGGACGTGCATGACCTCGGCGATCGCCTCCCGGGTGATGTCGTCCTGGGTGGGGCCGAGACCGCCGCACATGATCACCGCCTCGCCGCGGGCGAGCGCGGTGCGCAGCGCTGTCACGATCCGCTCCCGGTTGTCCCCCACCGCCTGGTGGAAGTAGGAGCTCACGCCGGCGGCGGCCAGGTGCTCGCCCAGCCACCGGCTGTTCGTGTCGGCGATCTGGCCCAGCAGGAGCTCGGTGCCGACCGCCACGATCTCGACCCTCACCGGTGCACCATCCCCGTGCTGGCGGCGCCGCTCATGCCGGCGACGGCCGGGCCGGGGTGTCGGGGGCGGCGGGTGCGTCTGGAGCACCGGGTGCGTCCGGGCCGCCCGGGCCATTCGGCGGCGTGGCGGGCGTGAGCGGCGTGGCGGGCGTGAGCGGCGTGGCGGGCGTGAGCGGCGTGGCGGGCGTGAGCGGCGTGGCGGCCGCCGGCAGCGTCGGCCCTGCGGGCGACCGCAGGGCGCGTCGGCCGTCCCAGAGGTACTGGGCGCCGCTCGTCACCGTGAGGGCGGTCGCCGCCCACACCACGGCGAGCTGCAGGTCGTGCTGGTCCGCCAGCGGTGGCACGAGGCAGGTGGCGATGGCCAGCTCCTGGACGACGGTCTTCACCTTGGCCGAGCGCCGGGCGGGGATCGACACGCCGCGCCGGCCCGCCCACGAGCGGTAGGCGCTCATGCCGAGCTCGCGGGCGGCGATGACGGCCACCGGCGCCCACGGCAGGTGCCCCTGCGCCGCCAGGGCGAAGAAGGCGCCGAGCACGACGGCCTTGTCGGCCAGGGGGTCCAGGAAGGCGCCCGAGCGGGTGGTGCCCTGCCGGCGGGCGAGCCACCCGTCGACCCCGTCGCTCCCCGCCACCGCCACGCCGACGGCGACGGTCAGCCACGTCGCACCCTCACCCAGGATGAGGCCGATGAAGACGGGGGCCGCCAGGAGGCGCGCCGCCGTCAGCGCGTTCGCCGGCGTGGCCAGCGCGGAGGGGCCGTAGGCCGGAGCGGTCCCGCTCATGCCGCCGCCACCGGCTCGCCCACCAGGTCGGTCCCGAAAGACGCCGTCACGGCCACGTCCACCAGCGCGCCCACCGAAAGGGTGCGGGGCACGCGCACGATCCCGTCGATCTCCGGCGCCTCGTGGACGGTCCGGGCCTGCCCGGGGCTGTCCACGAGCACCCGGTGGACGCGGCCGACCATGGCGTCGCGCCGGCGCGCCGTGATCCCGTCCTGCAGCTCGGCGCACTCGCGCAGGCGCTCCATGGCCAGGCCCTCCGGCACCTGGTCGCCGAGGCCGGCGGCAAAGGTTCCCTGCTCTCGGGAGAACGGGAAGAACCCGGCCCAGTCGAGCTGCGCCTCGTCGAGGAACGCCAGCAGCGCGTCGTGGTCCTCCTCGGTCTCGCCCGGGTAGCCGAGGATGAACGAGGACCGGAACGTGGCGTCGGGTGCCAGCCGCCGGATGTGGGCGATGCGCTCGAGGAACCGCTCCCCGTCACCCCACCGGCGCATCCGGGCCAGCAGCGGGCGCGAGACGTGCTGCAGCGACAGGTCGAAGTACGGGACGCCGGTGGCGAGCACGGCCTCGATCAGCTCCCCGGTCAGCCCGGACGGGTACAGGTAGAGCAGGCGGGTCCGGGGCACGAGACGGCGGACGTGCTCGGTCAGCGACACGAGCGGCACCGGGCGGGGACGCCCGCGCCCGCCGCCTGAGCGGTCGCGCCCGTAGGAGGCGAGGTCCTGGGCCACGAGCACGACCTCGCGCACCGGCATCGTCGGGTCGGCGACCAGCTGCTCCACCTCGATCAGGACGTCGCGGGGGGCTCGGGAGCGCTGGGCGCCCCGGAACGAGGGGATGGCGCAGAACCCGCACCGGCGGTCGCAGCCCTCGGCCACCTTCACGTACGCCCAGGGGGCGGCGGATGGCGGGCGGGGAAGGGACAGGAGGTCGAAGGAGGAGGAGGCGGCGCTGGCAGCAGCGGCGGCGGCGGGCGCCCGCCGGTGGCGGCGGGGACGCAGGGAGACGGGCGCGGCGGCGGGCGCGGCGGCGGTCGGCGCGACGTCCGGGGGTGCCGTCGGCGGGTACGGCGTGCGAGGCCCGGGCACCAGGGAGCGTCCGAACCCCGCGACCAGGTCGACCTCGGGCAGCGCCTCGGCCAGCTCCTCGCCGTAGCGCTCGGCCATGCAGCCGGTCACCACCAGCCGTGCCCCCGCGGCGCGGGTGTCGGCCAGGGCCAGCACGGTGTCGACGGACTCCTGCCGGGCGGCGTCGATGAAGGCGCAGGTGTTGACGACGACCAGGTCCGCCTCGGCCGGGGACGGGGCGGGCGCGTACCCGTCGGCGTGCAGGAGACCCGCCAGCTTCTCCGAGTCGACCTGGTTCTTCGGGCAGCCCAGGGTCTGCAGCCAGTAGCGCCCGTCGGGCATCGGCGTCCTCTCTGTTCGGCCCGTCTGTTCTGTTCGGCCCGTCTGTTCTGTTCGGCCCGTCTGTTCTGTTCGGCCCGTCTCTCCGGCCCGTCTCGTCGGCGTATCTTCGCCCCGCACCGCCGCGGCCCTCGGTCCGGGGGTTCCGCCCGGCGCCCGGTCGGGGTCGCCCCGTCCGGCCCCGCCGTCGTTCCGGCCCGCCGACGGGCCCGGGCTCACGGGTCGCGCCTGCGGAGCCGTTCCAGGCCGTGCAGGCCGGGCCGATGGCCCTGCCCGACGACCAGGCCGGCGGAGAGGGAGGGATTTGAACCCTCGGACCGGGTTCCCCCAGTCAACTCATTAGCAGTGAGTCCGATTCGGCCGCTCTCGCACCTCTCCGGGCGGTCCGCCCTTCGCCCGTGCCGTGCACGGCCGGTGACCGACCGACCACGATCCTACGCCGAGCGGCCCGGACGCTCGTACGCCTCGATGCCGTCGAGCAGGTAGGCGAGGCCTGCGGCGAACTGGCGCGGCGTCGTGTAGGCGGCGAGCCGCTGGGCCACCGGGTCGACGCCGGTCCCCGAGGGGTCCCACCCTTCCCGTGAGGCCTCCAGGGCGCCGAAGCCGATCGTGTAGGTCTGGACGGCCGCGTACGCCCGCTCGGCCGCGGCCCGGTCGAAGCCGGCACGCTCGAGCACCCCCAGCATCCGGGCCATCCGGTCCAGCGCCGACGGGGAGACCACCGGGTGGCGCAGGTAGGCGCGCAGCACCGCCGGCTGCCCGACGAGGAGCGCCCGCAGACGCTCGGCGGCCTCGGCCGTCCAGGCGCGCCAGTCGTCCTCGGGCGCCTCGGGGATCCACACGTCGGCGAGCAGGCGTTCGGCCACCTCGTCCAGCAGGTCGTCCTTGTCCCGGACGTGGCGGTACAGCGACATCGGGGCCACGCCCAGGTCGGCGCTCAGCCCCCTGATCGTCAGCCCGTCGAGATCGTCGCGCTCCACCACCCGGAGGGCGGCGTCCACGATGTCGTCGCGCGAGATCGAGCCCCAGGCGGCCCGCCCGCCGGTCGACCCTCGTCCGGCCGGCGTGCGCCGGCGGCCGCCTCCGGCACCCTCCGACCGTGGCTCCCGCGCCATCGGTGCAGCGTAGAACTTGCGTACTTGTACGTGAACTGGGTAGATTTCGTACTAGTACGCAAACAGTCCGCCGGACGGGTGGCCAGCGCCGGCGGCACGACCGTGAAAGCGAGGTGGTCCCGTGAGCGTGGTGGTGGAAGCAGTGATCGGCGGTCTGGGGTTCGTCCTGCTCATGGTGTCGGTCGTGGGCCTCGCCGCCGGCTGCGCCGCCGCGCTCGACGGCGAGCGGCTCGAGCGATGCCCGCGGTGCCACCGGGTCGGGCTCGCGGCCGGGACGGCGATGCACGTCGACGGGTGCCCCCACCGCCTGCGGGCGTGGGTCGCCAACGCGGCCCACCTCGCCCACCGGGCCCCCGGGCACTGGGCGACGGGGCTGCACGTCCGCCACTGATCCACGCCGCCCGCTGCCCGCCGCCTGCCGACGCCGGCGGGCCGCCGGCCCCGAGGCTCGGCTCAGGGTCGGGCCCGCGCACGCCGTGGCCTTCAGCCGGCGGCCGGTACCTCCCCCACCAGGGTGGGCCCGTCGTTGCGGACCGACCCGACGGCCATGGAGACCGGGTGGTGCACGAGGACGCCGTCGCGCGGGACGAGCAAGGCACGCAGGGCCGTGACGTCGTCGAGGTCCGGGTCGAGCCACCGATCCCAGACGTCGGGCTCGAGGACGACCGGCTGGCGGTCGTGGACTGGCATGTCGGGCCCGGCGGCGGACGTGATGACGGTGGCCGAGCGGCGCCAGTCCTCACCCCGCTTCCAGTACTCCCACAACCCGGCCAGCACGACCGGGTCGCCGTCGGCCCGCCGGAAGAAGTAGGGCTGCTTGCGCGCCCGCCCGGGAACCGCGGCCCACTCGTAGAAGCCGTCCACCGGCACCAGGAGGCGCCGGGACCGGAAGGCGCTGCGGAACATGGGCTTGGTCGCCACCGACTCGGCGCGCGCGTTGAAGGACCGGACGGCCTGGGACGGGTCGTCGCACCACCCGGGCAAGAGGCCCCAGGAGAACTCCGTCAGCGTGCGTGCAACCTCGCCGGCCGGGTCGCGGCGTTCCCGCACGCCGAGGACGGTGGCGGTCGGGCCGATGTTCCAGCTGGGCGCCCAGTCGGGGCCCACGTCCGCGAGCGCGGCGAGGCGCTGGGCGTACCGGCTGGGGTCGCTCTGGGCGATCCGTCCGCACATGCGCCGCAGCCCGGCCCGGCGTCAGGCCGAGCGGGCGGTCGGCTCGCCGGCCATGGTGGCGTGGACGGCGGCCTCGAGCGCGGGGAGCAGCTCCCGGTCGCGCTCGTAGGTGAGGAGGTCCGCGGCCTCGGCGATCCCGACCCAGCGCACCTCGTCGACCTCGACACCCGGGGTGAAGCTCCCCGACTCCTGGTGCATCACCCAGTAGACGACGACCTTCGGGCGCTCCTTGCGGTCGATGTACTCGGTGCGCCCGACGACCTCGCCCAACCGGCAGCGGAACCCCGTCTCCTCGAAGACCTCACGCACCGCGCACTCCTCGAGGGTCTCGCCGAGCTCGCACTTCCCCTTCGGGAACGACCAGTCCACGCGAAGGGGGCGGTGGACCACCGCCACCTCGGCTCCCCCGTCGGCGCGGCGGCGCACGATCATCCCGCCAGCGGCCCGGACCACGTCGCCACCGAGCGACACGGCGTCGAGAACGGCTCGTTGCCACATGGAATCGAGCGTAGCGGCGCAGGTACGCAACGCTGCGGCAATGGGCGACCCGTCGGCAGCGGGTCCTCGGGCGGGACGCCGGGCGGGACGCCGGTGGCGGGCCGGCTGCAACCCCGGGAGCCGGGGTCGGGGCGCCCGGGTAGCCTCAACCCGTGGGAGACGGGCGGGCCGCCATGTCCCAGACCGAGGTCGAGTGGCAGTTCGACGCCGACGATCTCGCGCCGACCGAGCGGTGGCTCACCGGGTTGGAGGGGCGGGCCCTGGCCGACGTCCCCGCGCTCGTGGTCCAGGCGGGCCCCCGGCGCCACCTGGTCGACACGTACGTGGACACTGACGACTGGCGGCTCGGGCGCGCCGGGCTCGTGCTCCGCACCCGGCGGCACGGCGACGGCGTCGAGGTCACGATGAAGGACGTGCGCCCGGCGTCGGCCAGCGGGCTGCGGCAGCGGCTCGAGCTCACCGAGGACCTGGCCGGTGGGGACCTGGCGGCGCTCGGCCCCGACGGGCCCGTCGGCTCCCGGGTCACGGCCTTGGCCGGCGCTCGCCCGCTCGGCCCCGTGCTCGAGATCCGGACCCGCCGCCGGCCGTTCTCCCTCATGGCCGGGGGCGCCGAGGTGGCCGAGGTGGCCCTGGACGACACGATCCTCGTCGCCGGCAAGGGACAGCGCCCGGCCCGGCTTCGGCGCGTCGAGGTGGAGGTGTCGCCCGACTGGGTGGACCGCCTGGCGCCGGTGGTCGACGACCTGCGGGCCGCGGCCGGACTGCGCCCGGCCGCCTTCTCCAAGTTCGAGTCCGGGCTGCTGGCCGCCGGGGTGTCGGTGCCCGGGCCGCCCGACCTCGGGGCGACCGAGGTCGGGCCGGCCTCGTCGGTGGGAGAGGTCGCCTACGCCGTCGTGCGCGAGAACCTGCACCAGATGCTGGCCCGGGAACCGGGCACGCGGCTCGGGGAGGACCCCGAGGAGCTCCACCAGATGCGGGTCGCGACGCGCCGGCTGCGAGCGGCCATGAGCCTCTTTGGCGCCAGCCTCCCGCCGCGGGCACGGTTGCTGCGGGCCGAGCTTCGCTGGGTGGCCAATGCCCTCGGGGCCGTTCGGGACCTCGACGTGCAGCTGGCGGGCCTCGAGGGGCTGGCCGCCTGGGCGGCCGCGTGGCCAGAGGGCGGACCGGTGGCGCTGGGCGCCCTTCGCCGTCTCCTCGAGCGCCGCCGGGACGAGGCGCGCCAGGACCTCTTGGGCGTGCTCGACTCGCCCCGCTGGACCCGGCTCACCGCGGCGATGGTGGTGCTCGCCCAACGTGGCCCGCCGCCCCGGCTCGAGGCGGCGCGGGTGCCCGCCGTCGCCGCCCTCCCCCCGCTCGTGGCCCGCCGTCACCGCCAGGCGACGCGAGCGGCCAAGGTCGCCCGGCGCAGCGGGGCGGCCGCCGACTACCACCAGCTGCGCATCCGCTGCAAGCGGCTGCGGTACGCCGTCGAGTGCACGAGCGCCCTCTACGACCCCGACGCCCGGCGGTTCGTCAAGGAGCTGGCACGGCTCCAGGACCACCTCGGCAGCGCCCAGGACGCCGAGGTGGCGGCCGGCAGGCTGGCGGCGCTGGTCCGCCCGGCGGGGCGCGGGCGGGGACAGGCCCTCGCGGCGTCGACGGTGTTCGCCATGGGGGGCCTGGCCGAGCACTACCGCGAGGTCTCCCGCCAGCTGCGTGCCGAGACCCCCGGGCGCCTCGAGTCCCTCGGCGGCCCGGGGTGGAAGGGGCTCTCGGCCGCGATGAGGGCCGGGACGGCCCGGGCGGAGCACGGCACGCCGGCGCCCTGAGAGCCCCGCACCCGCCGCGCGGTCTCACCCGCCGCGCGGTCTCACCCGCCGCAGGCGCTCACCCGCCACAGGCGCTGACGCCTGTCGGACCGACGCCCACCTGGGCCCCGCCCGGCACGGTGACCGACAGGCCGCCGGTCGTGGCGCTCCCGGAGGAACCGCCGAGGCCGGTCGCGGACCCGGCCAGCGTGCCGAGGACCGACGAGGCGGCGCCTTGCACTGTCCCGACGACCCCGGTGACCGGCGAGGGAGCGCTCGACGTGACCGCTGTCGTCGTCACGCACGTGCCCGGCGTCGTGGTCGTCGCCGGAGAACCCGTCGCGAGCGGAGCCAGCGCACCGGTCACCGTCGAGACGACGGCGCCCAGCGGCCCGCTGGTGCCCGCCGCGGTGGCGCTGCCCGACGTCACCCCGGCGGACGCCGGCGGTGCCCCGTGCGACGCGCCACCAACCGGCACCGGGGTCGGGACGGCGCCCCCGGCGGCGCCGGGAGCCCCCGTCGAGACGCCGACCGGCGCGGACGCCGCCTGCTGCGTGGCGCGGGCACCGGCGACCGGCAGCGGCGCAGGGTGCAGCACGCCGGTGGTGCGGGCACCCCGGCCCCCGGGGTCCCCGGCCGGCGGCGGGGTCGGGATCCGCGTGCCCGCCGCCTCGGCGACGAAGGCGTGCACGCTCGCCGGGTCGACCGCCGTGCCGTCGAGCACGCCGGCCAGCACGGCGCCGGCCGCCAGCGCGGCCACCCCCCCGGCGACGACCACGGCCAAGGCAGCCCGCGGGTGCCGGCCCGGCGACGCCTGCTGCGGCTCGCCCGCCTCGCGCAGGCTCCGGCCGGGGGCGCCGGGATCAGGGGCGTCGGCCTGCGGCGCCGGGGCGCCGGCCTGCAGCGCCGGGGTGTCGGCCTGCGGCGCCGGGGTGCCGGCGCTGATCGGACGGTCGTCCATGGTCGCTCCCTTCGGGTCTCGCACCGCCCCGGTCGGCGGGCTCGCCGGTGCGGTCATGCCGGTCGCAGTGTCCAGCCGCCGAGCAGCACGGTCGCCCCGTGCACGACGGCGGTCACGGTCTCGTCGTAGGTGCCGGGGGCCGGCCCGCCCGACAGGGTGAGCTGCGTCGTGAGCACCACCGCCGTCGGGGCGCCGTGCGTCGACACGATGGTCACGTCCAGCGGCGAGTCGTGCCCGGTCACGGTGGCGCCGCGCAGCGCCGGCGGCGGCGCCACGGCGGGCTCGGCGATTGCGTTCCACCAGCCGGCCTGTGTCTGGGCCATGGCGTGGAGGCCCCCGAAATAGGCCTCGAGCGCCGCGGCCTCGAGGTCGAGCGGCCCCGGTGACTGCTCCCATCCGGGGGACGTCTGGCCGCTCAGGGTCATGGTGCCCATCGGCGCCTCGTTCTGCTGCAGGGTCAACCCCTGGGCCACCAGGGCGGCCGGGGCCGGCACCTGGTACGAGACCTGGTCCGAAGCGGGAACGGCCGGAGCGGCCGGCATCGGCTCCCCGGGAGGCCGGGCCAGCGCGGTGGTGCCCGTCTCGTCGGCCCAGACGAGGAGGCGCTGGGAGGTGAAGAAGAGCGCATTGGAGGGGTAGCACGTGTCGAGCACGAGGGCCGGCCCCGTGCTGTCGGTCAGGGGCGTACCCGCCTGCACCACCTGCGAGCGCACCACGGTGAAGGTGATGGTCGAGCAGGCCGTCTCGTACTCGATGGTGTCGCCCGGGTGGAGCGCGCCGAGGTGCACGAAGTAGCTCACGTCGTGCGCCAGGAGGGCCGCCGTGCCGGTCGCCCCCGGCCAGACCGAGGAGGGGTCGTGGCCGACGGCCACGCTCAGGACGGCGTCGGAGGTGCCCTCTTCGACCGGTGCCGTCAGGTGGATGGCGGGAACCACGAGCAGCCCGGCGAGCTCACCGGTCCTCGGCGCGCTGACCACGCACGACCCAGGCGCCCCCGCCTCCCGGTGGGCGACCGTCGCGCCGGCCCGGCGCGCCATGGTCCGCTCGGCCCGCACCAGCGTCCCCGCGGCGTCGCGGGCGTGGAGCTGCCAACCCCCCACGTAGCCGAGGGCGCCGAGGGCGCCCCATACGAGGGCCACCCCCGCTCCCGTCGCCGCCAGCCGACGCGCCCGCCCCCGTGCCCGGCGCTCGTGCCGGGCAGCGGGCGGTTCGGAGGCGCCGCCGGGGCCCCGGGGCCGGCGGCGCACCGTCACGCCTCCTCGCCGGCGGCCCGTCCCCCGGCCGAGTCGGGACGATGCACCGCCGGGCCCGACCCGGAACCAGAGGGGGAACGGAGGAGATCCCGGAGACCGGGCCCGGCGGCGTGATGGCCCGCCGGTCCGGCCGCGGGCGCCCCCCGGCCGGCCCACCGGCCGGCCAGGTGCGCCACTGCGCCCAGGTGACGCCGGGCCAGGAGCCCGATGCCGGCGAGCAGTGAGAGTCCGAGCAACGCGAACGGGAGCGGGCCGGACCACGGCTCGCCGGTGTGGACTGTCGTCGCTCCGGTGAGGGTGGCGGGCGCTGGCGCCGGGGCCACGGTGGTCGGCGGCGGGGCCGTCACGGGGGTGGCTGGGGGCGGGGCTGTGACGGCGGCGGTCGCTGTCGCCGCGCCGAGCACGAGGACGATGCCGCCCGAGCCGATCCCGGGGGCGCCCTGTGCCACGGCGATGTCGACTCCGGCGGCGCTCGCCGTGCCGTGGGCGGCTGTGGACGAGGGCGCCCCGACCGACACGGTGGTCTGCAGCGGGGTGCCTGTGAGGAAGCTCTGCGACGCGCCCGGCGTCACCGACACGGTCTTGGAGGCGCCGGTGGGCGGGGCGAGGGTCACGGTCACGGCGCCGGCTGTCGCGGTCGCGCCCGGCTTGCCGGACGCAAGGTCGGCGCTCGCCGTGGTGCCGGCGCGCCCGACGGTCACGGTGAGCAGGGCGCCGCCGCCGGCTCCCACCCCGTTCAGCAGGTGCAGCGTGGCTCCTGTGTTGGTCGAGGTGGCGGTGACCGTCGACCCGGTCGAGGTGACCGTGGTCGTGGACGGCCCGATCGACGCGGACACGAGCGAGGTCACGCTGGAGCTCGACGCCGATGCCACCTGCTGGAGCACTGTTCCGAGGGGAAGCCCGCCGGTCGGGAGCGTCGGCAGGGTCCCGAGGACTGTCTGGAGCTTCTGGGCCAGGCCGCTGCTCGGGAGCACCGATGTGGGCAGCAGGCTCTTCAGGGCCGACGTCACTGTGCCGCCGGGCGGCGGTCCAACGGTCAGCGACCCGACGCTGCCGCTGGCCGTGGCCGCCGGGGTCCCTGTCGGGCGCATGGTCGCCGACGCCGCCCCGCAGGCGAGGCCGAGGGACACCGATGTGCCCAGCGGCGCCGGGAACGGGCTCGTCGGCTGGGCGCAGGCGCGGGGCTGTGCCTGTGTCGCCCCCGGGCTGGCGGCGGTGGCCTGCGCTGTGGCGACCGCCTGGGGAGAGACCTCACCCTGGCCCTTGGCCGTGACCGGCGCCCCGGTGCCGGCGGACGCCGAGGAGGCGCCGCCGACAAAGGTGGTCCCGCCGAGGCGCAGCTCGATCCCCGTGCCGGCGGCCGCCACGCGGTAGTGCGGCGTCGTGGCTCCGGCTGCCCCCGCCCCGACGAGCGTGCCGGACGCCGCGGCGGCGCCCAGGACGACCGCCGCCGCCCCCGCCATCCAGTTCATCCTCATGGGAACTCCCTCACTCCGGCCGTCGTCCCCTCCCCTCGGCGGCTCCTCCTCGCTCCCCGGAGGAACGGGCGGCGCAGCACGATCTTTCGGTCATGCGGCAGAATCTTGGGGCGCGCCCGGCGAGGCGGCGCGTTCGGTGTGGTTTCCGGAAGGGCCCCCGGGGTACAGGGGACCTGGAGGCACGGGAACGGGGGAGGTTTGTGGTGCGCGAGCCACACACCCGGAGCAGGTCGGGATCCGCGAGCTCGCTCGCGACGATGGACGGCGCCGTCGACCTGGCGCGCGACCGCCAGTTGGTGGAGGCGTGCCAGGCCGGCGACGAGACCGCCTTCACCGAGCTCTACAGCCGGTACCACCGGCGGTTGCTGCGGTTCTGCCTGCAGCGCCTGCACGCTGCCGACGACGCCGAGGAGGCCGTCCAGGAGGCGTTCACCCGAGCCTGGCGGGCACTGCCCCGCTTCGGGGGCGAGCGCCGCTTCTATCCCTGGCTGACGGTGATCGCGGCCAACGTCTGCACCGACATGCTGCGCCGCCGGTCCCGCCTGGTGCCGCTGGACGAGGTGGCGGCGCGGGCGGCCGAGCTGGGGGCGGAGGCGGACGTGGACGAGCGCCTGCTCCAGCAGGTGGACCTGGCGATGGCCAGCGAGGCGCTCGGGCATCTCTCCGACCGGCACCAGCGGGTGCTGCGGCTGCGCGAGGCGACAGAGTGGACGTCGCAGCGCATCGCCGAGCACGAAGGGGTGGCGGTGCCGGCGGTCGACACGCTCTTGTGGCGAGCACGGCAGGCCTTCAAGCGCGAGTTCGCCGCGCTGTCGGATGGCGGGCTGGCGGCGGCCCTCGGCCTGGGCATGGCCGCCCTGCGGCGTGCCGCCGCCCGTGCCGGCACCCGGTTGGGAGCGCTGGTCGCCTTCCCGGCCCGCAGCCCCGGGACGCTGGTGGCCACGGCCGCAATCACCGGGGCGGCCGTGGCGGGCGGCGGCATCGCCCTCCTCGGGGCCGCGCCCCACTGGGCCGCCCCGGCCTCGGCGACCTCGGCGTCGGCTGCCACCGCCGTCGCGACCGTCGGCGGCGCGGCGCCCGGCACCCAGTCGTCGGGGGCGCCGGGCGGGCCGGCGGGGTCCCCGGCAGCGG
>JAJYVT010000082.1 GCA_021791845.1 Actinomycetes bacterium | reverse complement strand
ACACGGCCGCATCCTGGCTGGTGGGCGAGAGCGTCGCCGCCGCCGAGAGCACCCTGGCGAACCCGTCGAGGTAGGACCAGTCCTGCGCCAGGTAGTGCATGAAGGTGTCACGCGGCAGGTCGCCTCGAGCGAGGGACTGGTTGAAGGGGTGGCCGACGATCGCCTCGACGAGCGCGCCGGCGTCGCTCCAGGCCTGCGTGCAGAACTCGCCGGCGCCGGGTGCAGGCGTGGTCGCGGCGTCCGGGGCTCGCAGCGCTCGCGGGTCGTCACGGGTCATGCGTCATTGTCACCCGCTCACGCAACCGTGACGCAAGCCCGGGGCGACGGCCGAGCCTCGCACCGCCGTGCCAGCCGCGAGCCGGCCGCCTCGAAGAGGAGGGCTCCCCACCAGTCGCCGAAGGCGCAGAAGACGGTCCCCAGGCACACACCAGCCAGACGGCCACGAGCAGGCGGATGACCGCGATACCGTTCGCATGACGTCACCCGAACTCCGTCGTGGTGCGCCTCACGATGGACGGGACGTCCTTTGTCCACGGCTGCGCTCCACCTCGTTGCTGGCGCTCATCCGTCGACCGATTGCCCGGATCCTGCATGGGGCACCTCCCGCGTGCTTCGGCGACGTTCCTCTGGACGCCTTCCTCCGCGCAATCCTGGGCCGCGCCATCGGAGGGAACCAGGGTGGAGGCACCCGGATCCGGGGTACGACCAGCACGATCCGGCGGCCGACGGTCGCCTGGCGGCACCGGTGGCCGAGCCCTGGACCGGCCGGCCGCACGCGTCCGGCGCCGTGCCGGTCACCCGCCGAGGACCTGAGCTCCGCCCCGGACTCCATGGTGCCGTCAACAGCACTGCAACCTCTTGATCGCCCGGCGCCGAGCCGTGGTGCGTCGAGACCGAGGCCGCCCCACCCGCCTGCCGGGTGCGATCTCCGGCGTCGCCGCCGACCAGCTCGAGGGTCGCTTCTGGGTCCTTCCCAGCCGTGAGCGCGAGACCCCGGTCGTGCGCTACTGCCCCGATCTCGGTGCCGCCGAGGCAGTCCGGGCGCTCGGCCGACCGATCGAGACGACGGAGTTCCGGGCAGTTGCAGCGTCGCGTCCCGAAACGCCGCCGCGCTCGTGGCGAGAGCAGCGGTCGCTTCGACTGCAGGCCCTCGGCCCGCTGCGGCGCAGCGCGGTCACCGCAACCTGGCGGTCGCCGACGCCTTCGACCGGCGCCGGGCACAAGCGGTCCCGCGCACCCGTCGCCGGCGGCGCACGACGCTCGCCGAGCTGGCCGGCGCCTCGACCGGGCCACCGACGTAGTCGACGCGTTCCCGCGGAAACGTGGCGCTGGGTGTTCGGGCGCGCCCGACGTCGAGCAAGGCAGTGATCCCGAGCCGGGGTCCCGCCCCGGCGCTGCTGAACGGGCGCGTCACACCCCCATGGCAGGATGACGACGGCTCGAAACGTGAACGAGTCCTCACCCAAAAGGTGGAGGCCTCTCCGGAGCCTGAGGTGGGACTCGAACCCACGACCTGCGCATTACGAATGCGCTGCTCTGCCGACTGAGCTACCCAGGCAGGGGCCGGGGGCGAGCCTACGGCCCGGCCGGCCACCCCATGGTAGGCGCGCCGGAGAGGGTGGTCGGCCCTGCCTCCGACCCCTCAGCCGCCGAGGCGGGCCAGGCGCACGAAGAGGGCCTCCAGGAGGAGGGTCTCCTGGGCATTGCGCTTCAACCCCGCCACGGCCTCGCCCACCAGCGCCACCGCCTGGGCATGGCCGCGGGCCTCGTCGGGGCGCGACACGACCATGCCGCGGGTGGCGGAGGAGCCACCGTCGGCCCCGCCCGCTCCCAGCGCGTCGGCGAGCCGGTCGCGATAGGCGCGCGCCAGCACGCCCAGTCCGGTGCGCAGCTCGTCGGTGCGCCACCGCCGTTCCTCCCGGTGCTGGCGGTCGACCACGTCCTTGCGCCCCGGAACGCCGCGCTCGCCCATGGCCTTGGCATCCGCCTCCATCGCCTCCAGGGCGGCGGCGTGCTCGGCCCGGAGCGGGGCCAAGGCGGCCTCGGTGGCCGCCAGCAGCTCCCGGGTGAGGGTCCCGGCGGTGGCGCCGTGCCCGTCGAGGCGGCCCGGCACCGAGCGCCACAGGGCGAGCCGCTCGGCGTAGGACGGGTCCTCGGCCAAGAGCCTGGCCCGGTCCAGGTCGCCGGCGGAGCCCTCGGCGATCGATCTCGCCCGCTCGGCGTCGGTGCCCCTCGACGCCAGCCACTCGGCGATGACCGGCGACGCCACGGGCGGGAACGGGACCTCGACGCAGCGGCTGGCGACGGTCGAGAGCTCGGGCGGCACGTCGTCGGCCAGGAGCACGAACACCGTGGACAGCGGTGGCTCCTCCACCGTCTTGAGCAGGGCCGGGGCCGATCGCTCCGCCAGGTGGACGTCGGTCACCACCAGCACCTGGCGTGCCGCCTCCAAAGGGCGCCGCAGCGCCAGCGTGACCAGCCGTCGGGCGTCGTCCACGTCCAGGGCGGCACCCGTCCGCTCCACCACCACGAGGTCGGGATGGGTCCCCGCCAGGGCGCGCCGGCACGTCCGGCATTCGCCGCACCCTCCGTCCGGGCAGAGCAATGCGGCGGCAAAGGCGCGAGTGGCCGCTCGCGGGCCGGCTCCCGGCTGCCCGACGAACAGGTAGGCGTGCACGGGGTTGCGGGCCGCGGCACGCAGCGACTCGACGGCTCGATCCTGGCCGACGACGGCGTCGAAGAGCGAGCGGGACGGACGCTCGACCCCGTCGCCGGTCACGGTCGCGGCCCGGCCGCGGGCCCGGCCACGGCCGCCGGCGGCACCCCCACCCGCTCGAGGACGGCGGCGGCCACCGCCGCCGCGACCTGTGCCACCGGCGCGGTGCCGTCCACGACCACCCAGTGGTCCCCCTCCTGCTCCGCCAGCTGGAGGTAGCCCGCGCGGACGCGGGCGAAGAACCCGTCGTCCATGCGCTCCAGCCGGTCGGGGGACTGCGTGAGACGCTCGCGGGCGACGTCCAGGGGCACGTCCACGAGCACGCTCAGGTCGGGCACGACGGCGTCGGCGGCCCAGTCGACCAGCCGCGCCAGCGCCGGGAGCGGCAGCCCCTGCCCGTACCCCTGGTAGGCGAGGGTGGAGCCAGAGAAGCGGTCGGTCACGACCCACCGCCCGCGGGCGAGCGCGGGCCGGAGGACCTCTGTCACGTGCTGCGCCCGGTCGGCCGCCATCAGCAGCGCCTCGGCCCGTGCCACGGGCACGGCGCGCCCGGCCAGCTCGGAGCTCTCGTCGCCGAGGAGGATGCGGCGCAGCGCCCGCCCGAGCGGCGTGGCGCCCGGCTCGTGGGTCATGAGCGCGCCGAGCGCGTCCGCCAGGATCCGTGCCTGCGTCGTCTTGCCGCAGCCGTCGATCCCCTCCATCGCGATCAGCCGGCCGGACTGGACCGTCACTCCCCGACGGGCTCCTGGGCCGCCTCGTTCGCCGCCTGCTTGGCGCTGGCCTGCTTGGCCGCCGTCTTCTTGGCCGCCGTCTTCTTGGCAGTGGCCTTCTTGGCGGGGGTCTTCTTGGCGGGGGTCTTCTTGGCGGGGGTCTTCTTGGCCGCCGCCTTCTTGGCGCCGCGCCTCCGGCCGGTCGACGGCCCCGCCGCCCGCCGGTCGGCCAACAGCTCGGCTGCCCGCTCGACCGTCACGGTCGTCGGATCGTCCCCCTTGCGCAGCGAGGCGTTGGTCGTCCCGTCGGTCACGTAGGGGCCGAACCGCCCTTCCCGGACGACGATCGGCTGGCCGGTCACCGGGTCGGGACCGAGCTCGCGCAGGGGGCCGGCGGCCTGACCGCGTCCACGGCGGGCCTTCGGCTGGGCGAAGAGCGCGAGCGCCTCGTCCACCGACACGGTGAGGAGCTGCTCCTCGCCGGGGAGGCTCCGCGTGTCGGTCCCGCGCTTGAGGTAGGGCCCGAAGCGGCCGTTCGCAGCCACGATCTCCTCGCCCGTCACCGGGTCCTTCCCCACGACGCGGGGGATGCGCAGGAGGTCCAGCGCCTGCTCCAGCGACACGGTGGCCGCTGTCATCGACGCGAACAACGAGGAGCGGCGCGGCTTCTCGGCACCCTCAGCGGCCTCCCCCAGCTGCACGTAGGGCCCGAACCGGCCGGACCGCACCGACACCTCGAGCCCGGAGTCGGGGTCCGTCCCCAGCACCCGGTCGTTCGTGGGCGCGGCCAGGAGCTCCTCGGCTCGCTCGACCGTCAGCTCGTCCGGGGCGACGTCGTCGGGCACCGAGGCGCGGTCCTCCCCCCGCTGCAGGTACGGCCCGTACCGGCCGACCCGCACCACGATGGGCTGCCCCTGGGCGTCGGTGCCGATGGGGATGGAGTTGATCTCCCGGGCGTCGATGTCGGCGAGATGGGTGGCCACCGCCTCCTTCAGCCCGAGCTGGCCGGTCGTGGCCCCGCCGTCGGGCGCGCCGCCGTCGTGCACCCCGCCGTCGTGCGCCCCCCCGGTCGCTCCGCCGCCCTGGCCGGCCCCCTCGGGGCCGAAGTAGAAGCGCGTCAGCCAGGGCAGCGTCTCCTCCCGACCCTGGGCGATCTCGTCCAGGTCGTCCTCCATGGCTGCGGTGAAGCCGTAGTCGACGAGGTCGGGGAAGTAGCGCTCGAGCAGCCCGACGACGGCAAAGGCGGTGAAGCTGGGGACCAGGGCCGAGCCCTTCTTCCAGACGTACCCGCGGTCGAGGATGGTGGCGATCACGCTGGCGTAGGTGGACGGTCTGCCGACGCCCAGCTCCTCCATGGCCTTCACCAGCGACGCCTCGGTGTAACGGGCCGGCGGCTGGGTGGTGTGCGAGCCGGGGTCGAGCTCGAGCGCCCGCACCCGGTCGCCCTCGGCCAGCCGGGGCAGGACCACCTCGCGGTCGGCCAGCTCCGCCTCGGGGTCGTCCTCGCCCTCCACGTAGGCCCGGAGGAACCCGGGGAAGGCGATGACCCGCCCGCTGGCGGAGAGCTCGACCTGCGCCCCGGCCAGCACGGGGGCGTCCCCGGGCAGCTCCCCGACCAGGCGGACCTGGGCGCTCGTGCCGGTGGCGTCCACCATCTGGGAAGCGACGGTCCGCTTCCAGACCAGCTCGTAGAGGCGAAGCTCGTCGCCGTGCAGCGTCCGGGCGGCCTCGTCGGGGGTGCGGAAGACGTCGCCGGCCGGACGGATCGCCTCGTGGGCCTCCTGGGCGTTCTTCACCCGCCGCTCGTAGCGCCGGGGCGCCTGCGGGACGTACTCGGCGCCGTAGAGGGCGGTCGCCTGCGCCCGGGCGGCGGCCAGCGCCTCGTCGGAGAGGGTCGTCGAGTCGGTCCGCATGTAGGTGATCCAGCCCTGCTCGTAGAGGCGCTGGGCCACCTGCATGGCCCGCTGCGAGCTGAAGCGGAGCTTCCGGCCCGCCTCCTGCTGGAGCGTGGAGGTCATGAAGGGCGCGGCAGGCGACCGGCGGAAGGGGCGCTCCGTCACCGAGCGCACGGTGCACTCGCGTCCCGTCAGCCCTTCGGCGACCGCCCGCGCCTCCGCCTCCCCGAGGACCCGGGCCCGGTCGCCGGTGAGGGCGCCCCGGGCGTCGAAGTCCCGGCCGGTGGCGATCGGCGCACCGTCGACCGCCACCAGCGAGGCGGCGAACCGGGCCGGCTCCCTCGGCTCGCCGCCCGGCTCGCGCCCGGTGCCGGCGCCGGGGGCGGCGAAGGTGGCGTCCACGCCCCACCACACGGCCGAGCGGAAGCGCATGCGCTCGCGTTCGCGCTCCACCACCATGCGGGTGGCCACGCTCTGGACCCGGCCGGCCGAGAGGCGGGGCATCACCTTGCGCCAGAGGACCGGCGAGACCTCGTAGCCGTAGAGGCGGTCGAGGATGCGGCGGGCCTCCTGGGCGTCCACCAGGCGCCGGTCGAGCTCCCGCCACTCCTGGACCGCCCGGCGGATGGCCGCCGGCGTGATCTCGTGGAACACCATCCGCTTCACCGGCACCCGGGGGGCGAGGACCTCGAAGAGGTGCCAGGCGATGGACTCCCCCTCGCGGTCCTCGTCGGTGGCGAGGTAGAGCTCGTCGGCCTCCTTCAGCCGCTGGCGGAGGTTGGCGACCACCGACTTCTTCTCGGAGGAGACGACGTAGAGCGGCTTGAAGCCGTTGTCCACGTCGACGCCCAGGCGGGCCCACTCCTCCGCCTTGTAGGCGGCCGGCACCTCGTCGGCTCCCCGCGGCAGGTCGCGGATGTGCCCGATGGACGACTCCACCACGAACTCCGGTCCGAGCATGCCCGCGATGGTGCGAGCCTTGGCCGGTGACTCCACGATGACCAGGGCCTTAGGCATTCGGCATCCCGGGTGGGTGGGTGGCTCGGACGGTGCGGTGGCCGGATGGCGACATGACGACGAAAGGCTCCCGGCTGCGCCCTGGGCTTGTCAAGGCATCCCCGTCACGCTGGCGGCACGCGGTGTCGCCGTGCGCCGACGGGCGCGGGGCCCCCGGGGTGGGTCCGGACCTGGCCCGTGACCCTCAGTCCGCCGCCCCGATCGGCGCGGCCGGCTGGACCGCCGGCGCGGAGGGGGTCGGCACGTCCACGCTCTGGGCCTTGCGCTTGGAGAAGGCGATGGCGGCCAGCAGGACCACGAGGGCGACCCCGGCGATGGCGTAGCGCGCCCCGCTGTGGCGAAGGGTGATGACGGCCGGGAGCACCAGCAGCGACACCAGGTTCATCACCTTGATGAGGGGGTTGAGGGCGGGGCCGGCGGTGTCCTTGAACGGGTCGCCCACGGTGTCGCCGATGACCGCGGCCTTGTGCGGATCGGACCCCTTGCCGCCCTCGTGGCCGTCCTCGATGTACTTCTTGGCGTTGTCCCAGGCGCCGCCCGAGTTCGACAGGGTGTTGGCCATGAGCTGGCCCGTGAGGATGGCGGCGGCCAGGAAGCCGCCGAGGGCCAGGTAGCTGATGCCGAAGCCCACGATGACCGGGCTCAGGATGGCCAGCAGGGCCGGCGTGGCCAGCTCGCGCTGGGCCGCAGCCGTGCAGATGGAGATGACCCGTCCGTACTCGGGCTTCTCGCTGTAGTCCATGATCCCGGGATGCTCCCGGAACTGCCGCCGGACCTCCTGGACCACGGTGCCGGCGGAGCGGCCGACGGCCCGGATGGCGAGGGCGGAGAAGAGGAAGGCGATCGACCCGCCGATGAGGAGCCCGATGAAGATGGTCGGGTTCGCCACGTTCACCTGGGTGAGGGGGTTGTTGAACAGGGACGAGCCCGTCGGCAGCTTGAGCTGGGCGCCCACCGTCTCGACGAAGGACGCGAACAGCGCCACCGCGGCGATGACGGCCGAGGCGATGGCGACCCCCTTCGTGATGGCCTTGGTGGTGTTGCCCACTGCGTCGAGGCTCACCATGATCCGCTCGGCCTCGCCGGTGAACTCGCCCGACATCTCCGCCACGCCGGCGGCGTTGTCGGACACCGGGCCGAAGCTGTCCTCGGACACCACCATGCCGGTGTTGGCCAGCAGGCCGATGCCGATGAGCGCCACCAGGTAGAGCGAGAGCTCGATGTTGCCGCGGCCCAGGCCGATGGCAACGCCGATGGCGATGGCGATGGCGATGATCGCCCACACCGAGGACTCGAGCCCGCTGGAGAACCCGGACAGCACCGTGGTGGCCGGGCCGGTGCGGGCCGACTCGGCGATCTCCCGGACCGGGCTGCGCTCGGTGGAGGTGAACTGCTCGGTGATCAGGCTGACCGCCAGGGCGAGGACGACGCCGGTCAGCACCGCCCAGAACACCGTGAGGTCGTGCACGTAGAACTCGGCCACGAAGAAGGCGCCGATCACGGTGAGGACGGCAGCCAGCCAGAAGCCCCGGTTGATGGGCGCCATGGCGTTGCGGTCCTTGTCCCGGGCCCGGACGGCCAGGACGCCGATGACCGAGGAGATGATGCCCAGGGCCGGCACGATGAGGGGGTAGATCACGGCCGGCGTCGGGTTGGCGATGTGCCCGGGAAGGGCGTGGAAGGCCGAGTAGCCGAGGATGAGCGACGAGATGATGGTGATCTCGTAGGACTCGAACAGGTCGGCCGCCATCCCGGCGCAGTCGCCCACGTTGTCGCCCACGTTGTCGGCGATGGTGGCGGCGTTGCGCGGGTCGTCCTCGGGGATGCCGGCCTCCACCTTGCCCACGAGGTCGGCGCCGACGTCGGCCGCCTTGGTGAAGATGCCCCCGCCCACCCGCATGAAGAGGGCGAGCAAAGAGGCCCCGAAGGCGAAGCCGATGAGGACGGCGGTCGCCGTGTTCTGGAAGATGAGGACGATGGCGGTGGCGCCGAGGAGCCCCAGTCCGACGCAGAGCATCCCGGTGATGGCGCCCGTGCGGAAGGCCACCTGCAGGGCGCCGGCCATCTTCCCGCCGCGGGCCGCCGCCGCCGCCGTGCGGACGTTGCCCCGCACCGCGATGCTCATGCCGATGAAGCCGGTCAGGCCGGAGAAGCCGGCTCCAAAGAGGAAGCAGATGACCCGGTAGATGCCGGCCTCACCGAAGGAGAGGGCCATGGACCCGTCGGGCCTCGTCACCTTGGTGGCGGTGAAGAAGATGAGGACCGCCAGAGGCACGACGATGACGAGGATCGTCCGGAACTGGCGCCGCAGGAAGGCGCTGGCGCCCTCCTGGATCGCCTGGGCGATCTCGCGCATCTTGACCGTCCCGCTGTCGGCCCGGAGCACGCCCCGCATGAGCACCAACCCGGTGCCGATGCCCACCAGACCGGCCACCAGGGCCAGCACGAGCCAGATCATGTCGGCCGATCCCAGATGGAAGGCCTGATAGCTCCCTTCCGCCACTACAGGGTGAGCCATCTTGCTGTCCTCTCCTCCCTACGCGTGCGCCCGCCCGGCCACCACGGCCGAAGCCGGCGACGGGCCGGGCGACAGAGACCGCACTCGGGCGCGGCAGCCCAAGGCGCTGGGCACCATAGCCACCCTGGGAGCCGGCGGCAAGAATCGGCGCCCGGTCACCGACCCTCGACCGGCGGCGCGTCGTCGGCGTCTCGCTCGGCCACCAGCTCGTAGTCCGGGTTCAAGATCGCCAGTCGTCGTCCCCAGGCGCCCACCATGCCCTCGGCAACGAGGCGCGCCCCGGGCTCGATGCCCGGGATCCGGGGGCGGCCCTGGAAGACCAGCAGGATCCGGCCCGTCCGGTCGGCCAGGGTGCACTCCAGGTTCTGGGTGCCGGCGCGGGGCTGGACCCGCACCGACCGCACCCGCCCGGCGATGCGGACCCGCTGGCGCCACTCCACCTCGCCGATGGGCCGGGTCCCCTGGGCCCGGCGGGCCAAGGCCCGGTCGGCGTCGGTCTCTGTCCCTGTGACCGCGGCTGCCCGGGGCTGGGCCCGGTCGCCGCCGCCCGCCCCCGCACCGTCATGGCCCGCCGCCGCCTGCTCCGCCGTGGCCCGCTGGCGGCGCGACCGGGACACGGCGGTGGCGGCCATCCGTTGCGCCACCCGCAGCCCGCCTCCGTCGCGCGAAGAGAGGTTGAACGGCACGATGGTGGCGCTCACGTGCGGCACCTGGCTCACGACGGTGGCGATCTTGTCCGCCGTCCGGTCGTGGAGGAGGCGCTGCCACCCCGACGTGAACCCCCGGCGGGGCAGCAGGAGCGTGCACTCGGTGTCCCCGTCCACCACCGCGTCGGCCACCAGCTCGAGCGCCGCCCGGGTGAGGCGCCGGTCCGGGACGTCCACGATGTCGAGCGGCAGCCGGGACAACCCGAGGCGGCTCCAGTCGCCCACCAGCTCCCGGGTGGCCGAGTTGTCGATGTCGAAGTGGACGGCCCGCAGCTCGTCGGGGGACAGCGTGCGGGCGTACTGGATGGCCCGGGCCGCCGCCATGTCGAGCCGGTCGACCAGCACGATCACCACGTGGCGGCGCAGCACCGGCGAGGCGGCCGCCAGGGACGCGCCGGACTCGAGCTGCGCCTCCTCCTTCACGTACTGGCGGTGCATCCGGATGAGCCCCCAGTACATGAGCGGCCCGATGACCACGACCACCCAGGCGCCCTCGGTGAACTTCGCCACGGCAAAGATGAGGACCACGGCGGCGGTGAGCACCGCCGCGAACCCGTTGATGACCACGCTGCGCCGCCAGTGGGTGCCACGGGCGGTGAGGTGGTGCTTCACCATCCCCGACCCCGCCATGGAGAAGCCGGTGAACACGCCGATGGCGTAGAGCGCCACCAGTGAGTCCACGTTCGCCCGGAAGGCCAGGATCAGGGCCAGGGCGACGACGGTGAGCACGACGATCCCGCTGGAGAAGGCCAACCGGTGGCCCCGCCGGGTGAGCTGGCGGGGCAGGAACGAGTCCCCGGCCACGAAGCTGGCCAGGAACGGGAAGCCGTTGAAGCTCGTGTTGCCGCCGGTGTAGAGGATGAGCAGGGTGGCGATCTGGACGATGTAGAAGATCGGGCCGTGCCCGGCGACGTCCCGGACCACCTGGGAGACGACGGTGGGCGAGCCGGCGGCGTAGGGGACGGCGTGGGTCCAGCGGGCCAGCATGGTCACGCCGAACACGAGGAAGGCGAGGACGGTGCTCATGGCCACGAGCGTGATGCGGGCGTTCTGCGACTCGGGCTTGCGGAAGGCGCCGACGCTGTTGGAGATGGCCTCGAGGCCCGTGAGCGACGAGCCGCCGTTGGCGAACGACCGGAGCAGGGCGATGAAGGCGAGGCCCATGAGCAGCCCGTTGCCCGGTGATCCGAAGGCGTGGCCGTAGAGCACGGCGTGGTCGGCCGGGATCCGCTGGGTCGGCAGCTTCCCCAGGGCCTTCTCCACGTAGCCGGCGATGATGATCCCGCCCAGGCTGAGGACGAAGAAGTAGGTGGGGAAGGCGAAGTACTTCCCGGCCTCCCGGATCCCCCGCAGGTTCCCGTAGAGGAGGACGAGCACCACGCCCACGGTGATCGGCACGGTCCAGGGCAAGAGGGACGGGACCGCGCTGGTGAGGGCGGCGGTGCCGGCCGACGTCTGGACGGCGACCGTCACCGTGTAGTCGATGAGCAGGGCCACCGCCGCGATCTGGGCCACCTTGGGGCCGAAGTTGTCCCGGGCCACCACGTAGGACCCGCCAGCCTTGGTGTAGAGCTGGATCACCTCCAGGTACGACAGCGTCACGAAGAACAGGACGCCCAGGATCGCCAGGGTGATGGGGACGACGAGGGTGAACGCCGCCAGGCCGACGTAGGGCGTCAGCTGGGTGAGCATCTCCTCGGTGCCGTAGGCGGACGACGAGATGCAGTCGGGAGCGAGGACGCCGAGGGCGATCGGGCGCCGCAGGCGCTCGTGCTTGAGCTGCTCGGACACCAGGGGGCGGCCGAGCAGCTTGTTCTTCAGCCGGTACCGGAGGGTCTCGGGGAAGGCGGCGCCGGCATCGGCCGGCTCGGCCGGCGGCGGGGTGAGGACGGCGAGCGGGGCGACCGGCGCCGAGTGCGCGGTGATGGGGGCGCCCTGTGACGCGCCCAGGACTGTCCCGGATCCCGGGGTCGTGCCCGTAGTCGTGCCCGGGGCCGCCCCTCGGCTCGGTCCCCGGCCCTCGTCCGCCTGGTTCACGGCCAAAGAGTAGAGCGGGCCGAGAGGGGTGCCGCTCCGGGGGGTCCGCCCCCGGCACCGGCGGGCGCCCGGCCCAGGCCACGGACGGCCTCCGCCTTTACAGCCGGCGGCGATCCGAGTAGCACTCTACGGATGCATGTCGTCGTGGTGGGATGCGGTCGGGTCGGCGCGGGGCTGGCCGCGTCGCTGACCCGCGAGGGCCACACGGTGGCCGTCATCGACCGCAACCCACGCGCCTTCCGACGCCTGCCGGACGACTGGACGGGCGAGCGGGTGGAGGGGTCCGGGTTCGACCGCGAGGACCTCGAGCGGGCCGGCGCCCGCCGGGCCGACGCCCTGGCCGCCGTGACGAGCGGCGACAACACCAACATCCTCACCGTCCGTATCGCCCGGGAGACGTACGGGATCGCCAACGTGGTGGCCCGGATCTACGACCCGCGGCGCGCCGAGATCTACCAGCGGCTCGGCATCCCGACGGTCGCCACCGTGACGTGGACGATCGACCAGGTCCGCCGACGGCTGCTGCCCGAGGTCGTCGCCAGGGAGTGGGCCGACGTCACCGGGAAGCTGGTGCTCGTGGAGCGCCCGCTCACCGAGGCGTGGGCCGGACGTCGGCTGGGCGACTTCGACGTCCCGGGGCGGATCTCGGTCGTGGCGGTGGACCGCGCCGGCCAGCCGCGGCTCGACGCCCGGGAGCTCATCGGGCAGGAGGGCGACCGGCTGCACGTCGCCGTGGTGACCGAGGCGCTGGACGAGCTGGACCGCCGCTGCGCCGGCGAGCTCTCGGCGATCGAGGGGGATGGGGCCCGATGAGCGGCAGCGGCGGGCGGTCACCGCGGGGGGCCCCGTCATCGCGGGGGGCCCGGTCATTCCGGGAGGGGCGGTCATGAAGGTGGCGATCGCCGGCGCCGGCAGCGTCGGCACGACCATCGCCCGCGATCTGCAGGCGAACGGCCACGAGGTGCTGGTGCTCGAGCACGACCCCGACATCGTGGCGCGCCGGCGCAGCGAGCTCCCGCTGGTGGAGTGGATCGCCGCCGACGCCTGCGAGGTGTCGTCGTTGGACGCCGCCGGGCTGGCCACCGTGGACGTGGTGGTGGCCGCCACCGGCGACGACGAGGACAACCTCGTGGTCTCGCTCCTGGCCAAGCAGGAGTTCGCCGTCCCCCGGGTCGTGGCGCGGGTCAACAACTCGAAGAACCAGTGGCTCTTCAACGAGAGCTGGGGGGTGGACGTGTCGGTGTCCACGCCGCAGCTCCTCACCGCCCTGGTCGAGGAGGCGGTCTCGGTCGGCGCCCTCGTCCGCCTGCTGCAGTTCGAGGGGGGCACGGCCCAGCTGGTGGAGGTCACGCTGGCCGAGGACTCCCCGGCCTGCGGCAAGGCCATCGCCGATCTCGGGATCCCCCGCGACGCTTCGGTGGTGGCCGTCGTCCGGCGCGACCGCCTCGTCGTGCCCCGGGGCGACACCATCCTGCAGTCGGGAGACGAGGTGCTCGTGCTCGTGACCGTCGACGTCGAGGCCACAGTGCACACGCTCCTGATCGGCGCCTGACCGGCGCCTGACCCGAGCACCCACCCGGGCGACCCAGGCAATCGTCGCCCCTGCCGGCGACCGTCACCTGCGGGCGCACCGCCGACCCCTACGATTGTCCCGTGAAGGCGGCGTTCTTCGACCTGGACAAGACGGTCATCGCCAAGGGCTCCATCCCGGCGTTCGGACGCCCGTTCCGCCGCGGCGGGCTGATCAACCGTCGTGTGGTCGCCCGAGCCGTCATCGGCCAGCTCATCTACCTCCATCTCGGCGCGGGCGAGCAGCGGCTGGCCCGCATCCGCGAGTCGATGCTGACCCTCACCCGGGGGTGGGAGCAGGACCGGGTACGGGCCATCGTCCGCGAGACGCTCCTCGAGACGGTGGAGCCGCTGATCTTCAAGGAGGCCCTGGAGCTGATGGAGGCGCACCACCTGGCCGGTGACCGGGTGTACCTCGTGTCGGCCTCGCCCGAGGAGATCGTCGCCCCCCTGGCCGAGCTGCTCGGAGCCGACGGCGCGGTGGGCTCCGCCGCCGAGGTGGACGCCGACGGGCGCTACACCGGGCGGATGGCCTTCTACGCCTACGGCGAGGGCAAGGCGGAGGCGATGCGGGCACTGGCCGACCGGACGGGGATCGACCTGGCGGAGTCCAGCGCCTATTCGGACTCGGCCACCGACCTGCCGATGCTCGAGGCGGTGGGCCACCCGGTGGTCGTGAACCCCGACCGCGGCCTGGCCAAGGTCGCCCGTGAGCGCGGCTGGGAGGTGCGGCAGTTCACCAAGCCGGTCCGGCTCCGGAACCGGGTGACGGTGCGGACACCGATGCTGACCACCGGGGTCGCCCTGGCCGCCGGAGCCGCGATGCTCTGGTGGCGCAGCCGGCGGCTACGAGTGACGACGTCGCACTGAGCGGGCGCCGGGGCGTGTGCCGGACCGCCGACACCCCGGCTCAGGGGTGGACGGCGAGGGCGGCGGGAGATCGGGGGCCGGGCGGGGTGCCCGGTCAGGCGGCCCGCAGGCGACGGGCGGCGACGACGCCGACGGCAACCAGCAGGGCGAGGAAGAGAAGCTTCTTCATGCCCCGATCGTAGCCTCCTCCGGCCCGGCCGGGGCCCGGCTCCCGCCCTCTTCGGCCCCCCGAGCCCTCGGATCAGACCGTCAGCAGGTCGCGTGCGCCGGTGTCGGACGACGGGTGGCGGAGCTTCGACATGGCCCGGGCCTCGATCTGGCGGATCCGCTCCCGCGTCAGGTTGAAGTGCTCGCCCACCTCTTCGAGG
>JAJYVT010000081.1 GCA_021791845.1 Actinomycetes bacterium | reverse complement strand
GTGGAGGTGGCGGGAATCGAACCCGCGTCCTCCGGCTTCTTATCGGGCCTTCTCCGAGCGCAGCCGGCAGGAGATTGTCGGGGGCGCTGCTGCTGCCGGCAACGACAGCGCCCCGTATCCGACGAAGATGTCCCCGGTCACCTGTCGGCCCGGTGATCGGGTGAGCCCTACTGGATGACGCCCGCTACCAGCCCGTAGGGCTGAGACTGGGCGGACGTCGCTACTGATTAAGCAGCGAGCGCGAGCTGAGGCTCGGCGTTTGTTTTGTGTTCCGGCTCTTTAACGTGGCTCCGGAGACCACGGCTCGCTTCTCCCGACTCGACGACCGGAGTCGAGACCATTCACCCCCTGGTTGTGTGTCGATGCCGGCCGGTTGACCGGTCGCCACAGTCTACCGGCATGATCGGCGGGCACCTCCGCCGGACGCACCTCCGCCGGCCGCACCTCCGCCGGCCGCACCACCGCCGGCCGCACCGCCGCCGGCCGCACCGGCTCCTGGCCCGCCCGGGTGGGGCGCGCGCGGGCCGATCAGCCCGTCGCCCTCCAGCGCTGGGCGTTGCGGATGGCCCGAGCCGCTTCCCGCTCGGCCTCCCGGCTCAGGATGGCCTGCCGCTTGTCGTGCAGGCGTCGACCCCGTGCCAACGCCAGCTGGACCTTCGCCCGACCGTCACGGAAGTAGAGCGACAGCGGGACCATGGTGAGGGACTGCTGCTGGCTCTTGCCCATCAGCTCGTCGATCTCCTTGCGGTGGAGGAGGAGCTTGCGCTTGCGGTCGGGGTCGTGGGCCCCCCAGCCGGTGGCGAATTGCCAGGGCGGGATGTGCACACCGAACAGCCAGAGCTCGCCGTCGTCGACCCGGGCGTAGGCGTCGGCCAGCTGCGCCTTTCCCTCCCGGAGCGACTTGACCTCGCTGCCTCGGAGCACGATCCCGCACTCGAGGGTCTCCAGGATGTCGTAGTCGTGGCGGGCGCGCCGGTTGGTGGCGACCGTCCGGTCGCCCCCGCGCTCCTCCCGGGCGGCCGCCCGCTTGGCCGCCATCTTGCGTGCTCTGGCCATGGCGAAGAGAGGCTACGGCCCGGACGCCCCCCGCGGTGCGGGAGCGGGGCGGGGCGGCGGTCACCGGTTCGGCCACCCGGCGTCATCATCCGCGTCGTCCCAGCGTGCGACCGGTACGATCGCGTGCCGATGCTACGGCTGCCTCGCGACCTGTACCTCCAGATGGTGGCCCACTGCATCACCGGCCTGCCCGACGAGGCATGTGGCGTGCTTGCCGGCGATGCCCAGAGCGGGACGGTCGAGCGCTGCTACCCGACGAGGAACGCTGCCGCCTCGGCCCGGGTCTACACGGTCGACTCGGGGGATCTCCTTCGCGCCGACCGGGATGCCGAACGGGTCGGCATCCAGCTGATCGGGGTGTTCCACTCGCACACCCACACCGACGCCTACCCCTCGGCCACCGACATCGACCAGGCGCCCGACCCGGCGTGGCACTACGTGGTGGTCTCGTTGCGCGACACCCACCCCATGGTCCGCAGCTACCGGATCGCCGGCGGCCGGGTCGACGAGGAGTCGGTGATCGTGCTCGGCCAGTCGGCCGTCGCCGTCGCCGTCTGAGCCCCCGCCCCGCTGGCGCCCGCGACCCCGGGCGCCCCGCCCCGCCACCAACCGCCCGCTTCGCCCGCCAGCCCGCCAGCCCGCCAGCCCGCCGCCCCGACGACCGGCGTGTCCGAGGACGCCGGTTCGCGCCGCCGCCAGGCCCGGTAGAATCCAGACCAACGCGGTCAACAATTGACGGCCGGCTCGGGAAGCCGGCCCTACGACTCCGGGAGGTGCTGTGGCTGTCGACGTCCGCTTGCCGACCGTCCTTCGTTCGCAGGCCGGGGGCCGCTCCAGCGTGACGGTCGATGGATCGACCATCAAGGACGTGCTGGACCGCCTCGTGGCCGAGTTCCCCGGTATGACGGGGCAGCTCCTCAACGAGGACGGCTCGCTCCACCGGTTCGTCAACGTCTACGTCAACGACGACGACGTGCGCTACCTCTCGGACCTCGACACCCCGGTCAAGGACGGGGACGAGGTCTCGCTGCTCCCGGCCGTCGCCGGCGGCTGAGCGCCGGAGCGGCCGTCGGATGGCATCCCACCAGAGCGTGCTGGACCTGATCGGGAACACCCCGCTGGTCGAGGTGAGCCAGCTCAGCCCGAACCCCGCCGCCCGCATCCTCGTGAAGCTGGAGGGGGCCAACCCCGGTGGGTCGGTGAAGGACCGGGTCGCCCTGGCCATGGTGGAGGCGGCCGAGAAGGACGGGCTGCTCACGCCGGGTGAGCCGGACCAGGTGCTGATCGAGCCTTCGTCAGGCAACACCGGGATCGGCCTGGCCATGGTGTGCCGGGTCAAGGGCTACCACCTGAAGGTGGTGCTCCCGACGAGTGTGTCCCCGGAGCGCCGCCAGCTGCTTGAGGTGTGGGGGGCGGAGATCATCGACTCGCCCGGCTCGGAGGGCTCCAACGGCGCCGTCCGGCTGGCGCAGCGGTTGGCCGGGGAGCATCCCGGCTGGGTCTTCCTGTACCAGTACGCCAACCCCGCCAACCCCCGGGCCCACTACGAGCAGACGGGACCGGAGATCTGGCGTGACTGCCCGGAGGTCACCCACCTGGTGGCCGGGCTCGGCACCTCGGGGACCCTGCTCGGCGCGGGGCGCTACCTGAAGGAGCGGAACCCGGAGGTCAAGGTGTGGGCGATCGAGCCCCCCGCCGGTGAGCAGGTGGACGGCCTGCGCAACCTGGACGACGGCTACATCCCGCCGATCTTCGAGCAGATGGGTGGGGCTGGCCTGCTCGACCGCAAGACGGTGGTCCGGCCCAAGGAGTCGATCGAGTGGGTGCGGCGCCTGGCGGGGGCGGGCCTCTTCGTCGGGCTCTCGAGCGGCGCGGCCATGGCCGGCGGCGCCCGGTGCGCGTCCCAGCTTCCCGCGGGCGAGCAGGCGACGATCGTGGTGGTCGCCGCCGACGGCGGGTGGAAGTACCTGTCCACGGGCGCGTGGACCGGGGACGTCGACGACGTGGCCGAGCGGGCGAAGTCGGTCCTCTATTTCTGAGGGTCCGGAGCTGGTGGCGGTCGACGAGCCGGCCGAGCCGGCGGGTGCCCGACCGGGGTGCGGCGGCCTCCTGACCGTGCTCGGCTGCGACGGCAGCTATCCCGGGCCCGGCGGCGCCGCCAGCGGCTATCTGGTGCAGGCAGGTGGCGTCACGATCTGGCTGGACGCGGGGCCCGGCACCTTCGCCGCGTTGCAGCTGGCCGCCGATCCGGCCCTCGTCGACGCCGTCGTGCTGAGCCACGAGCACCCCGACCATTGGAGCGACGTGGACTCCTTTGCCGTCTGGCGCCGTGAGGCGGTCCCGGGTCGTCCCGTGCCGGTCTACGCCCCGCCCGGCCTGCGGCGCCGCTCGTACTTCGCCGAGGACCCCGTGCTGGAATGGCACGAGGTCGAGCCTTCCCAGCGGGTGGCGGTGCGCCCCCGACCGCTCCAGCCCACCCCCGGCCCGGCATCCGCTCCCGGTGGCGGAGCGGCCGCGGAATCCGCCGGCGGACTGCGGCTCTCCTTCTGCGCCACCGACCACGGGCCCCCGACGCTCGCCGTCCGGATCGAGCTCGGCGCACCGTCGGGCGTGGACGGGTCGACCCGTCCCGCACTGGGGTACTCGGCAGACACCGGGCCGGGCTGGGCCCCAATGGAGCTCGGCCCTGGGATCGGGCTGCTCTTGTGCGAGGCGACCTACACCGGTGACCGCGAAGGCGAGGGCCGTCACCTGAGCGGCCGCCAGGCGGGCGCCCTGGCCGCCGAGGCCGGGGTGGGCCGGCTCGTGCTGACCCACCGCCGCCCCACGACCGATCCCGCCGCCCTCGCCAGGGAGGCTGTCGAGGCGTTCGGCGCCGCGATCGAGCAGGCGGCCGCCGGCCAGGTCCACCGGTGGTGACCCGGTACGCTCGGGCCGTGACCGCCACCGACACGCCCGACCCCCGAACCCTGCGCGCCGACGGCCGGACCCTGGACGAGCTGCGGCCCGTCACCTTCGAGCGGGACTTCACCGTGTTCGCGCCCGGCTCGGTGCTCGTGTCGATGGGGAGGACCCGGGTGCTGTGCACCGCCTCCGTCGAGGACCGCGTGCCGCCGTGGATGCGGGGCAGCGGCCGGGGCTGGGTGACGGCGGAGTACTCGATGCTCCCCGGGTCGACGGCGGAGCGGGCGACCCGCGAGGCGGCCAAGGGGAAGCAGTCGGGCCGGACCCAGGAGATCCAGCGGCTGATCGGACGCTCCCTGCGGGCCGTGTGCGACCTGGTCGTCCTGGGCGAGCTGCAGGTGACGGTGGACTGCGACGTGCTGCAGGCCGACGGCGGCACCCGGACGGCGTCCATCTGCGGCGCCTACCTCGCCCTGCACGACGCCTTCAGCCGACTGGTGCAGCAGGGACGGCTGGCGGGCCACCCGCTGGGCGACGCCGTCGCCGCCGTCTCGGTCGGCATCGTCGAGGGCGTTCCCATGCTCGACCTGCCCTATGCGGAGGACTCCCGGGCCGACGTGGACATGAACGTGGTCATGACCGGTTCCGGGCGGTTCGTGGAGGTGCAGGGCACGGCCGAGGGAACGCCGTTCAGCCGGGGCGAGCTGGACGAGCTGCTGGCATTGGCCGAGTCCGGCATCACGCGGCTGCTCGCCCTCCAAGACGCCGTCCTGGCCGAGCCGCCGCCTCCGCGGCGGTGAGCGTGGCCGAGCGCCTCACCCTGGTGGCCGCCACCGCCAACCCGGACAAGCTGGCCGAGATCGAAGCCATCCTGGCCGAGTCCGGCGGGGTCGAGCTCCTGGCCCGGCCGAAGGAGGTCGCCGACGTCGAGGAGACGGGGGAGACGCTGGAGGAGAACGCGCGGCTGAAGGCGGTCGCCATCGCCGAGGCGACCGGCCGGCCGGCCCTGGCCGACGACACCGGCATCGAGGTCGAGGCGCTCGGTGGCGCGCCCGGGGTCTACGCGGCCCGCTACGCCGGGGAGTCGGCCACCTACGCCGACAACGTGCGCAAGCTGCTGGCCGACCTGTCGTCGTTGCCCGACGCCGGCGGGGCACGGCGGGCCAGGTTCCGCACCGTGGCGATGGTGCGCTTCCCCGACGGCCGCGAGATCTGGCGCGAGGGCACGGTCGAGGGCACGATCGCGTCCCGCGCCCGTGGTGCGTCCGGTTTCGGCTACGACCCCGTCTTCGTCCCCGACGAGGGTGACGGGCGCAGCTTCGCCGAGATGACGCCGGCGGAGAAGCACGCCGTCTCCCACCGTGGACGCGCCTTTCGGGCGCTTGCCGAGGCGCTGTGCCTCTCGGGGCTGGCGGGGGACGGCGCCATGCGCTGATCGCCGGTCGTCACCGTCCGCGACGGGGCTGTCGCGCCAGCTCGACGATGGCGGCCATCACCGGCGCGGGGGTGGCCGAGGCCGCCAGCGAGGCCAGCCGGTTGAGCAGCCCCGGCACGACCACGGGCCGGTCCCGCTCCAACCCTTCGATCCCGGCCCTGGCCACCTCGTGGGCCGCCAGCCACATGGCTCGGGGCAGGAAGCCGGCGAGATCCCGCTCCGTCGTCCCCGCTGCTGCGGCGAACCCGGTGGCGACGGGGCCCGGGCACAGGGCGGTGACCGGGATCCCGAAGCGGCGGACCTCGGCCCGCAGCGCGTGGGAGTAGGAGAGCACGAAGGCCTTGGCCGCCCCGTAGGCGGCCTGATGGGGGAGGGGCTGGAAGGCGGCGGTCGACGCCGTGGTCAGCACGGCCCCGCGTCGGCGGGCCACCATGCCGGGCACGACCATGGTGCACAGGTCCACGACGGCTTCGACGTCGGTGCGCACCAGTGCGAGCTCGCCGGCACGGTCGCTCTCGTGGACGGGGCCGAAGGTGCTGGCGCCGGCGTTGTTCACCAGGACGTCCACCCGCAGGCCGGCCCGCTCGACGATGCGCACGACCTCGGCGCGCTCTTCTTCCTCCGCCAGGTCGGCCGGCACGACCTCCACCCGGACGTCACGCCCGGCCACGAGCTCGTCGGCCAGCGCCTGGAGGCGGTCCGGCCGCCGGGCCACCAGCACCAGGCCGTAGCCGCGGCGGGCCAGCGCCCGGGCGATCTCGGCGCCGATCCCCGACGACGCCCCGGTCACGAGGCACGTTCCACCCGGGTCGGCCGGCGGGATGGGCACGATGCCAGCGTATGGTGCCTCGCTCGCCGCGTCGCCGGCAGAGCACCGGCGGATGCGGCGGTCCGGCCGGGCCGGTGCGGGAAAAGATCCAGTTCGCGGGTCTTGGCGCGCGGCGCCAAGAAGCACACAATGGAGGGGAGGGCGGGTCCAAGCGACCGGCCCGAGCACACGAAGGGAGCTTGCGATGACATCAAAGAGCTCGACCGAGGAGGGCGGTCCGCCGGGTTGGTGACACGCCGCACGCTGTGGCGGCGACACCCAGCTGGGGCCCAGTGTCGGAAGGCGTTCTGAACGGGCCGCGGAGGTCCGGTTCACAACCGGCGAACAGACAGCGGCTCCCCACCATCGTCGCCTGACCCGGTGCGGGACCCGGTGCGCACGCACAGCGAGTTGCGAGAGAGCCGGCCCTCCGGGCCGGCTCTCCGCCGTTCGGGGCTCGTCAGATGTCGGGCCGGCCGAGATGCCGGGCGACGCAACGGCCGACGGCGGCGGCGGTCTCCTCCACCGCCCGCGCCGCGCCCACCGCCTCCAGCAGGGTCACCAGGTGGACAGGGGCCGCTCGGTCCTCCCACGCGTGCTCGATGCCGGGCTCGGCCTGGCCGACCACGCACAGGGCTGGAACGCGTCCGCAGGACGCCGCCAGGACGCCGCCCACCACCTTCCCGTGGAACGACGTCGCGTCCAACCGCCCCTCGCCCGTCACGACGAGGTCGGCACCCTCCAGCCGGCGGTCGAGGTCGGCCACCGCGGCGACCAGCGGGTAGCCGGGAACGAGCCGTGCTCCCAGCGCTGCCAGCCCTCCGGCCAGGCCGCCCCCAGCCCCCGCGCCGACGAGGTCGTCCACGTCCACGCCGAACTCGCTTCGGTAGCGCTGGGCCAGCGCGGCCAGTCGCTCCGACAGCCGCTCGACTTGCTCGGATGACGCCCCCTTTTGCGGGCCGAACACTTGGGAGGCCTGCCCGAAGCGGGTCGTCACGTCGCAGGCCACGACAACGCGGACGGCCTCCAGCCGGTCGGGTCCGCCGACGGCGCTCACGGCGCCGGCGCCTCCGTCGGTGGTCGCCGTCCCGCCGACGGCCACGATCACCTGCCGGGCGCCGTCGGCGATCGCCCGCCGGAGCAAGTCGCCCACGCCGGCGGTGGACGCTCGCACCGGGTCGTCGCCCCGCGGCTCGGGGACGAGGGACCGCCCGGCCGCCGCCGCCGCCTCGATCACCGCCGTCGGATCCTCTCCGGGGACGAGAGGTGGCGGGAGCGGGAGCACCGAGGTGTCCGGGAGCAGCCACCAGGCGGCGGTCACGGGGGAACCGAGCGGACCCTGGACCCGATCGTGGCGGCCCCCACCGGTGCCGGCCGGTCCGGCGGCGCGCACCAGGGCCTCGAGGGTGCCCTCGCCGCCGTCAGCCAGCGGGACCTCGTCCGCCGTCCAGCCGGCACCCCGGGCGGCCGCCCCCACCGCCCGTGCCACTTCCACGGCCGTCGCCGTCCCCCGGAACTTGTCCGGTGCGGCAACCAGGTGCGGCACCGGATGCCCGGGAGGGCTCATGCGTGGGCGTGCACCATCGCCCGGTAGCGCAGCACCGCCGGCGCCGGCGGTGCTGCCGGTCCCGCGCCGCGCCGGCCCAGGGCGCGAGCCGTCACCTCGCGCCCGACGGACCGCACGCCCTTGAGCGCCTGCTTCAGGTCGTCGGCGGTGATCCCCGCCGGCGGGCCGGTCGCGGGCTCGGGCGCCGGCGGCCCGACCTGCACGGTCGTCGAGGAGAACCCGGCGGCCCGGCACATGCCGCGCAGCGACGCCAGGGTCGGCATCCACCAGTTGCCGAAGTCGCGGTTGACCTCGTTGCCGGCGCGGAACTCGGCCAGCGGCAGGTGCTCGAGGGTCGGCACGTGGAGCGCCTCGGTCTCGACCACTGCGACCTCGCGGGTGACGGACCGAACCCGCTCGAGGCAGGTGAGCGGTTCTTTCATGTGGTACAGCACGCCGCAGTAGATGACGATGTCGAAGGTGCCCAGCTCGGCCAGGTCCATGGTGGCGAAGTCGTCGACCACCGCCTCGACCTTGCTGCCGAGCAGCCTCCGGGCGAGGTCGAAGCCGCGCTTGCCCGGCAGGTCCGGTCGCCAGAAGTCCACGGTGTCCCGCCCGTGGTCCGGCATGCGGTCCTCCACTGCGCACTCTCGCCAGTAGGCCTCACGGGCGGGGATGTCGACGCCCCACGCGTAGTGGTCGAGGGCGACGACCCTGCTCGCGCCCCGCCGCTCGGCGAGGAACGAGTAGTACCCGTCCCACGCCCCGACGTCGAGCACCGTCTTCCCCTCGAAGTCCGGCAGGTGGGCGTCCAGCATCGTGTTCTCGCTCAGGCCCTTGGTCACCACCCCGTGGCCCACGTCGATCGAGTGGTACCAGGCCAGGGCGTCGACCTGCCGGCGGACCTCCTCGGCCGCCGGCGATGCGCCCGGGACCGTCGGACTGCTGGTGCTCATCGGCCGCTGCTCCCGGTTGTCGTGTCCCGTCCCCGCGTCCATCGCCCCGGGATCCTGCTACCGCGCACCGGCGATCGCAAGGCGTCTGCAGGCGATCCGGTACAACGGACGTTGGCACCTCCGGGCAACCGTTCGGACGCGCAATCGAGGGCGGTCGTGGCGCTCCCGCAGGGGTCGCCAGGCGGAGCGGCCCGGGCACGGTGGCGCCTGCAGGAGGCCCGGGTGCGGACGAGAGGACTCGAACCTCCACCCCCGAAGGGACCGGGACCTAAACCCGGCGCGTCTACCGGTTCCGCCACGTCCGCAGCGTGACCCCCCGCACCTGCGGCGGCGGGTAGCCTCGTGGCATGCACGCTAGTACCCCAATGGTCCCCGTCGGCGCCGCGTCGTCGGACCCGTCCGTCGCCATGGACGTCTACCAGCGCCTCCTCAAGGAGCGCATCATCTTCATCGGGTCCGCCATCGACCAGCAGACGGCCAACACGGTGTGCGCCCAGCTCATTCTGCTCGAGGCCGAGGACCACGAGCGGGACATCTCCCTCTACATCAACTCGCCCGGGGGATCGGTGACCGACGGGCTCGCCATCTACGACACGATGCAGTACGTCCGACCCGACGTCAGCACCATCTGCGTGGGCCTTGCCGCCTCGATGGGCCAGTTCCTCCTGTGCGCCGGCGCCCCCGGCAAGCGCTACGCCCTGCCCCACTCCCGCATCCTCATGCACCAGCCCTCGGGCGCCATGCAGGGCCAGGCGGCGGACATCGCCATCCAGGCCGAGCAGATCGTCTACCTGAAGCGCATGATGGCCGAACGGATCGCCTTCCACACCGGCCAGCCGGTGGAGCGCATCGAGGCCGACTCCGACCGGGACCGGTGGTTCACGGCCGAGGAGGCTCGCGAGTACGGGTTCATCGACCACGTGATCGACCGCTCGGCCGCACAGGTGGGCGGAAGCTGACAGTGGCGATCGAAGCCCCGGCCGATCCGGCCGGTAGCTCGACACCGACGCGGACGCTGGAGGACGTGGCGCGCTCCGTCGCGGACCGGCCCAAGCCGACGCGCGTCGTCTCGGCCAAGACGACGGTCCGTGAGCGCCTGGTGGAGATCTGGCGGGCCCGCGAGCTCCTCGTCTACCTGGTGCGCACCGAGATCAGGGTCAAGTACAAGAACTCGTTCCTCGGGCTCGTGTGGTCGATGATCTCGCCCGCCATGACGCTCGCCGTGTACACCATCGTGTTCGGGACCTTCCTCAAGAACGGCATCCCGAACTTCGTGATCTTCCTCTTCGCCGGCCTGCTCCTGTGGAACTTCTTCCAGACGGCGGTGCTGACCGCCACCGGCGTCATCGTCAACAACGCCGGGCTGGTGAAGAAGGTGTCCTTCCCCCGGGAGATCCTGGCCCTGGCCGCCATCGGCTCCGCCGGGGTCTTCCTCTTCTTCCAGGCCATCGTGATGGTGATCTTCATGCTGGGGCTGCAGATCGTGCCGGCGTGGACCCTCCTGTGGCTGCTCGCGGTCGCCCTCATCCCCACGGTGGTGTTCGCGGCCGGGCTCGGGATCCTCCTCGCCGCGGTGAACGTCTACATGCGCGACACCCAGCACCTCGTCACAGTGCTGGTGGGGGCGGCGTGGTTCTGGGCCTGCCCCATCGTCTACTCGTTCCAGTCGGTGGCGCAGAGGTTGCGCACATTCCACGTCGAGTGGGTCTACTTCCTGAACCCGCTGACGCCCATCGTCATGACGTTCCAGCGGGTGCTCTACAACCGCATGGGGCCAGTGAAGCTCACGACCTCGACGCCTGGGCACCCGGCGTACTCGCAGATCCTGCCCAGCTGGCCCGCCACCACCTACGTGTGGGCCGACGCCGCCGTGCTCGGCGGGTCGCTGCTCCTCTTCTACGTGGCGATGATCGTGTTCGGGCGGCTGGCCGGCAACTTCGCCGAGGAGCTCTGAGCCGTGGGCAGCACCGCCGTCTCCGTCGAGACCGTCTCCAAGCGCTTCCGCCTCTACAGCGAGAAGTACAGCTCGATGAAGGAGAAGGTCATCCACATCGGCCGGGTCCCCTACACCGACCTGTGGGCGCTTCGCGACGTGGCCTTCGAGGTGAAGGAGGGGGAGACGCTCGGGATCCTGGGGCGCAACGGGTCGGGGAAGTCGACCCTGCTCAAGTGCGTCTGCGGGGTCCTGCAGCCGACGGCGGGCCGGGTGGTCGTCCAGGGGAAGCTGGCCGGGCTCCTCGAGCTCGGTGCCGGGTTCCAGCAGGAGCTGAGCGGGCGGGAGAACATCTACCTGAACGGCTCGATGCTCGGCCTCTCCAAGCGTGACGTGGACCGGATGTTCGACGACATCGTGGAGTTCGCCGAGCTGGGGCAGTTCATCGACAACCAGGTCAAGTTCTACTCGTCGGGCATGTACGTGCGGCTCGGGTTCGCCGTGGCCGTCAACGTGGACCCCGACGTCCTGGTGATCGACGAGGTCCTGGCCGTGGGGGACGAGCGGTTCCAGCGCAAGTGCCTCGAGCGGGTGAAGCAGTTCCAGAAGGACGGGCGCACCATCCTCTTCGTGTCCCACTCGGCCGAACTGGTCCGCTCCGTCTGCGACCGGGCGGTGGTGCTCTCCGACGGGGTCGTCATCGGCAGCGGCTCCCCCGGGGAGGCGGTGCGGATCTTTCGGGAGCGGCTGCTCGAGGCCGGCGACGTGCTGGCCCTGCGGGAGGAGCCCCCGACGCCGGCCGAGGACCCCGCCCCCGGGGCCGGGTCCGGCAACCCGGCGGAGGCCGCCCACCCCGCCCCGGCGCACCCGGCGTCCACACCCAAGGACGAGTCCCGGCCCGTGCGGCTGGGGGAGGCCACCGTCGTCCTCGGGACCGCGGTCGACCGGCCCTACCTCGTGCCCGGGGAGTCGGCCACGATCCGGGTCGGCTACGAGGCGTCCCAGCCCGTGCGCGGCGCCGTCTTCAAGCTCGACCTTCGCGGCGACGAGTCCCGCCTCCTGTTCCGCACGGACACCGAGGCGCTGGGCATGTCGATCGACCTGCCGGCCGGGCCCGGGACGGTCGACTTCGAGCTGCAGGGCGTGCCCATGTCCGACGGTGCCTACGAGATCGGAGTGGGCGTCCAGACCCCGCGGGGCCTGAGCGACTGGCGGGAGCCGGCGTGCCGGTTCGAGGTGATGAACCCCGGACGGTCGGAGGGGATGGTGGCCATCCCCGTCCGCACGGTCGTGACCGGTCCCGACGGCCCGGTGGCCGCGGGCGGGCCGGCGTGACCGGCGCCGCGCCGCCCGAGGACGCGCCGGCTGGGCACGGCCCGGACGGGGCTTCCGACGACGGGGCGCCCGACGACGGGGCGGCCGCCGCCTTCCTCGCCTCGGTGATGGCGGAGATCGACGAGGAGGCGCACCGGCGCCGGCGCGAGCTCCCGGCCCGCCTGGAGCGCGAGCTCGACGAGCTCTTCCTCGAGCACGCGCCGATGGGCAACCGCCAGGGCGACATGAGCGCGGCGCTCCGGATGGTGGACGCGTCGGTGTTCATCGACCCGGTCGTACCGGTCGCGTCGCAGCGCCCGGCGGGTGCGGTGGTCAAAAAGGGCCTCCGATCGCTCAACCTCTGGTACATCGGCTACGTCACGCACCAGGTGAGCAAGTTCGCCACGGCGGTCAGCCGGTCGCTCCACCTGGTGGACGGGCAGCTCCAGGAGCTGCGCCGCCTGGTACCGCCGCCCTCGCCCGTCCCGGTGGTGGCGCCCGGGGATGCGACCTCGTGGTGGCGGCCGATCGTGCTCGACGCCCTGGGGAGCGGCGACGGCCGCGTGCTGCACGCCGCCTGCGGGGACGGGTGGCTGGTCCGGGCGCTCCAGGAGCGGGGGGTGGACGCCTACGGCGTCGATCCCCGCCCCGACGCCGTCGAGCGGGCGGAGCTCGACGGGACCGACCTGCGGGCCGAGGAGCCGCTGCCCCATCTCCGGTCGGTCGAGTCGTTCAGCCTGGCGGGGGCCGTGCTGTCCGGCGTGGTGGGCGGCATGGGAGCGGGGGAGCGGGCGGAGCTGGTGGCTCTCGTGTCCGATCGGCTCCGCAGTGACGGCGTCCTCGTGCTGCACTCGCTCACCCCCGCGGCCTGGTTCGACGAGGGCGCACCGGTCGAGGCGGACCTCGCACCGGGCCGCCCGCTCCGCCCCGCCACCTGGGGCCACGTCCTGCACGGCTGGGCGGTCGAGACCCACCTGGGGCCGTCGGCCGACGACTACCTCGTGGTCGCCCGCCGGTGAGCGGCGCCGGCCGCCGCCCCGCCCCGCTGCACCGCTCCCCGGCCTGACGTGCGGGTCGCCTTCGTCACGCCCCGCTACGGGACCGAGGTGATGGGCGGCGCCGAGACCGCGGCCCGCCTCTTGGCCGAGCACCTGGTGTCCGAGTGCGGCGCCGAGGTCGAGGCGTACTCGACCTGCGCGCTGGACCATGTCACGTGGCGTGACGAGCTCGATCCGGGTGAGAGCGTGCTCAACGGTGTCCGGGTCCACCGGTTCCGCTCCGCCGGCGGCCGGGACCGGGCCTTCTACGAGCTGGACGGCCGCCTGCGCCTCGGCCCCCGTCACGCCACCCGGCGCGAGTCGGAGCGCTGGGTCGAGCTGAACGGACCGGTCACGCCGGACCTGCTCGAGGCCGTCCGGGGGAGCGGCGCCGACGTCGTGGCCTTCTATCCGTACCTCTACTACCCGACCGTCTTCGGCATCGGCTCGGTCCCGATGCCCTCCGTGCTGCACCCCGCGGCCCACGACGAACCGGCGCTGTACCTCCCCGTCTTCCGCACCACCTACGCCAGCGCTGACGCCCTCTGCTACCACACCGTGGCCGAGCGGCAGCTGGTGCAGCGGCTCCACGCCGTGGCCGAACGGCCCCAGATCGTGCTCGGCCTCGGCGTCGGCGACAACGCCGGCGCCGGACGCCCCGGCGGCGAGGTGCTCGGGATCGGGGACCGGCCGTACATCGTGAGCGTCGGACGGGTGGACGACCACAAGGGGTCGTCGATGCTGGCCGCCTTCTTCCGCCAGTACAAGGCGCGCCGGCCCGGCCCGCTGGCCCTGGCGCTGGTCGGACCGGTGGCCACCACCATCCCACCCCATCCCGACGTCGTGGTGACCGGCGCGGTGAGCGAGGCCGACAAGTGGGACGTCGTGCGCGATGCCCAGGCGTCGGTCTCGGCCTCGGCCCTCGAGTCGTTCTCCCTCGTCGTGCTGGAGGCATGGGTGCAGGGGGTGCCGGTGGTCGTCAACGCCGCCTGCCCCCCGACGCGCGAGCACTGCGAGCGCTCGGGCGGCGGCCTGTGGTTCGGCTCCTACCGTGAGCTCGAGGCGCTGCTGGACCGGCTGCTGGCCGATCCGGCGCTGCGACGCGAGCTCGGCCGGCGGGGGCGGGCCTACGTCGAGCGCCACTACCGCTGGCCCGTGCTCATCCGCCGTTACGAGCGGTTCCTCGAGACGGTGGTGGCCCGGGGCCGCCGCCAGCCGTCACCGAGCGTCCTCGCCGCCGACCCCGCGTAACCTGGCGGGCGATGGCCCCCGACCTCCACGGCATCCTGCTCACCGGCGGCTCTTCGAGCCGCATGGGCCGCGACAAGGCGGCGATCGAGGTGGAGGGCGAGACGCTGGCCCGGCGCGTGGCGCGGGTCCTCACCGGAGCGACCACGCTGGCGGTGGAGGTCGGCCCCGGCTGGAGCGG
>JAJYVT010000011.1 GCA_021791845.1 Actinomycetes bacterium | reverse complement strand
CGAGGCGACCTGCCGCGTGACACCTTCATGCACTACCTGGCGCAGGACTGGTCCTACCTCGACGGGTTCGCCAGGGTGCTCTCGGCGGCGGCGACGCTCTCGCCCACCAGCCAGGATGCGGCCGTGTGGTCCACCGCCGCCCGCGACACCCTCCTCGTCGAGCGCGCCCTCCACGACCGCTGGCTCGTCGGGGTCCCCGGCATCGAGCCGTCGCCGACCTGTGTCGGGTACACCTCATGGCTGGAGTCGATGGCACTCCGGGGAGGGTACGACGTGCTCACCGCGGCGGTGCTGCCCTGCTTCTGGGTCTACGAGCACGTCGGTCAGGCGCTCCTCGCACGCTGCGGCGACCTCACGGGACATCCCTACCGGGAGTGGCTGGAGACGTACGGGTCCGACGACTACTCGGCGCTGGTGGAGTCGGCACGGGCCGCGACCGAGCGCGCGGCGTCGAAGGCGAGCGAGGTGTCGCTCGCCGCCATGCGCGGCGCCTTCGAGCGGGCGACCGAGCTCGAGTGGCTCTTCTGGGACGCGGCGTGGCGGATGCAGACGTGGCCCACGCTCGAGTGGCGGAGCCGGCGGGTTCGTCCGTGAGACGGGGCCCCCACCGGCGTTCGCAGGGAAATCCCAGGAGCCGGCGCTACAGTCGCGATGGCGAGCGGAGGTGGCGCGGGGCGGACGTTGTCGTGGTGGGCGCGGGGCCCACGGGGCTGGCGACGGCGATGCTGCTCGCCCGGCGGGGGTTCGACACCGCGGTCCTGGACCGGGACGACGATCCTCCAGGAGAGCCGGAGGAGGCCTGGGGGGCCTGGGGGCGCCGGAGCGTGACCCAGTTCCGGCAGATCCACGTTCTCCAGGCGGGCTGCCGAGCACTGCTGCAAGAGCACCTGCCCGACGTCCTCGAGGCCCTTGGCGCGGTGGGCGCCGTGCAGTTCAAGCACGTCGCCAGCCTCGCCCGGCTTCTCCCGGGTCCGTCCGAGGAGCGGGACTTCTCCCGCTACGAGACCCTCACCACCTGCCGGCGTCCCCTCATCGACTTCGCCTTCTGCGCTGCCGCGCGGGCGGTACAGGGCCTCGAGGTCAGGCACGCCTGCCCGGTCAACGAGCTGGTCACGGGCCGCCCTGTGGTCGACGGGGTGCCGCACGTGTGCGGGGTCCGGACGCGATCCGGAGAGACGGTGCCGGCGCGGGTGGTGGTGGACGCGGCGGGGCGAAGGACGCCCCTGCCGTCGATGGTGGAGGCGGTGGGAGGCCGGCGACCCGAGGAAGAGGCCCTCGAGGCCGGGTTCGTCTACAACACCCAGTACTACCGGGGGACGGTGCTGCCCGAGTACCGCGAGGCGGCGCTGGCGGCCGTCGGCTCCATCTCGGTCCTCACCTTGCCGGGCGATCACGGGTGGTGGGGGGTGACGCTCTATCACGCACCCAAGGACAAGGCGATGCGTCGGGTCCGCGACCGCGCCGTGTTCGAGCGGGTCGTCCGCTCCCTGCCCCTGGATGCGCACTGGGTCGACGGTGAGCCGCAGGGGGACGTCCGCTCCATGGCGAGCACCGCCAACGCGACTCGACGCTTCGTGATGGACGGTCGTCCCTGCGCCACGGGCCTCGTGCCGGTCGGGGACGCGTGGGGGTTCACCAACCCGTCGATCGGCCGCGGGGTGACGCTCGGGCTGATGCACGCCGTCGACGTGGCCGATGCCGTCAGCGAGCACATCGACGACCCGGCGGCACTCGCGGCGGAGTGGGACCGCCGGACCACCGCCCGGGTCGCTCCGTGGCACGCCGCGACGGTCGACTTCGACCGCATCCGGGCCCGTGAGGTCGAGGCGATCCGCGAGGGCGGGCCGGACCCCTTCGATCCGGCCGACCCGAGCGTCGCCGGGTCCCGGGTGCGGGACGTGGCGCGGGCCAACCCGCCGTACAAGACGCCGGGCCCCGACCGGGCGGAGCTCGAAGCCCTTCTCGTCTGAACCCCGAACAGACCGGAACAGAGAGGAGCTGCGATGGCCCGACTGGTGCTGGTGCACGGAAACCCCGAGACGGCCGCCATCTGGGAGCCCCTCGTGGCCGAGCTCGGTCGCCTCGATGTCGTGGCACTTTCCCCGCCGGGGTTCGGCGCGCCGGTGCCCGACGGGTTCGGGGCGACGGCGGAGGAGTACGCAGCCTGGCTCGTGTCCGAGATCGAGATGCAGGACGACCCGGTCGATCTCGTCGGCCACGACTGGGGTGGTGGCCACGTGATGCGGGTGGCCATCGAGCGTCCCGACCTCGTGCGCTCATGGGCGACCGACATCGGCGGCTGCCTTGCTCCCGACTACCAGTGGCACGACTTGGCCCAGGTCTGGCAGACGCCAGGTGTCGGCGAGGAGGCCGTGGCCTCGATGGTCGCGATGCCGCCGGAGTCTCGGGCGTCGATGTTCGAGGCATTGGGCATGACGCCGTCCGTGGCCCGTGCCGTGGCCGAAGCCGGCGACGAGACGATGGGCCGCTGCATCCTCGCGCTGTACCGGTCGGCGGCCCAGCCGGCGATGGCGCAGCTGGGCCAGCGTCTGCCGGCCGCCGCGGCGCGCCCCGGTCTTGTCGTCGTCCCCACCGACGACCCCTACACCGGCGGCGAGGCGAGGGCCCGGTGGGCGGCGCAGCAGGCCGACGCGAAGGTCGCGGTGCTGCCGGGCCTCGGTCACTGGTGGATGTTGCAGGACCCTGCAGCGGCGGCTACTGCCCTGCGTCGCTGGTGGTCGACACTGGGCGACTCCTGACGTCGCCTTCGAACGGCGCGCGCTGGGTGCGCATCGTCCCTGACGGCGGCTCCGGGACCCTCGGCTCCCGGTCGCCCGCCTCGCCGCCCCCGCGCTGATCGAAGTCGACGACGATCCAGGCGGCCCTCGCCACCAACGTCCCGGCCGGCGGCCGCTGCCCGGTGACCACCCATCGACCCGCCCAGGTCAGCGCGCCCAGTGGCGGCCCGTCCGGGTTGCCCCCGGTGACGAAGAGGTCCAAGGCGTCGGCGACCTCCCTTGCCTGCCGCACCTCGAGCCCCACGAGGTCGGGCACGGGGATCAGTTCCGCGGGTCCGGACATGGGCCTGCCTCCCCGGCTGACGCTACTCGGGCCGCGGCACCCGTTTCCGGGTGCGACCCCTTGGGTACGCTGCGCCGGGCGCAGGTCGCGCCCGGATCACCGGACCGGGAGAGGAGGCGGCATGCGCCACCGTCGCTGAGCCCGCTTCCTGCTGCCCGGTCGGGCAGCGGTGATCCGAGCGGTCGCCCGCGCCGCCTGACGGACCTCCCCCCGCCGGTCGAATCGCGGGTCGAAGGTCGATGCCCGTGCGGGGCGCGGCTCGCTCGTCGGCAGGTCGTCGGCGCTCGTCGGCGCCTGCGGGGAAGCGTGGTGCGAGCGACTGGCCCGCGCCGTCCTCTCCCTCGGGAAAGGAGCAGGCATGGACCCGATCGTCAGGCCACCGTTGGGCGCGGTCCCACTGACGGGGGAGGGCGAGGCTTCGAGCCTCGCTCGGAGGGGGCCGTCGCGCCGTGCGCTCGCCTCCGCCGGCGCACTCTTCGGCGTTGTCGCGGTGGCCGGCGTGACCTGGGCGAAGTGGTACCCCTACGCCGGGAAGCTCGGGAAGCTGTGGGACACGCGCGCCTGGGCCGGGTCGTCGATCCTGGCGACCGGAGGCGTCGCGACGAGGAGTGCTCCGAGCTGGCACGCCGCCTGGGCGTTTGCCGTCGCCTACGGGCAGGACATCTGGGTGGCGCTCGTCGCCGCCATCGTGATCGCGGCGGCGATGGAGGCCCTCGTGCCTCGCGAGCGCGCGGCGTCGTTCTTCACCCGGCGGTCCACCCTCGGCGGCACCCTCGTGGCAGGTCTCGTGGCCGTACCGGCCATGATGTGCACCTGCTGCAGCGCGCCCCTGACGGTGACCCTCAAGCGCAGCGGGGTCCCGACGGCCTCGGCGCTCGGCTTCTGGCTCGGCAATCCCGTGCTCAATCCCGCCGTCCTCGCCTTCCTCGCTCTGGTCGCACCATGGCAGTGGGTGGTGACCCGGGCCCTCGTCGGTGCCGTCCTCGTCCTCGCCGTCCCCACGGTCGTCACCCGGCTGGTACGCGCGCCGACGGCTCCCCGCACGCCGTCCAGCGCGGCGGCGCCGTTCGTCCCGGAGGCGGCCGGCGAGCCGTTCGATCTCCGCCGGGCCCCGCGTCGCTTCCTCACGGCGATCGGCCGGCTCGGGATCACGCTGGTGCCGGAGTACTTCGTGGTGGTCCTCTTGATCGGCGCCTTCCGGGGGTGGCTCATGCCCCTGGGCGCCGACACCGTCCACTGGGGGCTCCTCGCGGTGCTGGTCGCGGCCGTCGCCGGCGTGCTCATCGTGATCCCGACCGCCGGCGAGATCCCGATCCTGCTCGGCCTGGCGGCCGTCGGGACGAGCCCGGCCGTGCTCGGCGCGCTCCTGATCGCCCTTCCCGCCATCAGCCTCCCCTCCATGGCGATGGTCGGACGATCGCTCACGTGGAGGGTCGTCGGCGCCGCCGCCGTCGCCGTCGCCGTGTTCGCGCTCGCGGGCGCGGGCCTGCTGTCCGCACTGCGGTGAACGCCCGAGCAGCCACGTCGTTTGCCCGTCGCGCCACCCCCCGCTGGATATGCTTCGCCGATGCAAAGGAACGTGGTCGCGCTGGTCCTGGTCGCCGGTCTGACGCTCCTGACGGCGGCGTGCGGCGCCGCGGGCAAGCCGCAGTCCGCCTCGACCACCACGACGACGACCCACGCCGCCGCCAGCTCGACGACGACGACGACCGGCGGCAGCTCCGCCACATCGTCCTCCTCGCCGTACCTCGTGGCACCGGGACAGGTCGCGTTCGCCTCGCCGTCGGGAGCGATCAGCTGCGAGATCAACTACACGAGCGGCGGGTCGACCAACGCCGCCTTCTGCGAGACGACGTCCCCGCCGCAGTCCGCCAGCCTGTCGACCGCCGGCGCGGTCAAGGTGTGCGGGATCGGGTGCGAAGGCAATCCCGCGCAGAACACGCCGATCCTCGCCTACGGGAGCTCGGCGGGACTGGGCCCGTTCCAGTGCCGGTCTGCCACCAGTGGCGTCACATGCACCGCCTCGGGGAAGGGGTTCGTGATCTCCGGGGCGGGGATCGGTCCGGTCGGCGCTCCGGTGGTGGACCTCGCCCCCGGGAGCTACAGCGGCAAGGTCGGGACCGTGAGCCCTGACGGTTCCCACATGACCTTCACCGTCTCGACGACGGGCTGCAACGGGGTGCCCTCGCCGGGCACGTGGTCGGTCGACCTCACCGGTGCGACGTTCGTGGCCAACGCCACACCGGCCACCGGCCAGGGCCAGGCGGTGACACTCAGCGCCTCCCAGTGGGCGCAGTCCGTTGCCAGCCAGCCGACATGGACGGTCGTCGCCGTCACAGGTCATCCGCTGGAGGTGACCGACGGCCCCACCTGCTAGGGCGCGCGCGGCCGGCGAGGGCCGTCGACGGGTGTCGTCACCAGGACGGCGGGGTGGATGTGCCAGAGTCGGCCCGATGACCGGTCCCGACGCAGACGAGGTGGCCCGGGCGAACGTCCGCGCCTGGGAGCTCCTTGTCGACGCGGTGCCCGGCGCGTGGGTCCGGCGGGACGGTGGTGCGGTCGCCATCGTGACCGGCGCCGAGCTCGGAGGCTTCAACGGGGTGTGGGGCGAGGCGAGCGGTCCGGACCCGGCCGCGGTGGCCCGGCTCCTCGACGCCGTCCGCGCCCAGGGCGTCCCACACTGCATGCAGCTCCGCCCGGGATGGGCGCCCGAGGTGGATGCGATCGCCCGGGAGCGGGGGCTCGTGCGGGTGCCGGGCGAGCCGCTCATGGTCCTCGTCGACGACCGCCGGCTCGCCGGCGCCCTCGAGGTGGACGGCCTCGCACTCCGCCAGGTCACGCCGGACGAGGCCGGCCTGCATGCGCGCGTGGCCGCCGAGGGCGAGGTCACCCGGCAGGAGGCCGCCTACCGCCGGGTGATCAGCCCCGAGGTGCTCGCCACCCCCGGGGTCCGCTGCTACGTCGGCGAGGCTCGGGGGAAGGCCGTGACGACCGCCCTCAGCGTCACCGCCGCCGACTGTGCCGGCATCTTCAGCGTCGCCACGGTCCCCGGTGCCCGTCGCCGCGGCTACGGCGCCGCGGTGACGGCACGGGCGGTCGGCGACGCCCTCCGTGACGGCGCGCGGTGGGCGTGGCTCTCGGCGAGCGACGACGGCTATCCCGTCTACCGGCGCCTGGGGTTCGCCACGCTCGAACGACTGGACTTCTGGGAGCCGTTGCGAGGCTGAGGGCCGCAGGCCGTTCCCCGGGCCACCCCTGCGCCGCCGTCGGAGGTGGACCGAGAGAGGACCGAGAGACGAGAGAGGACAGTGCCACGAGCGGCCACCCGGTAGTGTCGGTGCCACCGGCCAGCACCGGACCCGACGATCCGCGGACGACCGGCCGCCTTCACGTCTCATGCGGGGACGGCCGGTTCCCACCAGCGCAACCGGGACACCACACCCGATCAGACCCACACCCGATCAAGAGGAGCAGCAGATGGCGATCACGACCGGCGACACGATCCCCGACGTCCAGCTCTGGACGATGACGGAGGAGGGACCGACGTCGGTCAGCTCGACCGAGGCGCTCGGCCAGGGGAAGGTCGTGCTGTTCGCCGTTCCCGGGGCGTTCACCCCGACCTGCTCGGACTACCACCTGCCGGGCTTCGTGCTCCGGGCGGACGAGATCCGGGCCAAGGGCGTCGGCACCATCGCCTGCCTCTCGGTCAACGACCCCTTCGTGATGGGCGCCTGGGGCGAAGCGAGGGAGGTCGGTGACCGCGTGCTGATGCTGTCAGACGGCAATGGCGAGCTCACTCGGGCGCTCGGGCTCGAGATGGACGGTCGCGGCGTCGGTCTCGGGACGAGATCCCGTCGCTACGCGGCGGTGCTGCAGGACGGTGTGGTCGAGTCGCTGCAGGTCGAGGAGGGCCCGGGCTTGGACGTGAGCTCGGCGGAGGCGGTGCTGGCGGCGCTCTGAGCCTCTGATCAGATGCCGAGGCCCGTCGGTTCGGCCGACGAGGCGGACGGGCCGGACGATCGCCCGCTGGACAGACCGGCGACAACGTCGGGCAGCCGGCCGCACGGGTGCCGGTGTGGAGCACCAGACCCTCTCCACGGTCGACGTCAGCGACGGTCCGAATTCATCGATTTGTCGCGCACGGTTCCGGGCCCGGGTGGAGCACCCGCTCCTCGGTGACGATGGCGGTCACCAGCGCCGCCGGGGTGACGTCGAAGGCCGGGTTGCGGACCGGCGAGCCGTCCGGCGCCGTCGGCTCGTCCCGGAAGCGGACCACTTCCTCGGCGGACCGCTGCTCGATGGGGATCGCCGTGCCGTCGGGCACGGAGGCGTCGATGGTGGACTCCGGCGCGGCGACGACGAACGGCACCCCGTGGCGCGCGGCCGCGAGGGCGAGCCCGTAGGTGCCCACCTTGTTGGCGACGTCGCCGTTGGCGGCGATGCGGTCGGCCCCCACGACCACGGCGTCCACCGCGCCGCTGGCGATGATGCCCGCCGCCGCTGCGTCCACCACGAGCTCGTAGGGGATGTGCTCGTGCGCCAGCTCCCACGCCGTGAGGCGGGCGCCCTGCAGGAGCGGGCGGGTCTCGTCCACCATCACGCTGCGCAGCCGGCCGCGGCGGTGCAGGGACCGGACCACCCCGAGCGCCGTCCCCCACTCGACGCAGGCCAGCGCGCCGGCGTTGCAGTGGGTGTGGACCACCAGGGGGCCGTCGTGCCACGACGAGAGGAGGTCGGCGCCGCGCTCGCCGATCGCGTGGCAGGCCTCGACGTCGCGACGCACCACGTCGAGCGCCACCCCCTCGACCTCGGCGACCCCGGCGTCGAGGTGGGGGACCACCTGGTCCACTCCCCACGCCAGGTTGACGGCCGTCGGCCGGGCCGTGCGGAGCCGGGCGATGGCGGCGTCGAGCCGTCCACGGTCCCACCCTTCGCGCTCCGCCTGCGCGAGCGCCAGGCGCACGCCCAGCGCCCCGGCGGCGCCCAGCGCCGGGGCGCCCCGGACACGGAGGCTCCGGATCGCCTCCACCAGCTCGTCGACGGTGCGGACCTCCCGCAGGACGAGCGAGCCGGGCAGGAGGGTCTGGTCCACGATCACGACCGTTTCCGGTGGCTTCCAGTCGATCGTGCGCACTGCCGCTCCTCGAACGTGGGTCGCGTCCCGCCCCGCGTGCCGGCCCCGAGGACCGGCGGGCGGTGCCGGTCCGAACGACTTTACGAAGGCCGCGCCCCCGCCCGCACGTCGGCGCGGCGGGTCACACCCCCGACACCCCGACCGGTCCGACCCCCGCCGACCGGATCGCTCACTCCGACCCGGCGTAGACCCCTGCCGTCGCCGGGAAGAGCTCCTTCACGATCTTGAAGCTGGCCACGTCGCTGGTGGCGTCGGAGTGCAGGAACACCGAGGCGTCGCGCAGGTACTTCTCGATGCCGACCTCCAGCATCGCCCCGTAGCCGCCGTGCAGCTCGACGGCGTGCTGGCAGACCGAGAGGATCTCCTGGGACGCGAACACCTTGACCATGTCGCACAGGGCGCCGGCGTCGGGATCGCCGTGGTCCACGGCGACGGCCGCCCGCTGCAGCAGCGCCGAGACGGCCTCCAGCTTGGTGGCCATCGCCGCCAGGCGGAGGGCCACCGCCTGGTGCTTGATGAGGACCTTGCCACCCTGGACGCGCTCTTGGACGAAGGCCGCGGTGTCCTCGAACGCGGCGATGCCGACGCCGAGGTTCTTGGCGGCCACGATGATCTTCCCCGGGCGAAAGTAGACGCCGGCGCTGCGCAGCGCGTCGTCCCGTGCCAGGAGGTGGTCGTCGGGGACGCGGCAGTCGTCGAACACGATCTCGCCGTTGTTCATGTAGCGCCCGCCGATGGTCTCGTTGCACCGGGTCACCTCGAGCCCCGGGGTGTCGCGGGGGACCACGAAGCTGCTCGTGCCCTCGAGCATCCCCACCGACGGGTTGGTGTTGGCGTACACGATGTACAGGCTGGCGTCGTAGCCGTTCGAGATGAACTGCTTGCGCCCGTCGATCCGCCAGTACCCGTCCTCGTGGACAGCCCGGGTCTGCATCGCCGCCTCCGGGACGTTGTAGGGGAGCCAGCGGTCCGACGCCCCGCGGGGCTCGGTCAGGCAGTGCGCCATCAGGTACTGCGGATCGCTCATGTAGGCGCCGAACAGCTGCGCCTGGAGGTGTGCCGGCGCCAGGGCCCGAAGGAGCACGGCGATCTTCCAGTTCTGGACCAGCTTGTCGGCGAGGCCGGTGTCGCCGCGCGAGATCTCCGTGGCGATGACGGCGAACGTCTGCGCCTCGGTGGCAGGATCGAGCCGGACCCCGCCGTACTCCTCGGGCACCCCGAGCACCCGGATGCCGGCCTTGTCCGCCTCCTCCAGGATCCCGGGCGGCAGGCGGTGCGCCGGGTCCGTGAGTGTCCACTCCCGCTCGCGGTTGTCGGCGATGAACGGCCGCACCACCGCGTCCACGTAGCGACGGCAGGTCTCCCGCATCATCCGTTGCTCGTCGGAGAGCTGCCGATCAGGGATCTGGCCGACTCGGTCCATGGGCGTACCCCCCGCCGTGGTCCCGCCGGCGTGCCCGCTGCACGCCCGTGCTGCGCCAGCGATCCTACGCCTCCTCGTGCCGGGGTTCCCCAGCGCCAAGCCGGCTGCCGACGCCCTCGAACCGGATGCCGCCGTTGCCCAAGGGGTCAGGCAGCCACCCCGCCGGGCTGGACGCCGGTACGGGCCGGGCGGAGGGCGCCGTCGGAGAGGCCGGGCGCGATCGCCGGCGCGCCGGCGCGTGCCGCCCCGTCGGTCCCGGGTGCGTGCCGGCCCTTCCGCCGCACGGCGCGCCGCCGCCCTGCCACTGGCGCGGACGCTCCGTAGTCCTGGAGGTAGGTCCGCACGAGGGACTCCATGAGGTACGGGTTGGTCATGGGGCAAGCCTGCGCTCGGACGAGGACAGCCTCGGTCCTCGATTCGAGGAACAATCGCGCCGTGCGCAGCGGCTCGGACCGGAGTCCCGACGGAGCGGCGGCGACGGCCGCCCGGCTGCTGCGGCTCCTCGTGCTCCTGCAGCGCCGGCCGGCCTGGAGCGGCGTCGAGCTGGCCGACCGGCTCGGGGTCGACGTGCGGACCGTCCGGAGGGACGTCGAGCGGGTGCGGTCCCTCGGCTACACGGTGGAGAGCACGTCCGGCCCCTCGGGGGGCTACCGGCTCGGGATCGGCACCGACATGCCGCCGCTCCTGCTCGACGAGGACGAGGCGATGGCCGTCGCCGTCCTGCTCGGCGTCTCGGCGGGAGCCGCGCTGCCCGGTGTCGAACGTGCCGCCCTGGTCACCCTGGCCCGGGTCGAGCGCTTGCTGCCGAGGCGCCTCCAGCAGCAGGTGCGGGCCCTCCGCAAGGCGGCCCTCCTGCTCGCCCGGCCCAGCGACCCGGTGCCGGCGGCCGAGCTGGCACCGCTGGCGGAGGCGTGCGCCGAGCACCAGCTGGTGCGCTTCGACTACGTCGCCCGCAACGGGAACCTCAGCACGCGTCGCGCCGAGCCCTACCGCCTGGTCTGCACGGTCCAACGCTGGTACCTCGTGGCGTTCGACCTCGACCGGCAGGACTGGCGCACGTTCCGGGTCGACCGGCTGGCGAACCTGGCGGTCACCGGGCACACGTTCGTCCCGCGTGCCCTCGAGGACCCCGAGCAGCTGGTCCGGGCGGCGCTGAGCTCGACGCCCTATCGCTACCGTGCCGAGGTCCTCGTCACGGCGCCACCCGAGGAGCTGTCGCGGCGGGTCGGGCCGAACGTGGGCATCGTCGAGCCGGCGGCGGGTCGCCGCTCGCTGTTGCGGATCGGCGCCGACACCCTCGCCTGGCTCGCGGGCTTCCTCATCGAGATGGACCTGCCGTTCGAGGTCCTCGCTCCGCCGGAGCTGCGGGCCGAGCTCCACGAGCTGGGAGCGCGGCTCGCGGCTCGCCATCGGGCCCCGTGACGAGGTGCCCGGCAGGGCACTCGGGCGACACCATCACCACCGTGCGGTCCACGTCGGCGTGGAGCCGGGCGCGCAGCCGCGCCAGGGCGGCGAGCACCGGCGCTCCCAGCACCGCCACCATGACGGCGTTGCCGACGGCGCGGAAGGTGTCGTAGACGGCCGACGTGGCGACGTAGAAGCGGGCGAAGTGGCGCGCGGCGACGGCGACCGCCATCCCGGGATGGAAGCCGAGACCCGGTGACGCCTGGTAGAAGGTCCAGTTCCAGATGTCCATGACGGCGCCGTACCCGTACCCGAGCACCGCGCCCACGACCGCCAGCACCACCACGTCGCGTCGGGTCGGGCGGCCCCGGCGACCCCGGCCGGCGAGCCCGGCGAGCGCGCCGACCCATCCGGCGGCGAACAGCTGGTAGGGAAGCCACGGGCCCACGCCGCCCGTCACGAGCGCCGACACGAGGATCGTGGTGGTCCCGAGGAGGAACCCGTACTCGGCCCCGAACACGTACCCGCCGCAGAGGATGAGGAGGAAGATGGGGCTGAAGCCGCCGATGCCCGTCACCACGACGGCGCGGGCGGCGGCGTCGAGCGCCGCCAGCGCCGCCAGCAGGGCCAGCCGCCTGGTGTCGAGGCGGCCGGCCGCCACCTCCACCGCTGCCAACGCGGCTGCCGTGCCGATCCCGAAGGCGGCGGCGGTCGCCGCTCCGGGTTGACCACCGCCCACGAAGGGCCAGAGGAAGACGGTCGCGCCCACGGCCGACGCGGCCGCGAGCGCGACGCCCGTCCGCTTCACGGCCATCCCGGGCGGTCGTCCACGAGGACGCCGTTCTCGACGCGGAGCACACGGCCGCGCAGCTCGCGCGCCAGCTCGAGGTCGTGGGTGGCCGCGACCACGGCCGCGCCCCGCTCGGCGAGGTGGCGCAGGCCGCGGGCCAGGGACGCCCGGGCGGCGGCGTCCATGCCGCGGGTCGGCTCGTCGAGCAGCGCCAGTGCCGGACCGCCCGCCAGCACGACCGCCAGTGCGGCCCGCTGGCGCTGCCCGCCGGAGAGGTCCCGGGGGTCGCGGTCGGCCAGTTCCCGCAGGGCCAGCAGTCCCAGCACCTCGTCGGCGGTGCCGTCCGCCTTCGACCAGCGAAGCGTCTGCTCCACCTCGGCCCGCACGCTGTGGCGGTGCAGGAGCACCCCCGGCTCCTGGGGGAGGTACGCCACCCGGCCGGGACGGCGCTCCACCCGCCCGCCGAGCGGGGGGGCGAGCCCGGCGATGGTGCGCAGCAGCGTGGTCTTCCCCGAGCCGTTCGACCCGGTGACGATGAGCACGTCGCCCGCCGCCCCCGAGAGGTCGACGTCGCCGACCAGTGCCCGGCCGCCGACCCCGACGGTGACGCCGCGCAGCGACCAGGCCTCGGTTCCGGTCGCCGGCGTCTCGATGGTGGCGCTCCCCGTCCGAGAGCCGGCAGGGCCGGACTGGGGGTCAGGGGCGGCCGGGGCGGCGAGGTGCGTCGCCACCGGTGACGGCGCGGGCCCGTCGGCGACCCGCCCGCCCGCCAGGGTGAGGCGCCGGGCGGCGGCGAGGGGCGTGCCGGCCAGCCGGTGCTCGGCGACCACGACGGTGGTCCCGCGCTCGGCGAGCCCGGTGAGGGTGGCGGTGAGGGCCGCGGCCCCGTGACGGTCGAGCTGGGACATGGGCTCGTCGAGGACCACGACCGGCGCCCCGCCGGCCAGGGCGGCGGCGAGCGCCACCCGTTGGCGCTCGCCTCCCGACAGCGTGCGAAGGCGGCGAGACGCCAGGCCGGCGATGCCCGCCTGCTCCAGCGCCTCGGTCACCCGGCGCCGCACCGTGGCACGGGGCAGCCCGAGGTTCTCGGGGAAGAAGGCGACCTCACGGGCGACCGTCCCGCGCACGAACCCCGCCTCGGGCTCCTGGAAGACGAAGCCGACGCTCCGGGCGAGCCGACGGGTCGGCGTGGTGAGCACGTCGAGGCCGCACACGGTCGCCCGGCCCCGCACCGTCCCACCGTGGAAGTGGGGGACCAGCCCGTTGCAGAGGCGGAGCAGCGTGGACTTGCCCGAGCCGGAGTCGCCGTCCACCACCGTCAGGCCGGGCTGCAGCGCCACCTCCACGTCGCGCAGCGCCGGGTCGGGCCGGTCGGACCACGCCGGATAGGAGTACGTGAGCCCCTCGACCACCACCGTCGCGTCAGCGGTGGTGGGCTCGGGACCCACCCGCTCCGCCGACCGCGTCGTCACGCCCGTTCCCGAGGAAGGGCGGCGCCCGCCACCGCCACCAGGGCGGCGGGCGCGAGCGCCAGTGGCGCCACCGACGGCACGGTCGGCACCGGGTAGGGGTACCAGGCGGCGGTCCCGCTCGCACGGGCGAGGGCGGCGATCCCCACCGCCAGGACCCCGGCCGCAGCGACGGCGACGAGCCCGGCGCTGCGTTCTCCGCCCGTCGCCCTGGTGCGGCGCCCGGCGCCGAAGGCGCGGGCCTCCATCGACTCGGCGAGCTGGACCGAGCGGTCGATGGCGCCGAGGAGGACCGGCACGGCCAGGTCGACCATGGCCCGCACCCCGCGGGCGCGCCAGCCTCGGAGCCGTTGCGCGTCGCGCACGGCGACCACGCTGGCGGCGGTGGCCGGCACCAGGTTGAGGGCGGCGCCGAGCGCGGCGCCGGCGTGGTGCAGGGCCCCGGGCAGGGCATCGACGAGATCGGTCGGCTCGATGACCACCGACAGGGCGGCCGTCACCGAGACGGCGGTGACCAGCCCGAGCGCGATGGCGCCCCCGCTGGCGAAGCCTTCGGCGGTCACCGGGCCGCCGACGATCGGCATCCACGAGGGCAGCATGAAGACGACGGTGGCACCCGTGTGCGACAGCAGGCCGTTGACGGCCACCGTGGCGGCGCCCAGGACCGCCAGGCCGATGGCGAGCGGTGACAGGCGCCGGCCCTCGACGTGCCGCCGGGCGAGCAGCACCCAGGCGCCGACGAGCACGACCGCTTGGGCGATCGGGTCGCTGTCGAAGAAGGTGACGGCCAGCGCGGTCAGCACCCAGGCGACGACCGCGGCAGGACGGGTCATGCCGGGGACGGCGGCGGGGGCGGTGGCGCGGTCCCGGTGGGCGGGTCGTAGCGGAGGCCGAGCGACCCGCCCGCCGGCACGGTGATGTCGCTCACCCCTGTCGACGGGCTCGTCCACCGATGGCCGTCGGTCGACAGGAACAGGGCCCAGTAGTCGGCGCCCGACGGCAGGCACTGCGAGTAGTGGCTGGGCACGTGGTCGACCTGGCAGATGGCGACGCCGAAGCTGTACTTCTGCGTGCCGACCTCGATGTGGCTCTCGGTCAGCAGCTCGAGCGCCGGGATCCCCGTTCCGGAGAAGCCGATGCAGCGCTGCACGACCGTCCCCGAGGACGGCTCGACCACGAGGCGAGCGTGGTGCGCCCCCGGCACGCCGGCGCACGAGCCCGAGGTGGTGGGGTGGGACGAGGCCGACGCCGCCGGGCGGCCCGAGCCGCACGCGGCGGCCGCCACCCCCGCCGCCAGTACCACGGCCAGCACCAGCGGGACGCGCACGAGCGCGCGAGGGGACCGTGAACGATGTGGACGGTGTTGCATCTGCCGCTCCTCTCCGGGGTGCTCTCGCCCCGTTGTCGGGAGGGCAGCGGTCAGTATCCTGACTCCCGGATCGACGCTCCCCTCGACCTTCCAACCCGTTCGGGCCGTGGTCGTCGTGAGGGTCGCTCCCCGGTCACAGTGGCGGCACCGTGCCGGACTTGCACCGGCTTCCTGGGTCCGCTGCCCTGTGTGCCTCGGATCGTACCCGAGTTCGAGCGGGGCGCCCCGCGCCCGTGGACGCAGAAGAGGAGCGTCGAGGGCTGCGGCTCAGACGCCGATCCGGTGGGCGTCCTCCACCGCCGCCAGGGTCTCCGCGTCGACCCGGGTCCGGTCGAAGGCGCACAGACCGGTGATCGGCAGCACCTGCATGAGGTGGTCCGCCTCGTCCTCCCACCGCACCCAGGCGGCGAGGCGCTCGACTCCGAGCGTCAGGCTGGTGTTGTCCGCCGCCACCCGGATGCCGGTGAAGCCCGACGACGTCGCCTGCGCGACCGCGTCCTCGAACGTGATCCGCTGGGCGATGGGGTCGACCGTCCGATCGGGGCCGTAGACCTCGGCGGTGCTGGCGACCACCAGCGCGCCGCGGTCGAGCAGGGCGCGCGGCCACAGGTGCGGGCTGGGGTCGTCGGCGACGACCATCAGGCGCTCATGGCGTGCCGCCCCCTCGGCCAGGAAGCTCCCGATGCGCCCCTCGAACTCGGCCGACCCGGTGAAGACCCATCCCAGGTGGCCGGTGGGCCACCGGTCGGAGCCGCCGACGTCCTGCCATGGCTGCATTGGTCCTACTTCCTCGGTGACGGCAGGTGCCGTGTCGGTGGTCGGCCACCTGAGAAGCGCTCCGTCACCGAACGACCCGCGACCCGATGGACGGCGCCGACGATACGTCCCCGGGAACCGCCGTGCCGTGCAGCGACGGCCGAACGAGGCTCAGCGGGCCGGCGCCTGCCACTCGATGTGGGCCACCGGGGTCCGGTCGGCGCCGCCCTGGACGCGCGGGCCGGCGGACGCGTCCCGCTCGATCCCGCTGACGTCGACGACGAAGCCGATCCCCTCCTCCGCCGACACGGTGATCGCGACGGCCGCCGGCCGCCCGCTCCGGGCGGCACGGGCCAGCGCTTCGTGCAGGACCGGGAGCAGGGCGTCGGCGCTGGCTGCGTCGGTCGCCTCGACGCGGCCGACGAACCGTACGCTCGGCGCGACCCCGAGCGCGGTGCGCATCTCGGCGCAGACCTCCAGCACCCGAGCCCGCAGCGACGCTGCCGGCCCGTGGGAGGCCAGGGCGAACAGCGTGGAGCGCAGGTCCAGGATGGCGGCGTCCGTCTCCGTGACCGCCTGCTGCAGCTGGTCGCGGAGGAGCGGGTCGGCGGTGCGCGCCAGCACGGACTGGAGCGCCGTTCCCGCGGCGAAGATGCGCTGGGCGAGCCGGTCGTGAAGGTCCCGGGCGATGCGCTGGCGGTCGTCGAGGACGGCGACGACCCGCTCCGCCTCGATGAGGCGCAGGTCGGCATCCGCCTGCGCCGAGGCGTCCCGGACGCTCACGATGGTGCGGGCGCCGTCGGCGGTCGGGAACGGCCTCGTGGTGACCTCGAGCGGGAACTCGGTGCCGTCGCGACGCAGTCCCAACGGGGCGACGCCGATGCCCCTGGGGCCGGCCGCCGCTCCTGCCGCCGGCGGGCGGGGGCGGCGGCCGCCGGGCGTGCGTAGCCGTTCGGGGACCAGCCGCTCGAGCGCCGCACCGACCAGCTCCTCCCTCGGGTAGCCGAACATGCGCTCGATCTGGCTGTTGACCAGGAGGATCGTGCCCTCGGCGTTGGCGACGAGCATTCCGACGGGCGCCGCCTCCATCACGGACGTCATGGCGCTGGCCGCCGTCGCCCTCGTGAGCCCCCGCGTCGTCATGCGGGCCGTCCTCGCTCGTCGGGCGACGGGCCGACGGGAAGTGTCGGCCGCCGTCGACGACGGTGCTCGCTGCGCTGCGGCATGCCGACCTCCAGCCACACGTGCCCGTGTCGCCGAGGTCCAGAGCGACCGTTCGTTCCCGATCCGTACGGTACTTCCGCCGCGCCGGATGGACAACCGGTCGCGCGGCGGAGCCGGAAGTGACCTCCGGCCCTGGAACATGGTTGTCGAGGTGCAAAGAGCGGTGTTGTGGCCACCACGAGCACCAGCGACTGCCCGGAGCGGGAGCGTGAGCGGTGGGTCGTGGACACGTTCGTCGAGCTGGCGAGCATCCTCGTCGGAGACTTCGACCTCTTCGACCTGCTCGCCCTGCTGAGCGCCCGGTGCGTCGAGCTGCTCGGGGCGGCCGAGGCCGGCCTCCTCCTGGCCGGCGACGACGGCGCGCTGCACGTGGTCGCCTCGTCCAGCGAGGAGATGCACCGCCTCGAGCTCTTCGAGGTCCAGCGGGCCGAGGGACCGTGCCTCGAGGTCTACCGGCGCGGCGAGGCGGTGCTGAACGAGCCGCTGGCCGGCAGCACGCGCTGGCCGCACTTTTCGGCGCAGGCCACGGCGGCCGGGTTCCAGATCGTCCATGCCTTCCCGTTGCGGCACGAGGACCGGGCCATCGGCGTGCTCAACGTCTTCGACCACCGCACCGCCGCCCTGTCCCCGACCGACGCCGCCGTCACGCAGGCGCTCGCCGACATCGCCAGCTTCGCCATCCTCCAGCACCGGGCCGTGCGCCACGCGACCGAGCTGTCGGACCAGCTGCGCCACGCGCTGGCGTCGCGCGTCGTCATCGAGCAGGCGAAGGGCGCCCTCGCCGAGCGGCTGGGGATCGACGTCGCCAGCGCCTTCTTCCTCCTGCGCAAGTACGCGCGGAACCGCAACGAGCGCATCGCCGACGTCGCCCTGCAGGTGGTCGCCCGGGACCTTCGAGCCGAGGACGTGCTGGCCGGCGCCGGCGCTCGGCGGGAACGGATCCCGCAGGCGACACGTCCACGGGACGGCGGCACGGCGTGATCCCCGCTCCCGAGGCGTGACGGGGCTCAGGTCGGCGACGGCGACGGTGAGGGACCGGCTCCTCCGGCACGGCGCACCTCGGCCCCTTCCGGGCGCATCGTCCCTGTGCGTTGGTAGCGGACGTGCCAGGACAGGGCCTCGTCGAGGAGGTGGGGGGTGTGCTTCCCCGGCGCCCCGGCCAGCGCCCGCTCGAAGTAGTCCTCCAGGGCGTCGCGGAAGTCGGGGTGGGCACAGTGGTCGATGACCTGGCGTGCCCGGCTCCGCGGCGCCAACCCCCGCAGGTCGGCGAGCCCCTGCTCGGTGACGAGGACGTGGACGTCGTGCTCGGTGTGGTCGACGTGGCTCACCATGGGGACGATCCGTGACACGGCCCCTCCCTTGGCGGTGGACGTGGTGAGGAACATGGCGATGAACGCGTTCCGGGCGAAGTCGCCCGAGCCGCCGATGCCGTTCTCGATCGAGGACCCCGCCACGTGGGTCGAGTTCACGTTGCCGTAGATGTCGGCTTCGATCATGCCGTTCATGGCGATGCAGCCCAGGCGCCGGACCACCTCGGGGTGGTTGCTGATCTCCTGGGGCCGCAGGACGATGCGGTCGCGGTAGCGGTGCATGTCGGACCGCAGCTCCGCCAACCCCTCCGGGCTGAGCGAGAAGGCCGTGGCGGAGGCCGAGGCCAAGGTGCCTGAGCGGAGCAGCGCGAGCATCCCGTCCTGGAGCACCTCGGTGTACGCGGTCAACGGCCGGAACGGGCCCTCGTCCAGGCCGGCCAGCACCGCGTTGGCGACGTTGCCGACCCCCGACTGCAAGGGGAGGAGGGTCGGGGGAAGTCGTCCCCGCTTCACCTCGTGGGCGAGGAACTCGACCACGTGGCCGGCGATCTGCGCCGAGCGCTCGTCGGCCGGACGGAAGGCGGTGGTCCGGTCCGGCGCGTGGGTGGGCACGACGGCCACCACCTTCTCCGGCGGGCAGCGGAGGTAGGGCACGCCGATGCGGTCCATCGGCCCCACGATCGGCACCGGCCGCCGGTGGGGCGGCAGCGCGGTGCCGTAGTAGATGTCGTGCATGCCTTCGAGCTCGGCCGGCTGCCAGCCGTTCACCTCGAGGATCACGCGGTCGGCCAGGTCGAGCCACGTCTTGTTGTTCCCGACGGACGACGACGGGACCAGCTCGCCGTCGGCGGTGATGCCCGCCACCTCCACCAGGGCCAGGTCCAGGTGGCCGAAGAAGCCCTCCCACACCGCCTGGGCCACATGGGAGAGGTGGAGGTCGAGGTAGTCGATCTCGCCGGCGTTGATCTTCGCCCGGCTCACCGGGTCCGACTGGTAGGGCATCCGGAGGTCGATCCCGTCGGCGGCGGCGAGGGCCCCGTCGAGCTCCGGGCCGGTCGAGGCCCCCGTCCAGATCCCGACCGTGAACCGGTCGCCGCGCCCGTGGGCCTCGCCGATGCGCCGGGCCAGCGCCTCCGGCACGGCCTTGGGGTGGCCGGAGCCGGTGAAGCCGCTCATCCCGACGTGGGCCCCGTCCTCGATGAAGGAGGCGGCGTCGTCGGCGGACATCACCTTGGCCGCAAAGCGGCGGTCCCCGATCCGCTCCGCGCCCTCGCCGATCATCTCGCCACTCTCGCGCGCCGGGGTCCCGCTCAGGTCCGCCGGCCGGTGGCCAGCACCGCGACGCCATGGGAGCGAGCCACGAACTGGGGGAGGATGGCGGCGAGGAACACCACCGTGCCGCCCGCCACGCTGAGGAGCGCCGTGCGCCGCCCCGCCGAAAGGGCGCGGCCCACGATGAACAGCACGCTCGGGCCGGGGACGACGATCACCACGGCGGCCGTGAGGGCGAAGGCCACCAGCCGGTCGATCGGCGGCATGCGCCAGCGTACCCCTGCCGGTCCGCGGCGGCCGGGTGGTGCCCGGTAGCGTCGGCGCCGTGCCCGCCGAACCCGCTGTCCGTCTCGATCCTGTCCGTCTCGATCCTGCCCTGGTGCCCGCCCTCGTCGAAGTGGTCGGTCAGCCCAACGTCGTCACCGACCCGGAGGTGACCGCCTCCTACGCCGTCGACTGGACCGGTCGCTACCGCGGGACCGCGCCGATCGTCGTGCGACCCGGGTCCACCGACGAGGTGGCCGAGGTGGTGCGCCGCTGCCGCGACGTCGGCGCGGCGCTGGTCCCGCAGGGCGGCAACACCGGGATGGTCGGCGGCGGGGTCCCGTTGGCCGGCGAGGTGGTCGTGAGCCTCCGCCGCCTCGACGCCGTGGACGCGGTGGACGGCCGGGCGGGCCAGCTCACGGCCCGGGCCGGGGTGACCCTCGCCGGCGTCCAGCAGGCCGCGGCCGCGGCCGGGTGGGCGTACGGGGTCGACCTCGGCGGCCGGGACAGCGCCACCATCGGCGGCAACGTGGCCACCAACGCCGGGGGGCTCCGCGTCCTTCGCTACGGCGACACCCGGGCCCAGGTGCTCGGGGTGGAGGCGGTGCTCGGCACCGGCGCCGTCGTGTCCCATCTCGGCGGCCTGATCAAGGACAACACCGGCTACCCGCTCCATGCCCTTCTGTGCGGGAGCGAGGGGACGCTGGGCGTGGTGACGGCCGTACGCCTGCGCCTGGTGCCGCCGGCGCCCGCCCGGGTGGTGGCCCTGCTCGGAATGCGCGGTCCCGGGGACGCGGTGGCCGGGGCCCAGCAGCTGCGGCGCACGCTGCCGGCGCTGTCGGCGGCGGAGCTCATGCTGGGCAGCGGCGTCTCCCTCGTGTCCCGGGTGCTCGGTCTCCCCCAGCCCCTGGCGGAGCCGCACGGCGCCTACCTGCTGGTGGAGGCGTCCGGCGCCACCGACCCCACGGGCGCGCTGTCGGAGGCCGTCGCGTCGCTCGAGGGCGTCCGGGACGCGGCCGTCGCCACCGAGCCGGCGCCGGCGGCGGCGCTCTTCCGGTACCGCGAGGGGCACACGGAGGCGATCAACTCCATCGGGCCGCCTCACAAGCTGGACGTGAGCTTCCCGCCGGACGTCCTGGCGGAGATGGTCGACCGCATGCCACAGGTGGTGGCGGCGGTGGCGCCCGGTGCCGACGTCTGGCTGTTCGGCCACGTGGGCGACGGCAACGTGCACGTCAACGTGACCGGCGTGGACCCCGACGACAACCGGGTGGACGACGCCGTGTTCCGGGCCGTGGCCGCGGCCGGCGGCAGCATCAGCGCCGAGCACGGGATCGGGACGGCCAAGCGCCCCTGGCTCGGCTTGGGGCGCAGCGAGGCGGAGCTCGCCGCCTTCGCCGCCATCAAGCGGGCCCTCGACCCCGACGGGATCCTCAACCCGAACGTGCTCGCCGTCGCCTGACCGAGCGCCGCCCCGAAGCCGGCTCAGCCGCCTGGCTCCACCCGGACGCCATGGGCAGCGGCACAGCGTCGCATCGCCGCCTCGAAGACCGCCGAGCGCTCCCGGTAGTCGCGGAACTGCCCGAAGCTCGGCGCCGCCGGCGACAGCAGCACGACGCCGGCCCGGGGGAGCGCCCACTCGAAGGCGGCCGCCGTCGCCTCGGGCAGGGCGGAAAAGTCGAGGACCGGGTGGTCGGGACCGCCTGCGGAGGCACCGGCCGCCTCGAGCGCGGCGTCGACGGCGGCCCGGATCCGGGCGCCGGAGGCCGGGAGCGTGGCCACCATGAGGGGGGCGGCCCGCCGGGCGATGGCGTCGGCCAGCGGGGTGTAGTCGATGCCGCGGTCCTGGCCGCCCACCAGCAGCGCCACCGGATCGTCGCCGAGCGCCTCCAGGGCGGCGAGGGTCGGGAGCACGTTGGTGGAGAGGCCGTCGTCGACGAACCGCACCCCGGCGACGGTGCCCAGGGGGCGGAAGCGGTGCTCGAGCGGGACGAAGCCCTGGGTGGCGCGGGCCATCCGCTCGTCGTCGGCCGTGCCGGGCACGCCCAGACCGACCAGGCAGGCGCGGGCGATGAGCGCGTCGCGGTGGTAGTGCCGGCCCGGCAGCCCCAGCCCGTCGACCCAGGCCCCGTCCAGCTCGGGGTCGCCGTCGGCCACCCAGCGGACGGTCGGCCCGAGGAGGGCGGCGTGCGCCCGCAGCGTCTCGCTCGTGCCGTCGGCCACGGTGAGGCGGGCGCCGGGGCGGGAGCAGAGCGAGAGCTTGTCGGCGTAGTACTGCTCGACGCCGCGGTGCCAGTCCAGGTGGTCGGGTGCGAGCGACGTCACGGCCACGACGGGCGGCGCCACCGCCACGTCGGTGGCCTGGTAGCTCGACACCTCGACGATCCAGAAGTCCCAGTCGTCCCCGGCGTCGGGGTCCCAGGGCGGCAGCCCGATGTTCCCGGCCACGAGGCAGCGGTGCCCCAGACCGGCGAGCAGGTGGCCGGCGAGGGCGGCGGTGGTGCTCTTCCCCTTGGTGCCGGTGATGCACACCACCCGGTCCCGGTCGGCCTCGGCCATCCACAGCCCCAGACCGCCGGCCACCACGACGCCGGCGTGCGCGAGCGCCTGCGCCGCCTCGCCGTGGCGGCTGATGCCCGGGCTCTTCACGACCACGTCGCAGCGGGTGAGCGCCGCCAGGCCGTCACCGCCCCGGAGCACCGGAAGCCCTCCGAAGGTCGGCGCCGAGGGGTGGTCGTCGACGGCCACCGGCACCACGCCCAGCGCCCGCAGCCGGCGCAGGTTGGCGGCGCCCTCCGTGCGCAGGCCCCAGAGGCCGACCCGGGCGCCGGCCAGGTCGGACCACCCGATCCCGGGCTGCTCGCCCGCGGGCGCCGGCCCGTCCACGCCCGCGGGCGCCGGCCCGTCCACGCCCGCGGTCACGGGTCGGCCGGGCCCGCCGGGCCGCCGGTCGCCGTTCCGCTCGGCACCGGGTCGCCGCCCGGGCCCTCCCCGCCGAACCCCGCCGGGACGAAGTCGGGCCCCTGGCGCCCGAGCAGCCCGTCCGCCGCCGACCCACCCCCGCCGCCCGCCGCCCCGCCCACGGCCGCCCCGCTCCCGTGCCGGGCGTCGTCGGCGAGCGCCTGCAGCATGGTGCAGCCGGCACGGTCCGGGCGCTCCGACGCCATGACGGCGGCAACGCGGCACTCGTCGGCGTCGCCGACGCACTCGAACGGCCGCGGCTCACGTCCCAGGCCGAGGAGCGACCGGAAGGTCGGCTCCAGCGACGGTGTGGCGAGCGGCTCGTGGCCGTCGAAGATCCGGGCCAGCTCGCCGGGCCCGAGGAACGGGGCGAGCACGAGGTCGATGAAGCAGCACTTCTCGCACCGGCCGCACCAGTGGTCGAGCCGCTGCGACGGGTCGGTGTAGAAGGCCCGGTTGCAGCTGCGGAACACGCGGTGGTAGCGACCGAGATCGGCGAACCGGCGGGCCACCCACAGCTCCGAGCGGGCGCGGAGGAACGAGAAGTAGTCGGGCGGCGGGTCGAGGACGGCGGCCAGCACGTCGCGCAGCCCGGACTCGAACGCCATCCCCTTGGACCACTGGTGGTTCACCGCCTTGCCGTCGACCTCCAAGGTGGCGGAGGAAGCCGACCGCTCGTTGGACATGACGATGGCGCCGTAGCCGCCGAGGACCGCGGCCATCACGGCAAGGGCCGACAGGATCCCGGTGACCGGGACGTGGCCGTTGAGGAAGCCCGAGGAGGCGGAGCGGAGCACGGTTGGGTCGATGCGGCGCTCGGCCCGGACCACGGGCAGCCCGGCCACCTCCACCGTCTGCTCGATGGCCCGGAAGCGCTCGCCGCCCCGGCCCACGACGAAGAGGGCGAGGTCGGGGTGGGCCCGGCGGACCGCCTCGACGGTCACGATCGAGTCGATGCCCGCCCCGAAGGGCACGAGCGGCCGGCCGGCGGGCCGCTCCCAGGGGACGGGTCGGGCGCCGTCGCGCTCCGGCCCCGTCACCTCGATGCCCGAGAGGTCCAGCCCGTTGCGGTAGGCGAACTCGCCCAGGCCGTCCACGAAGAACGTGCGGAGGAAGGCCCGCTCGGCCGGCGTGGTGGCCATGTCACCGAGGTCGACGACCGGCGGCGCGGCCGTCTTGTAGTAGGACACGCCCGAGAGGAGGCAGACGATCCGGGCCGCCTCGTGGAGGGCGGCGGCCGAGGCGTGCCCGCCCCCCGCCCCCCGCCCCCCGCGCCGGGGGACGTCGAAGGTCACCTCCTCGGTGAAGCGCCGGCGCCCGAGGGAGTAGCGGCACTCGAGGCGGCCCGTGGCCGGGTCCAGGCCGTAGCCCTCGTAGCGGAACCGCTCGCCGCTCATCGCGTCCCCTCCGGCACGCTCCGTCCGCCGCCCACCGGTCGCACGCCCGGTGCCATGCTACGAGCGCCCGCCAGCGGGGCGGAGACGGGCGAGGAGGCCGAAGCGCCCGCACGGCCGCTCGGACCGGTCGCTGAAGAACCGCGGGTCGTCGGTGGCGACGGGCGCCAGGTGGACGTTGCCCGGAGCCAGTCCCGCCGCCACCAGCAGCAGGCGGTTGGCGCCGGCCACGTCGAACCGCCAGCGGTCGCCGTGGCGCGCCAGCACCCCGGGTGCCTCGCCGCCCAGCGCCTCGGTGGCGGCGGCGACCACCTCGGGCCCCACCTCGTAGCGGGCGAAGGAGACGGTGGGACCGATCACCGCCTGGATGCGGTCGGGGCTGGCGCCGAGGGCCACCATGGCGCCCACCGTGGCCGCCCCCACCCCGCCGAGCGTCCCCCGCCAGCCGGCGTGCACCGTGGCGAGCACGCGGGCGGCGGGATCGACCAGCAGGATGGGCGAGCAGTCCGCCACCAGGGTTGCGAGCACCGGGGTTTCCGATGCCGTGACCAGGGCGTCGGTGGCGGCCAGGGCGTCGTCCTGGCGCCGGGCGCCCCGACCGGCGTCGCCGGGGGCGACGACGGCGGCACGGTCGCCGTGCACCTGGGTGGCGAACACGAGATCGTCGAGGGACGCCCCGAGGGCCGCCGCCGCCCGCCGCCGGTTCTCGACCACCGCTGCGGCGTCGTCGCCGACGTGGAGGCCGAGGTTCAGCGAGGCGTACGGGCCGGCCGAGACGCCGCCGGACCGGGTGGTCACCACCGCGTCGACGCCCAGGGCGGCGAGGGCGGGCCACCGCAGGACCTCCAGGGGCGGCACGCCGGCCCCGGTCACGGCCGTCTCGAAGGCCGCGGTCGACAGGCTCGGTGCTGGGGCCGCCATCGGCGCGCAGGCTACCGGCCGCCCGGGGCGGGGGGGACCGGTCGCGCTCGGGCCCCCGACCTGGGTAGGGTCTCTCCCATGGCCGAACAGGAGCGGTTCGCCGAGCTCGCCATGGAGCACATGCCCTCCCTGTACACGGCCGCCCTGCGGATGACCCGGAACGCGGCCGACGCCGAGGACCTGGTCCAGGAGACGTACCTGAAGGCCTACCGGGCGTTCGGCTCGTTCACCGAGGGGACGAACCTGCGGGCGTGGCTGTACCGCATCCTCACCAACACGTACATCAACTCCTACCGCGCCGCCAAGCGGCGGCCCGAGGCCACCGACGTGGAGGACGTGGAGGAGCTCTACCTCTACCACCGGCTGGGCGCCCACGACGGCGCCGGCATGAGCGCGGAGGAAGAGGCGTTGCGGGGCTTCACCGACGACGAGGTGAAGGGTGCCATCGAGGCGCTGCCGGAGAACTTCCGCATCGCGGTGCTCCTCGCCGACGTGGAGGGCTTCAGCTACAAGGAGATCGCCGACATCACCGGCGTCCCGATCGGTACGGTGATGAGCCGCATCCATCGGGGAAGAAGGGCGCTCCAGAAGACGTTGCACGATTTTGCGCAGACGCGAGGTCTCGTGTCCGCCGGTCCGGCAACGTCGTGAGCGAGCTCGGCCGGCCCCGGACGTGGGCCGGACGTCGACAGTGGAAGTGACAGGAGACGGTGGTGGTCGACGAAGGACCAGGATGCGGCGGTGAGGCGTTCGGCGTCGACTGCGAGGAGGCCGTCCGCCAGCTCTACGTCTACCTCGACGGGGAGCTCACCCAGGAGCGCCGCCGGGAGATCGCCGTCCATCTCGACGCCTGCGGGCCGTGCGCCGGGGCGGTGGGCTTCGAGGCCGAGCTGCGCACCGTCATCTCCAGCCGGTGCAAGGACCGGGTGCCGGACTCGCTGATCCAGCGGGTGGCGGCGGCGATCGCCGAGGAGCAGGCTCGGCAGCGGTCCGGCTCGTGACCGCCTCCCTCCCCGAGCCGGACGCGCGGTCGCGGCGGTCGGACGGCGCCGCCGGCGACGAGGGCCCCCGACGGGCGCTGGTGGACTGGGCCGTCGCCGAGCGGGTGGCCACGTGGGCGATCGCCCGTCGGCCTCCGTCCGTCGACTACGACCCCGCCGTCCTGAGCGGCGCCTTCGCCGAGGCGACGGCCCAGGCCGAGCAGCTCGTGTCCGCCGCCACCGGGTGGCGGGCTCCCACGCCGGCCCGGTCCGTGGTCACCGACCGGGCGGGATGGGCCCGGGCCAACGTGGCGTCGTTCCAGCGCCTCCTGGCCCCGGTCCTGGTCAAGTTCGAGCGCCGCAAGGAGGAGAAGAAGGCGGAGCGCCGACGTGCCGGAGGGCTCCCGTCGTGGCTCGTGGACCTCCCCGAGCCCATCGCCGGCACCATCGCCGGCGCCGGCCGGTCGGTGAGCGGCGCCGAGCTGGGCGCCGTGCTGGCCTGGATGTCGACGCGCGTCCTGGGCCAGTACGACATGCTGCTCACCGAGGACATGGCCGAGACACAGGACCTCCTCTACTACGTGGGGCCCAACGTGGTGGAGCTCGAGGAGCGGCACGGCTTCCCGCCCGAGGAGTTCCGCCTGTGGCTGGCGCTGCACGAGGTGACGCACCGCTGCCAGTTCACCGCCGTCCCGTGGCTGCGCGACCACTTCCTGGCACTCGTGGACCAGGCGATCGAGCCCTTCCAGGCCGACCCCCGCCGGCTGGCGCAGATGGTGCGGCGCACCGCCGAGCAGGTGCGCGCCGGGCAGGGCCCGCTCGACGACGCCGGGGTCCTGGGGCTGGTTGCCGGCGAGGAGCAGCTGGATGCCATCCGGAAGCTGCAGGCGATGATGAGCCTCCTCGAGGGGCACGGCGACGTGACGATGGACCGGGCCGGCGCCTCGAACGTGCCCGGCGCCCAGCGCTTCTCGGAGGTCCTGCGCGAGCGCCGCCAGTCGGTCAAGGGCCCCGCCAAGGTGCTCCAGCAGGTGCTCGGGATCGAGGCGAAGATGCGCCAGTACCAGCAGGGCGAAGCCTTCATCCGTGCGGTGGAGGAGCGAGGCGGGACCGTGCTCTTCGACCGGGTGTGGCAGGGTCCCGACTGGCTCCCGACGCTGGCCGAGATCCGTGAGCCGCAGCGCTGGATCGACCGGGCGTCCGACGGCCCCGGCGGTCCCTCGGGCGGCTGACGGCCGCGACGCCGGTGACCGGCGCCCCACCGGGGGCGGGCCACCTGCTGGCGCGCTGCACGTTCCCTGCAGCCGGGACCGCCCTCACGTGCGCCGTCTCGGGCGGGGCCGACTCGCTCGCCCTCCTCGTGCTGGCCACCGCGGCCGGATGTGACGTCACCGCCGTCCACGTGGACCACGGCCTGCGGCCGGGATCGGGCGCGGAGGCCGGTGCGGTGGCGGCGGCGGCGGCACGGCTGGGCGCGGCGTTCCGGGCCGAGCGGGTGAGCGTCCCCGCCGGTCCAAACGTGGAGGCGCGGGCCCGGGCGGCGCGCTTTGCCGTCCTCCCGCCCGACGTCGCCACCGGGCACACGATGGACGACCAGGCGGAGACCGTGCTGTGCAACCTGCTCCGGGGGAGCGGCCCGGACGGCCTGGCGGCCATGCGCCGCGGTCCGGCCCATCCGCTGCTCGGGCTGCGCCGCTCCGAGACCGAGGCCGTGTGCCGGGCCGCTGGGTTCGACTTCTTCCAGGACCCGTCCAACGACGATCCCCGCTACCTGCGCAACCGCGTCCGCCACCAGCTGCTGCCGCTGTGCGGCGAGCTCGCCGGCCGCGACCCCGTGCCCCTGCTCGCCCGACTGGCCGACCTGGCGGGGCAGGACGCCGCCTTCCTCGACGAGCTGGCGGCGGCGGCCGTGCCCGACCCCGCCCACGCCGGGTCGCTCGCCGCCGCGCCGGCGCCGCTCGGGTCCCGGGCGGTCCGCCGCTGGCTGCGGGCGGAGGCTGCGACCGCACCGGCGACGGGCCGGCGCCTCGCGCCCGGCGACGCGCCCGGCGACGCGCCCGGCGACGCGGCCGGCGACGCGCCCGGCGACGCGGCCGGCGGGGCCGGAGCGTCCGGAGCGTCCGGCCACTACCCCCCGACGCTCGCCGACGTGCGCCGTGTCCTCGACGTGGCCCGCGGCGTGGCGGCGGCGACGGAGGTCACCGGCGGGTGGCGGGTCCGTCGCACGGGCGGCCGGCTCCGGGCCGAGCCGCCACCCGGCGGCCCGTCCGACGCCCCGTCTGGCGGCCCGTCCACCCCCTCCTACTAGTGTCACGCCGATGACGACGGAGCCGACCCACGCCGCACCGACGTGGGCCATGCCGGCGGTTGGGCGGGCCATCGTCACCTCCGAGGCGATCGCAGCCAAGGTGAAGGAGCTCGGCGCGGCCATCACCGCCGACTTCGCCGACGACCCGCCGCTGCTGGTGGGCGTGCTCAAGGGAGCCATGATCTTCATGAGCGACCTGTGCCGGGCCATCGAGCTCCCGGTGGACGTGGACTTCATGGCGGTGTCGTCGTACGGCAGCGCCACGCAGTCCTCGGGCGTCGTGCGGATCGTGAAGGACCTGGACGCCGAGCTGACCGGTCGGCGCGTCCTCGTGGTCGAGGACATCATCGACAGCGGCCTCACCCTCAACTACCTGCGCGGGTACCTGAGCGCCCGCAGCCCGGCATCGGTCGACGTCTGCGCGCTGCTGGTGAAGGAAGGCGTGCAGCGGGCCGACATGGAGCTGCGCTACGTCGGCTTCGTGATCCCCCCGGACTTCGTCGTGGGCTACGGGCTCGACGTGGCCGAGCGCTTCCGGAACCTGAGCGGGGTGCACGAGTACCGCGCCGGCGCCGAGGGCGGGTGACGGCGCCAGCGGGACGGGAGGAGGGTTCGATGGCGGTCGACGTGCAGCGGGTGGAGGCGGCGGTGCGCGAGCTGCTGGTCGCGGTGGGGGAGGACCCCGGGCGCGAGGGGCTGCTGGCCACCCCGGCGCGGGTGGCGGCCATGTACGAGGAGCTCTTCGCCGGCCTCGACGAGGACCCGTCACGCCACCTCACCGTCACCTTTGCCGCCGAGCACGACGAGATGGTGATGGTGCGCGACATCCCGTTCGCGTCGCTGTGCGAGCACCACCTGGTGCCGTTCATCGGGCGGGCCCACGTCGCCTACATCCCGGCCGCCGACGGCCGCATCACCGGGCTGTCCAAGCTGGCGCGCCTGGTCGACGGGTTCGCCCATCGCCTCCAGGTGCAGGAGCGCATGACCACCCAGATCGCCGACGCCATCGAGGCCGTGCTCCAGCCCCGCGGGGCGCTCGTGGTGGTGGAGGCGGAGCACCTCTGCATGTCGATGCGGGGCGTGAAGAAGCCGGGGACGCTCACGGTCACCTCCGCCGTGCGGGGCCTCTTCCGCTCCGACGTGGCCACGCGGGCCGAGGCGATGGCGTTCGTGCGGGGCGGCCGCTGACGCGGCGCGGGGCGCCGTTCAACGGCGGTGGGGCCGTCACGTGACCCTCGCGCGCCAAGGCGGGCCCGGTCCTGCCCGCGCCCCGGTCGCCTACGCTACGTCCGTGAGCTTGGCGGCGGAGCGGCCCATGGTGATGGGCATCGTGAACGTGACGCCCGACTCCTTCGCCGACGGCGGGCGCTACTTCGACACCGCCGCCGCCGTGGACCGGGGACGTGCCATGGCCGCCGAGGGAGCCGACGTCGTGGACGTGGGAGGCGAGTCGAGCCGTCCCGGCGCCCGCCCCGTGGCGGAGGACGAGGAGCTCCGGCGGGTGCTGCCCGTCATCGAGGCGCTGGCCGGCACGGTGCGGGTCTCGGTCGACACGACCAAGCCAGCCGTTGCCCGGGCGGCGGTGGCCGCCGGGGCGTCGCTCGTGAACGACATCTCGGGCACGCTGTGGCCGCTGGCGGCCGAGCTGTCGGTGGGCTGGGTCGGCATGCACTCGCGGGGCACGCCGGCCACCATGGACAGCCTCGCCGACTACGACGACGTCGTCGCGGAGGTCCACGAGCACCTGCGGCGCCTGGCCGAGTCGGCGGCCGGGGCCGGGGTGGGCGAGATCTGGGTGGACCCGGGCATCGGCTTCGCCAAGCAGTTCGAGCACAATCTCCGCCTGCTGGCGGCGACGGGCGCGCTCGCCGCCGCCGTGGCGCCGCTCGGGGCGCGCGTGCTCGTGGGGACGAGCCGGAAGCGGTTCCTCGGCGTCCTCGGCGCCACCGACGACGGCCCGGCCCCCGTGGACGACCGGCTCGAGGGCTCGCTGGCCACGGCGGTGTGGTGCATGGCCCAGGGGGCGGGGATGGTCCGCGTCCACGACGTGGCGGCAACCGTCCGGGCGGCCCGGCTGGTGGGGGCGGTCGCGGCGTGAGGACGCAGCGGTGAGAGGCCCGAGGGAAAGGATCGCAGGGTGAGGGGAAAGTGGGCCGTCGGCATCCCGCCGCGCAACTTCACCTGGATCATCCGAGACCAGCTGGCGCTCAGCGAGCGCCCGGGCGGCTTCGCCCCCAACCACCGGAGGGTGCGCCGCCAGGAGGAGCTCATCTGGCTGCGCGGGCAGGGCTTCACCCGGATCGTGTCGCTCCTCGTCTCGCAGCACAACCTCCAGGCGTACGAGGACGAGAAGTTGGCCTCCGCCCACTACCCCCTCATGCCCGGGACCGACCCCCGGCCCGCCCTCGCCGACGCCTTCTCGGACCTCGACGCCTCCCTGCGGTCCGGCGCCCGCGTGCTGGTGCACCAAGAGGAGCTGGGAGAGCGCGTCATGGGCGTGGCGGCGGGGTTCCTCGTGTGGTCGGGCCGGCTCCCGGCCCAGCCCCAGGCCATCGCCCTGGTCGAGCACCTCATCGGCCACCAGATGGGCTCCGCCGGCCGGGAGCTCGTGGTGGCCGCCGCCGGGCTCCCGCCCCGCCAGCCGGTGTGACAGGCCGGATCGAGCTCCGCGACCTCCGGGTGACCGGGGTGCACGGCGTCCTGGACGAAGAGCGCGACCGGCCGCAGCCCTTCTCCGTCGACCTCGACGTCTGGCTCGACGTCGCCGCCGCCGCCTCCTCCGACGCCCTCGGGGACACCGCCGACTACGGCGCCCTGGTGGAGGCGGCGGCCCGGACGGTGACGACATCCTCCTTCCGGCTGCTCGAGGCGCTGGCCGCCGCCGTCGCCTCGGCGGTGCTGGACGCCGACGAGCGGGCCCGGCGGGTGGCGGCCACGGTGCGCAAGCTCCGCCCGCCCGTGCCCAGGGACCTGGCGTCGGCCGGGGTGCGCGTCGTCCTCGACCGTGCCGGCTGACCCCGGCGCCCGCCGGCGGGCCTTCGTCGGGCTGGGCGCCAACCTGGGCGACCGGTGGGCCGCGCTGGAGCAGGCGGTGGCCGGGCTGGCCGCCGGCGGCGACGTGGTCGCCGTCTCGCCGGTCTACGAGACCGATCCCGTGGGAGGCCCGGAGGGCCAGCCGCCCTATCTGAACGCCGTGGTCGAGCTGTGCACCGCCGACGGCCCCCGCGCCCTGCTCGAGCGGTGCCGGGCCCTCGAGGCCGCGGCCGGCCGGGTTCGCACCGTGCGCTTCGGGCCCCGGACGCTCGACGCCGACGTGCTCCTCGTCGAGGGCGAAGGCGTCCGGGAGCCCGACCTCGAGGTCCCCCACCCCCGGATGTGGGAGCGGCGGTTCGTGCTGGCGCCCCTGGCCGACCTCGCCCCCGACCTGGTCGGCGCGTCCGAACTGGACCGGGCGGGCGGGGACGTCCGCCGGATCGGTACACTGGCCGGGAAGCCACCCGATCGCTGAAGGCGACCGGCACCCCCGCAGCGGGGGCCGGAACGCCGAAGGAGGATGCGGTGCCCACCATTCGCATCGTCGGACCCGGACGAGCCGGCCGGTCCCTCGCCACGGCGCTCGGACACGCCGGCTGGGACGTGCTCCCGCTGCTGGGCAGGGGAGACCCCGTGGCGGACGCCGCCCAGGGCGTCGACGCCCTGGTGCTGGCCACCCCGGACGACGCCATCGCCGGCGTGGCGGCGGCGGTCCGGCCCCGCGCCGGGACGGTCGTCGCCCACCTGGCCGGCTCGCTCGGGACGGACGTCCTCGGGCCCCACCCCCGCCGCGCCGCCCTCCACCCGCTGGTGGCCCTGCCCGACCCCGACACGGGCGCGCGCCGGCTCCTGTCCGGCGCCACCTTCGCCGTGGCCGGCGACGCCATGGCGTGGGACATCGTGGCCGCCCTCGGGGGCACGCCGGTCGAGGTGGCCGACGAGGACCGCGCCGCCTACCACGCCGCCGCCTGCATCGCCGCCAACCACGTGGTGGCCCTGCTCGGCCAGGTGGAGCGGGTGGCCCGCGCCGCCGGGGTCCCCCTCGACGCCTTCCTGCCCCTGGCCGCCTCGGCGGTGGAGGACGTGGGCCGCCTCGGCTCGCGCCGGGCCCTCACCGGCCCGGCCACCCGGGGGGACTGGGACACCCTGGCTCGGCACCTGCGCGCCCTGGACCCCCAGGAGCGCTCGGGGTACCGCGCCGGGGTCGGCCTCGCCCTCCAGCTCACGGCGTCCGCCGCGTCGGCCCGGCCTCCCTCGCCGGCGGTGCCCGCCGCCCCGGTGCCCGAGGTGGCGGCGCCGGGGGTGGCGGCGGGGGAGCGCACTGCCCGGGACCGGCCGCCGGCCCCGGCCCCGGGGCGCGCGCCCGTCGCCGCCCAGGCCTGACCGGGGTGGAGGTCGTCCGCACCGTCTCCGCCTTCACCGGCGCGCTGGCCGCGGCGCGCCGGCAGGGCCGGGACGTCGGCCTGGTGCCCACCATGGGCGCCCTGCACGCCGGGCACCGGTCGCTCATCGACCGGGCGGTGGCCGCGCACGACCACGTGGCCGTGTCGATCTTCGTCAACCCGCTCCAGTTCGACCGGGCCGACGACCTCGACCGCTACCCCCGGGACCTCGACGCCGACCTGGCGCAGTGCGCCGAGGCCGGGGTGGCCACCGTCTTCGCCCCCGGCGTGGAGGAGATGTACCCCCGGCGCCCGCTGACCTCCGTGCACGTGGCGGGGGTGAGCGAGCCGTTCGAGGGCGCGACCCGGCCGGGGCACTTCGACGGGGTGGCGACCGTGGTGGCCAAGCTCTTCTCGGCCGCCGGGACGTGCGCCGCCTACTTCGGCGAGAAGGACTTCCAGCAGCTGGTGGTGGTGCGGCGCATGGCCTCGGACCTGTCGATGCCCGTGCGGGTGGTGGCCTGCCCCACCGTGCGCGCCCCCGACGGCCTCGCCCTGTCGAGCCGCAACGCGCTGCTCTCGGACGACGAGCGCCGCGCCGCCACCGTGCTGTGGCGGTCGCTTCGCACCGGGGCCGGCGCCGTGGCCGAGGGCGAGGACCGTCCCGACGCCGTCGCCCGGGTGATGGCGGCCGTGGTGGCGGCCGAGCCCCTGGCCGAGCTCGACTACGCCGCCGCCGTCGACGCCGCCGACCTGCACGTCCCGGCCTCCCTCTCGGACGTCGAGCCGGTGCGGCTCCTGGTGGCGGCGCGCCTCGGCCAGGTGCGCCTGATCGACAACTGCGACGGCCGCGCGATGGCAGGATCTGGGGACGGCCGCCGCCCGGCGGCCCGTCGGCTCGTCCACGGTCAGGGGGAACGCTGAGCCATGCTGCTGGCCATGGACGTCGGCAACACCGAGACGGTCATCGGGCTCTACGCCCTGCGCGCCGCCGAGCGCGAGGCGCTGCCGACGACCGACGTCGGCTTCGGCATCGGCGCCGTGCACCACCAGGTCCGCGACCTGACGCACCACTGGCGGTTCTCCACCGTGCCCTCGCGCACCCCCGACGAGTACGCGGTGCTCCTCACCCAGATCCTGGACCTGGAGGGACTGGACATCGCCGCCATCGTGGACGGCCTGGCCATCTGCTCGTCGGTCCCCTCGGTCACCGGCGAGCTGCGCCAGATGGCGTCCCGCTGGTTCACCGGCCTGCCGTGCGTCGTGGTCGGCCCCGGCACCAAGAGCGGCATGCCCGTCCTCTACGAGAACCCGAAGGAGGTGGGGGCGGACCGGGTGGCCAACGCCGTCGGCGCCTTCGACCTCTTCGGCGGCCCGTGCGTCGTGGTGGACCTGGGGACGGCCACCACCTTCGACGCCATCTCGGCCGCCGGCGAGTACCTGGGTGGCGCCATCATGCCGGGGGTCGCCATCAGCCTGGAGGCGCTGTTCCAGCACGCCGCCGCGCTGCGCCGCGTGGAGCTGGTGCCGCCGCGCGCCGTGGTCGGCCGCTCCACCGCGGAGTCCATCCAGTCGGGCGTGCTCTTCGGCTTTGGCGCCCAGGTCGACGGCATGTGCCAGCGGTTCGCGGGCGAGCTCGGCCCGGCCACCGTGGTGGCGACGGGCGGGCTCTCCGAGCTCATCGCCCCGCACGCCCACTGCATCGACCACGTCGAGCCCTGGCTCACCCTGCACGGGCTGCGGATCGTCTACGAGCGCAACATGAAGAGCGCGGCATGACCGTCCCCTACCGGTTCGAGCAGACGGCGATGGCGGCCGAGGTGGCGGCCCGCTGGGGCCATCTGTCCGCAGGCGAGGAGTCGGGCGACGCGGTGGCCGTGGCCGGGCGGGTGATGCTGGCGCGCCCCCAGGGCCGGCTGGCGTTCGCCGAGCTGCGAGACTCCTCGGGCGCCGTGCAGCTGTTCGCGCTGGCCTCGGCAACGAAGGACTTCGACGAGTTCGCCCGCCTGCGGCTCGGCGACTGGGTGGGGGCCCGCGGCGAGGTGGTGCGGACCAAGCGGGGCGAGCTGTCGGTGAAGGTGGGCGAGTGGGTGCTCTTGGCCGAGGCGCGCCGGCCCTTCGGCGACAAGTGGCGGGGCGTCACCGACGTCGAGACCCGCTACCGCCAGCGCGAGGTGGACCTGTGGGCCAACCCGCAGAGCCGGACCCGGCTGCTCATGCGGAGCCAGCTCGTCCGCCGCATGCGCGAGCGGCTCTGGGACCGCGGCTTCGTGGAGGTCGAGACGCCGATCCTCCATCCCATCCCGGGCGGCGCCCACGCCCACCCGTTCGTCACCCGCCACCGGGCGCTCGACGCCGACTTCTACCTCCGCATCGCGCCGGAGCTCTACTTGAAGCGGCTGGTGGTCGGCGGCTTCGAGCGGGTCTTCGAGATCGGCCGGCTCTTCCGCAACGAGGGCCTGTCGCCCCGCCACAACCCAGAGTTCACGACCCTCGAGCTCTACCAGGCCTACGCCGACTACGAGGACATGATGGCCCTGGTGGAGGAGCTGGTGGCCGACCTGGCGCTCGACCTGTGCGGGTCGACGTCCATCAGCTACCAGGGGCGGCCGCTCGACCTGGCGCCGCGCTGGCGCCGGGCGACCATGGCCGAGCTGGTGGAGGAGGCGACCGGCCTGCCGCTGAGCGTGCACACGCCCCGGGACGAGCTGGCCCGGGCCGCGGGGGACCTCGGCGTCCCCGTCGAGCCGGGCTGGGGCTCCGGGAAGCTGCTGCTCGAGGTGTACGAGAAGACCGCCGAGCCCTCCCTGTGGGAGCCGGTGTTCGTCCGGGACTACCCGGCCGAGGTGTCGCCGCTCGCCCGGCGGCACCGGTCGGACCCCGAGCTGACCGAGCGCTTCGAGGCCGTGGTGGCCGGGCGGGAGCTGGCGAACGCCTTCAGCGAGCTGACCGACCCCGACGACCAGCGGACCCGCTTCGAGGAGCAGGCGGCCCAGCACGAGGCCGGCGACGAGGAGGCGATGGTGGTCGACGCCGAGTACCTCCGGGCGCTGGAGCACGGGCTGCCGCCCACGGGCGGCCTGGGGATCGGCATCGACCGGCTGGCCATGCTCTTTGCCGATGCCACCAACATCCGGGAGGTGATCACGTTCCCCACGATGCGCCCGGAGCGGCTGCACGGCGGGGACCCGGAGCCCGCCCCGGGGGCCGACCCGGGGTCCTCCGAGGGGGACTAGTGGTCCCGCGCGTTAGTTCGTCGGTGTATCCCGCAGCCAAATGACCTGGTCACCGAGGTAGAGGCCGCCGGCGCAGTCGAGAGCCTCCTCTGGGGTGCCGCCCATCGCTCCGCTCGGCAGGAACGAGTCCTCGTAGTCGTCGTGGCTGGCCCGGTAGATGGCAAAGCCCCATGTGCTGGCCGATCCGCCGTAGCGCAGGCGGCAGAGCTTGACGGTGGTGCCGTCGTCGAGGAGGGCGTCGACGTAGGCGAAGTTCGCCCGGAAGCGGACCTTTACCTCGGCAACGTCCGGCCAGCGCCCGTCAGCGTGTGCCCGCAGGCGGTGGGTGAGACTGTCCTTGGTCGAGGCGGGCGGTGCCTTCACCGCCTCATCTTGGCGGTCCGCCGGCTCAGGCGGCGAGTGGCGCGCTCCCGCCCGCCTTGTGGGCGTCGATCCGCTCCAGCAAGGCGGCGAGGTCCTTGCTGGTGAAGCGCCAGTCGAACGGGCTCGCTGATCGGTTGTAGCGGTCCTCGAAGCGCCGCAGGCGGTCGGCCAGCGCGTCGAGGTCGGCGAAGTCGGCCGGCTTGATCACCTTGCGCTGGATGATCGAGAAGACGATCTCGATCTGGTTCAGCCAGGAGGCGTGCACCGGGAGGTGGACGAGTTGCGCGTTCGGCCATGCGGCGGCCATCCGATCGATCGAGCGCTGGCCGTTGTGGGAGGACCCGTTGTCGACGACCCAGTAGACCTGCCCGGCGCTCGCGTAGGGCTCCGTCGTCATCACCTTTTCGACAAGGGACATGAAGGGCACGATGCCGGTCTTCTCGGCGACCAGGCCGAACAGCGCTGCGGCGTGAACGTCATAGGCGCCCATGTAAGCGAGCGTGCCCCCACGTTCGTACTCGAACTCGACCTGCGCCAGGTGCCCGGGCCCACACGGCCGGCCCGGATGGCAACGACCGAGCGCCTGGAGCTGGGACTTCTCGTCGGCGGAGATCACGTAGTCGTGCGGGCCGAGTGCCACGCCGTCGAAGATCCGCTGGTAGAGATCGAGCACCCGGGCCGCCTTGGCGGCGAAGTCGGGGTCGCGCGGGAAGATCCACGACCGGTAGCGCCACGGCTTGATGACGTCGGCCGCCAGCCAGCGGCGCACCGTCGAAGAGGAGATGGCGTCTACGAGCCCCTCGCTGACCGCCTGGGCGGCGAGCTCATCCGAGCTCCAGCGCGACAGCGGGACCGTCCGCCGCTCGGGCGGCTCGCAGGCCATGGCCTTCACGCCGGCGACCACCCTTGAGGAGAACACCCTCGGGCGCCCCGACCGAGGCCGGTCGGCGAGCCCGTCGATGCCCTCCTCGACGAAGCGCTTGCGCCACTTCGACGCCACATCGACGCAGACCCCGACGCGCCGGGCGATGTCGACATTGCGCACGTCGTCTGCCGCCAGCAGCACGATCCGAGCACGCACCACCTCGGCGTGCGCGGCGCTACGAGACGACGCCCGTTCCTCGAGGACTTTGCGATCCCCCGGCGAGAGACGGACCACGAACGGCGACCGACGGGGCACGGCCGAACCCCCTCTCGTCAGGCAGCAGGAAACAGACCCCAAATTACACCGATGTACTTATCGGCAGGACCACTAGCCCGGCAGCCCCTCGAGCAGCGACTCGGTGAGGTGGGCGAGGCCGGCGGCCACGGCGGCCGGCCCCACGCCGGCGGTGGCGGCCACGGCCTCGGCCGCGTGCCGGCGGGCCACGGCGACGGTGGAAGCCACGGCCCGCGACTCGCTCACGATCGTGCGGGCTTTCTCCCGCTCGGGCTGGCCGAGCGGCTGGCCGAGCAGGGTGCGCAGCTCCGGCCCGGTGTCGGGGTCCCGCAACGCCAGGAGGACCGGCAGCGTGTACACGCCCTCCGCCAGGTCCTGGCCGGGCGGCTTGCCCAGCTCGTCGTCGACGGCCACCACGTCCAGCACGTCGTCGCGCAGCTGGAACACCATCCCCAGGGACCGCCCGAAGGAGGTGAGGGCGTCGACCTCGCTGCGGGCGGCGCCCCCGGTCAGGGCGCCGATCCGGCAGGAGGTCGCCATCAGCGCCGCCGTCTTGCCGGCGATGGCGGCGAAGTAGTCCTCGTCGGTGCGGTCGGTGCGGAAGCAGGAGCGCACCTCGACCACCTGGCCCTGGCACAGCTGTCCCAGGGTGGCGGCGAGGAGCCCGGCGATCTCGGTGCCGAGGGCGGCGGCGATGGCGGCCGAGCGCGACAGGAGGTAGTCGCCGGCCACGATGGCCACCAGGTTCCCGTAGCGGCTGTTCACGCTCTCCACGTTGCGGCGCACCGTCGCCTCGTCGATCACGTCGTCGTGGTAGAGCGAGGCCAGGTGGACGAGCTCGACGGCCACCCCGCCCATGAGGTCGTCCCGCGTGGCCGGCCGCTGCCCCCGGGTGGCCGCCACCAGGGACAACATGGGCCGCAGCCGCTTGCCGCCCGCCCCCAGGAGGTGGGTGGTGACGTCGTCCAGGAAGCGGTCCCCGGTCGTCACCGACGCCGCCAGGAGCGGCTCGAGACGCTCCAGATCGTCCTCGACCGTGGGAAGGCCGAGGGCCTCCGTCGCGTTCACCTTCTGCACGATACGCGACCGCCGAAGGTCCCCGACACTCCGGCGCCCCGGAGGCCGGGTGGGGCGGAGCGCATCGCCCCTGGCAGGGGTGGCGCCACCCCGCACGCGGCGGTCGTCGGAGACCCTGCGGGTACACTGCAGACCTAGGAACGAGCCACGGAGGCGGTATACGTGTTCGAACGCTTCACCGACCGAGCACGGAGAGTGCTCGTGTTGGCGCAAGAGGAAGCGCGCCTGCTCAACCACAGCTTCATCGGGACGGAGCACATCCTCCTGGGGTTGATCCACGAGGGTGAGGGCGTCGCGGCCAAGGCACTCGAGTCGCTCGGGATCTCGCTCACAGCGGTGCGCGAGAAGGTGGAGGAGACCATCGGGATGGCCGGCAGCGCCCCCAGCGGGTCGCCGCCGTTCACGCCGAGGGCGAAAAAGGTCCTCGAGCTGTCGCTGCGCGAGGCGCTCCAGCTCGGCCACAGCTACATCGGCACCGAGCACATGCTCCTGGGCCTCGTGCGCGAGGGCGAGGGCGTGGCCGCCCAGGTGCTCGTGAGCCTGGGGGCCGACCTCGGCCGGGTGCGCCAGCAGGTCATCCAGCTCATGTCCGGCTACCAGGGCAAGGAGGCCGTGGGGGCCGGCGCCGGCGCGTCGCAGTCCGACACGCCGTCGGGCTCGCCCGTGCTCGACCAGTTCGGCCGCAACCTCACCCAGCTGGCCCGCGACGGCAAGCTCGACCCGGTCATCGGGCGGGAGCAGGAGATCGAGCGGGTCATGCAGGTGCTGTCCCGCCGGACCAAGAACAACCCGGTCCTGATCGGCGAGCCCGGCGTGGGCAAGACCGCCATCGTCGAGGGGCTGGCGCAGCGCATCGTGGCCAACGAGGTGCCCGAGACGCTGGTCGGCAAGCAGCTCTACACGCTCGACCTGGGCGCGCTGGTGGCCGGCAGCCGGTACCGGGGCGACTTCGAGGAGCGCCTGAAGAAGGTGCTGAAGGAGATCCGCACCCGCGGGGACATCATCCTCTTCATCGACGAGCTCCACACCCTGGTGGGCGCGGGCGCCGCCGAGGGGGCGATCGACGCCGCCTCGATCCTCAAGCCGATGCTCGCCCGGGGCGAGCTGCAGACCGTGGGCGCCACCACGCTCGACGAGTACCGCAAGCACCTGGAGAAGGACGCCGCCCTCGAGCGCCGGTTCCAGCCGGTGAAGGTGGGCCAGCCGTCGGTGGAGCTCACGATCGACATCCTGAAGGGCCTGCGGGACCGCTACGAGTCGCACCACGCGGTCACCATCACCGACCAGGCACTCGTGGCGGCGGCCAACCTGGCCGACCGCTACCTGGCCGACCGGTTCCTCCCCGACAAGGCCATCGACCTGATCGACGAGGCCGGGAGCCGCTTGCGCATCCGCCGGATGAGCAGCCCGCCCGGCCACAAGAAGCTGGACGAGGAGATCACGCGGCTGCGCGCCGACAAGGAGGCCGCCATCGGGCGCGGCGCCTTCGAGCAGGCCAAGCGGCTGGCGGACCAGGAGACGGAGCGCCTGAACCGCAAGGAGGCCATGGAGGCCGAGTGGCGGGCCGAGGGCGTGGAACTGTTCGACGTGGTGGACGAGGAGGTCATCGCCGAGGTGCTGGCGCACTGGACGGGCATCCCCGTCTACCGCCTCACCGAGGAGGAGACCGCCAAGCTCCTGCGGATGGAGGACGAGCTCCACAGGCGGGTCATCGGCCAGGAGGAGGCCCTGAAGGCCCTCGCCCGGGCCATCCGGCGGACCCGCGCCGGCCTGAAGGACCCCAAGCGGCCCAGCGGCTCGTTCATCTTCCTCGGGCCGACCGGCGTGGGGAAGACCGAGCTCGCCAAGACGCTGGCGGAGTTCCTCTTCGACGACGAGGACGCCCTGATCCAGCTCGACATGAGCGAGTACATGGAGAAGCACACCGTCTCGCGGCTGGTCGGCTCCCCCCCGGGCTACGTCGGCTACGAGGAGGGCGGCCAGCTCACCGAGGCCGTGCGGCGCAAGCCGTTCTCGGTGGTGCTGTTCGACGAGGTCGAGAAGGCCCACCCCGACGTCTTCAACGCCCTGCTCCAGATCCTGGAGGACGGGCGGCTGACCGACGCCCAGGGACGCTCGGTGGACTTCAAGAACACCGTGCTGATCATGACGTCCAACCTCGGGACCGCCGACCTGCGCAAGGCGTCCCTCGGGTTCTCGCGGACGTCGGAGGCCGTCACCTACGAGAAGATGAAGGCCAAGGTCAACGACGCCCTGAAGGCCCACTTCCGGCCGGAGTTCCTGAACCGGATCGACGAGATCATCGTGTTCCACGAGCTCACCAAGGAAGAGGTCATGCAGATCGTCGACCTCATGATCGCCCGGACCGCCCACCAGCTCGGCGGCCAGGGACTGGGCATCGACCTGACCCCGGCGGCCCGCGCCTTCTTGGCCGAGAAGGGCTACGACCCCCAGCTCGGCGCCCGCCCGCTGCGGCGTGCCATCCAGCAGCTGGTGGAGGACCCGCTGTCCGAGCGGATCCTGTGGAAGGACTTCCGGGTGGGCGAGACCATCGTGGTGGACGTGGACCCCGAGCCCGGCGACGGGCACGACGGCCCGCACCTGACCTTCAAGGCCGTGGAGGGCGTCGAGCCGCCCCCGATGGAGCTGGCCGGGAGCGGCCCCTCCGACTGATCGTCCGGCAGCCGGCCGCCTCGCCCCTCCCCAGGGTGCGTCGGCGGCCGGCCCGGATCGGAGCCGGGGTACGATCTTCGCCGTGGCCGACCAGAGCGAGCCGCTGCTGGAGGCGCTGGCACTGGTCGCGCCCGGCACCCCTCTCCGGGAGGGGCTCGACCGCGTCCTGCAGGCCAAGCGGGGGGCGCTGGTCGTCGTGAGCGACGATCCCGCCGTGCTGTCCATCTGCACCGGTGGGTTCCTGCTCGACGCCGAGTTCACCCCGCAGCGCCTGTCCGAGCTGGCCAAGATGGACGGCGCCATCATCCTGACGTCGGACGCGTCCCGGATCGCCCGGGCCAACGTGCACCTGGTCCCCCGGGCGTCGATCCCCACCAGCGAGACCGGCACCCGCCACCGCACGGCCGAGCGGGTGGCGCGGTCGATCGACGTGCCCGTGATCAGCGTCTCGGAGGCCATGGCCACCGTGACCGTGTACCGCGGCCCCTACCGCCACACCGTGCAGCGGACCGAGCGCCTGCTCGACCGGGCGGCCCAGGCCGTTGCCGCGGTCGAGCGGTTCAAGTCCCGCTTCGACCTCGCGCTCGCCCTCCTCTCCACCCTCGAGGTGGAGGACTCGGTCTCCCTGGGCGACGTGGCAGCGGTGCTCCAGCCCGGCGAGATGGTGCTGCGCTTCGCCAAGGAGGTGCAGGGCTACCTGGTCGAGCTGGGAGAGGACGGCCGCCTCATCAAGCTGCAGCTGGAGGAGCTGGGCACAGGTGTCGAGGACACCCTTGGCTGGGTGGTGCTCGACTACGTGGCCGACGGGCCGGGGGCGTCGAAGAACGGCCACGCAGGCGACGGGCGCCGCAAGCGCCCGCCCGCCCACAGTGGTGACGGAACGTCGCCCGACGGGCGCACACCCGGCGCCGAGGCGGCCCTGGCCGCGCTGCACGAGCTCTCCCAGGAGGAGCTGCTCGGCGGCGTGGCGGCGGTCGCCGCCCTGGGGTACCCCACAAGGCCGGGCCTCCTCGACGAGCCGGCCGAGGCCCGCGGGTACCGTCTCCTGCACCGCCTGCCCCGGGTGTCCGACGCCATCATCGACCGCATCGTCGAGCGCTTCGGGACGCTGCCCCGCCTGATGCGGGCCTCCCTGGCGGAACTGGAGCAGGTGGGCGGGGTGGGCGAGGCCAAGGCCCGGGCAGTGAAGGACGGCATGGCCCGGATGGTCGAGGCGAGCATCCTCGAGCGCTACGAGTAGCCGTCCCGCCGAACGCGCCCGGCGCGTGATCCGGTACAATGATGGGCCGCCGGTTCACCATCTCGACCCGGCAGCCGCGTGGAGCCTGCCGTACGTCGAAGACGTGGCGGCCATCGTCGACGGCCACGTTCAGCAAGAGGGCGCGCAGCGAGGAGTCCGGTGTTCCAGGTCGGTGACAAGGTCGTCTATCCCCACCACGGCGCAGCAGTCGTGGAGAAGCTGGAGACCAAGGTCGCGTTCGGGCAGAAGCGGGAGTACCTGGTGCTCCGCCTGGCCTACGGCGACCTGACCCTCATGGTGCCGGCCGACAACACCGAAGGGGTCGGCCTGCGGGAGGTCATCAACGACGAGGAGGTCGAGGAGGTGTTCGCCGTCCTTCGCAAGAAGGAGGCGCGGATGCCGACCAACTGGTCGCGCCGCTACAAGAACCACTCGGAGAAGCTGCGCTCCGGCGACATCTACCAGGTGGCCGAGGTGGTGCGGAACCTCTCCATCCGGGACAAGGACAAGGGGCTGTCGGCGGGCGAGAAGCGCATGCTGAGCCGGGCCCGCCAGATCCTCGTCTCCGAGCTCACCTTCGCCCTCGGGGTGGACGAGGAGACCGCCGAGCAGCGCCTCAACGAGGCCCTGCCGTAGTCGCACCGCTCGCATGGGTGCACCGCCGGTGTGGGCGGTCGTCGTCGCCGGCGGCTCCGGCTCGCGCTACGGCCGTCCCAAGCAATTCGACCTGCTGGCCGGCCGGCCGGTGGTGGCCTGGTCGGTTGCCGCCGCCCGCAGCGTCGCCGGCGGGGTGGTGCTCGTGGCGCCGCCCGGCCGTGAGGACGACTGCGTGGCCTTCGGGGCCGACGTGGTGGTGACCGGCGGGGCGACGCGCTCGGCGTCGGTCCGCAGCGGGCTCGCCGCCGTCCCCGAGGAGGTGGCGGTGGTGGTCGTCCACGATGCCGCCCGCCCGCTGGCGTCGCACGCCCTGTTCGCCGCGGTGGTCGAGCCGCTCCTCCAGCCGCCGGCCGTCGGCGCGGGGGGCATGGACGCCGTCGTGGACGCCGTCGTGTGCGCCGTGCCGGTCGCCGACACGCTCAAGCGGGTGGGGGACGACGGCGCCACCGTGGCCGGCACGGTCGACCGGGCCGGGCTGGTCGCCGTCCAGACCCCCCAAGCCTTCCGGGCGGGCGCGTTGCGACGGGCCCATGCGGCCGGGGCGGACGCCACCGACGACGCCGCGCTGGTCGAGGCCCTGGGCGGCGTGGTGCGCGTCGTGCCGGGCGAGGCCCACAACGTGAAGGTGACCCTGCCCTCCGATCTCGCGTTGCTCGAGGTGATCGTCGCCAGCGCCGCGCCGGTGGCGCCGTGAGCGTGCGCATCGGCCAGGGCGTCGACGTCCACCCGTTCTCGGTCGACCCGGGGCGGCGGCTCGTGCTGGGCGGCGTCGAGATCCCCGGGGCCCCCGGGCTGGCCGGCCACAGCGACGCCGACGTGGTGGCGCACGCCCTGTGCGACGCCCTGCTCGGGGCGGCGGGCCTGGGCGACCTCGGCCACCACTTCCCCGACACCGACCCGGCGTTCGCCGGCGCCGACAGCATCGGGCTGCTGGCCGAGGTGGTGCGCCGGGTGGTGGCGGCGGGCTTCCGACCGGTGAACGCCGACTGCACCGTGCTGGCCGAGACGCCCAAGCTGAGCCCGCACGTGGACGCCATGGTCTCCCGGCTCGCCGCCGTCCTCGGCGCGCCGGTGTCGGTCAAGGCGACCCGCGGCGAGGGCATGGGCGCGGTGGGCCGGGGGGAAGGCGTCGCCTGCCTGGCGGTCGTGCTGGTGGAGGGGGTGCCGACGCCGGCGCCCGAGGGCGCGTGAGCCCCCGCCCGGCCAAGAGGGGACCCGGCGGCGGCCCGCCCGCCCGCCGCGGCGCCGGACGGGGCACGGGACGAGGCGGTGGCCGGGCCGCCGGCGCCGGGCGCAGGGAGGGGCCCGCCGCCGGCCTCGGCGGCGACCAGGTGGAGGGCCGTCGCGCCGTGCTGGCGCTGCTGGCGGCCGGCCGCAGGCCCGTCCGGTCGCTGTGGCTGGCCGAGGGGCTCGACCCCTCGCCTCAGCTCGACGAGATCGAGGCGCTCGCCGCCCGCCGCCACGTGCGGGTCGAGACGGTGCCCCGGTCGCGGCTCGCCGCCGCGGCGCGCACCGACGCCCCGCAGGGGGTGCTGGCCCGGGCGGCGCCGGTCGACCCCGTCCCGCTCGAGACACTGGTCGCGGCGGAAGGGGCCGCCGGCGCCGGCGCCTTCCTCCTCGTCGTGGCGGGCGTGACCGACCCCCACAACCTCGGCGGGCTCCTGCGGAGCGCCGAGTGCGCCGGGGTCACCGGTGTCGTGCTGCCCCGGCACCGGGCGGCCCACCTGTCGCCGACGGTCGCCAAGGTGGCGGCGGGCGCGATCGAGCACCTCGACTTCTCCCTGGTGGGCGGGATCCCGAGCGCGCTCGAGCGCCTGTCGTCGCTCGGGGTGTGGACCCTCGGCCTGGCGTCCGAGGGCGCGGTGTCGCTCTACGACGCCCCGGCGGTCACCGGGCCGGTGGCCCTCGTGGTCGGCGGCGAGGAGCGCGGCCTCGCGCCCCTCGTGCGCCGCCGGTGCGACGAGCTGGTGTCCATCCCCCAGCACGGGGCGATCGAGTCGCTCAACGTCGCCGCCGCCACCGCGGTGGCCTGCTTCGAGGTGGCGCGCCGGCGCGCCGGCGCCAAGGGCTTGCGCCCCGGCGCCCCCGTTGGCAGGCTGAGCCGGTGACGACGGCGCGGGGGGCCGGCCGCCTGCCCCGGCACGGCGGTCCGCAGAGCCAGAGCCAGACGAGCGCGCCGGGTCCGACGGGGCCGGGCGCGCACCGGGTCGACGGGGGCGAGCACCACGGGAGCCCGCGGGACGGAGGCGACGGCCCCCACGGCCCCGACGGCCCCGGCAGCACGCTGTCCTACGCCAAGGCGCTCGCCATCGTGGTGGTGGCGGTCGCGCTCGGCGTCTACCTGCTGTCGCTGGGAAAGGGCCACGGGGCGTCGACCGCCGCCACACGCACCACGCCCCCGTCCACCGCCCCGAGCAGCAGCACGACCACCAGCGCCCCCACGACGACCGTGCCGACGGCCGCCCCGAGCAAGTCGGTGGGCGTGCTCGTGGCCAACGCCAGCCACACCACAGGCATCGCCACCTACTACTCGGGCAAGCTGGCGTCGGCGGGGTGGGGCACCGTCACACCGGAGAACGCCACCACAGTGACGACAACGTCGACCGTCTACTACGCCGCCGGCCAGCAGGCGGACGCCAACGCCGTCGCCACCGAGCTGGGCCTGCCGACCACCGACGTCCAGCCGCTCGGGAGCACGGTCCCGGTGGTCAACCTCGCCGGTGCCGACGTGGTCGTGATCGCCGGGGAAGACCTGGCGGCAAAGGTCCCGGCCAGCACCACAACAAGCGCCGCCGGCTGACCGGGGGCCGAGACCGCAGCGTGGAGCCCCGGGTGCTGCCGGCCGTGCTCGAGCCCCTGCGGGAACGGCCGACGGAGTCGGCGCTGTTCCTCGACTTCGACGGCACCCTCGCCCCCATCGTGGAGGACCCGGCCAATGCCCGCCCGCTGGCGCACGTCCCCGGTGTGCTCACCCGCCTGGCGCGTCGACTGGCCCTGGTGGCCGTCGTCTCCGGGCGGCCGGCGCAGTTCCTCGTCGACGCCCTGGACGCCCCGCCCGGCGTCCACCTGGCCGGCCTCTACGGGCTGGAGGACGTGCTGGACGGCACGGTCCGGCGCTCCGGCGAGGCGGAGCGGTGGCGGCCGGCGGTCGAGGAGGCGACGCGCCACGCCCGCGCCGGGGTGCCCCCGGGGGCGGAGGTGGAGGCGAAGGGGCTGACCGTCACGCTCCACTGGCGCCGGGCGCCCGCTGCCGCCGCCTGGGCCGCGGCCGAGGCCCGCCGGGCCGAGGACGCCGGGCTGGCGGCGCAGCCGGGACGCATGGCGATCGAGCTGCGGCCGCCGGTGGGGGCGGACAAGGGGGCGGTCGTCACCCGCCTGGCCGCCGGCTACGGGGTGGTGGCGTTCTTCGGCGACGACCTGGGGGACCTGCCGGCGTTCGCCGCCCTCGGGGCGATGGCCGCCGCCGGGACGACCGTGGCCCGGGTGGCGGTGGCGGACGAGGAGACGGCGCCCGAGGTGGCGGCGGCCGCCGACCTGGTGGTGGACGGCCCGACCGAGGCGGCGGCCCTCCTCGAGCTCCTGGCCGGCTCCTGACCCGACCGCGTCGGTATCATCGGGCCCCGTGACGCGACGCGGCGAGGAGGCGCGCCGGCCCGACCGGCGCCGCCGGGCGCCCCAGGCCGGCTAGCACCGTGCTCCCGCCGCGTGTCGACGTCCTCTTGGTGGTGGAGCCCGTGGCCGCCCCCCACATCCTGGAGGCACGTGCGCGCCGGGTCGTCCACGTCCCGGCCCGCCAGACGGTCCCGGCCCTGATCGGCGAGCTGCGCGGCATCATCCCCGGCCTCGTCGGCGTGGTTGGCGAGTCCCCGGGGTCCCCGCGGTCCCCGGGGTCCGAGCCGTCGAGCGCCTCCGCGCTGGCGGCGCGCATCGCCGACGAGGTCCACCGCGCCGGGTTCCCCACGGTGCTGTTCACCGACGACCCGTCGACCGCCCCCGCCGGCGTCGAGGTCCACCCCATCGCCGATCCGGGACCGCCGATGGAGGTGGCCGGGAGCATCCTGGACCTGGTGGGGGAGACCCCCATGGTGCGCCTCGACCGCGTCGGGCGCGACCTCCCCTGCCACCTCCTGGCCAAGCTCGAGTACCTGAACCCCGGCGGCAGCGTGAAGGACCGCCCCGCCCTCACGATGCTCGACGCCGCCGAGGCCGACGGCCTCCTGGCCCGGGGCGGCACCATCGTGGAGCCGACCTCGGGGAACACCGGGGTGGGGCTGGCCATGGTGGCGGCGGTCCGCGGGTACCGCTGCATCTTCACCGTGCCCGACAAGGTGGCGGAGGAGAAGCGCCAGCTGCTGCGAGCCTACGGCGCCGAGGTGGTCGTGTGCCCGACCACGGTCCCGCCGGAGCACCCCGAGTCCTACTACTCGGTGGCCGAGCGGCTGGCGGCGGAGATCCCGGGGGCGTTCCAGCCCAACCAGTACCGCAACCCGGCCAACCCCCTGGCCCACGAGCGGAGCACCGGGCCCGAGATCTGGCGGCAGACCGCCGGCCGCATCACCCACCTGGTGGTCGGGGTGGGCACGGGGGGCACGGTCAGCGGTATCGGGCGGTACCTGAAGAAGATGAAGCCGTCCGTCCAGGTGGTCGCCGCCGACCCCGAGGGCTCCATCTACTCGGGCGGCGGCGGCCGGCCCTACCTGGTGGAGGGGATCGGCGAGGACTTCTGGCCCTCGACCTACGACCCGACGGTGGTGGACCGCGTGGTCGCCGTCTCCGACCGTGACTCCTTCCTCACCGCCCGCCGGGTCACCCGCGAAGAGGGGATCCTCGTGGGCGGGTCGACGGGGACGGCCGTGTGGGCCGCCCTCGAGGTCGGCCGGTCGCTCGGGCCCGACGACGTGATCGTGGTCCTCGTGCCCGACTCGGGACGGGGCTACCTGTCCAAGCTCTACGACGACACATGGATGGCCGACCACGGGTTCGTCCGGGCCCAGGGCGTGACGGCCGGGGACGTCCTGGCGGCCAAGGAGGGGCGGCTGCCCTCGCTCGTCCACGTCCACCCCACAGAGACGCTGCGTGCCGCCATCGCCGTGCTCGACGAGTACAGCGTCTCCCAGGTGCCGGTGATCAAGGCCGAGCCGCCGCTGGCCCTGGCCGAGGTGGTGGGCTCGGTGTCGGACCGCCTGCTCTTGGAGCGCACCCTGGGGCGCCCCGAGGGGTTCGACGAGCCGATCGGCTCGGTCATGGAGCCGCCGCTGCCCATGGTCGGCCTGGGCGAGACCGCGGCCCACGTGGCCGAGCAGCTCCAGGCCTCGCCGGCCGTCCTGGTCCTCGACGGTGGACGACCGGTGGGCATCCTGACCCGGTCCGACCTCCTGTCCCACTTCGAGCGGGCCTGACCGTGCCCGGCTTCGAGACCCTGGCCGTGCACGCCGGGCAGCCCCCGGACCCGGCCACCGGTGCGGTGGTGCCCGCCATCCACCTGGCGTCGACCTTCGCCCAGTCGGCGGTGGGCGAGCACCAGGGCTACGAGTACAGCCGCTCGGGGAACCCCACCCGCCACGCCCTCGAGGCCTGCGTCGCCGCCCTGGAGGGGGCGGCCCACGGCAGCGCCTTCGCCAGCGGCCTGGCCGCCGAGGACGCCACCCTGCGCCTGCTGGACCCGGGGGACCACGTGATCGTGGGCGACAACGTCTACGGCGGGACGCACCGGCTCCTGGCCCAGGTGCACGCCAGGGTCGGCATCCGCTTCACCCCGGTCCGGCTCGACGACCCCGGCGCGGTGGAGGCGGCATGGCAGCCCCAGACCCGGCTGGTGTGGGTGGAGACGCCCTCCAACCCCCTCATGCGGATCGCCGACATCGCCACCCTGGCCGAGGTGGCCCACCGCCGCGGGGGCCGGCTGGTGGTCGACAACACCTTCGCCACCCCCTACCTCCAGCAGCCGCTCTCGCTGGGCGCCGACGTGGTCGTGCACTCCACCACCAAGTACCTGGGGGGCCACAGCGACGTGGTCGGCGGCTTTGTCGCCACCAACGACCGCTCGGTCGGCGAGCGCATCGCCGGCCTCCAGAACGCAGTGGGGGCGGTGCCGGGCCCCTTCGACTGCTACCTCGTGCTGCGCGGGGTGAAGACGCTGGCGGTGCGGATGGAGCGCCAGTGCGCCAACGCGGCGCGGGTGGCGGCCATGCTGACCGAGCACCCCGCCGTCGCCGCCGTGCACTACCCCGGGCTGCCGGGCCATCCCGGCCATGCCGTGGCGGCGGCGCAGATGCGCGACTTCGGTGGCATGGTGTCGTTCACCGTGCGCAACGGCGAGCAGGCGGCGCTGGCGGTGGCCGGGGCCACGAGGCTGTTCACCCTGGCCGAGTCGCTGGGCGCGGTGGAGTCGCTGATCGAGCACCCCCACCGCATGACGCACGCCTCGGTGGCCGGGTCCGAGCTGGCCGTCGACCCGAGCCTGCTCCGCCTGTCGGTGGGGCTGGAGACAGTGGACGACCTCCTGGCCGACCTGGCCCAGGCGCTCGACGCCGCCGGCTGAGGGGCGTGAGGGGAGCGGCGGCCGGCGGCTGACCCGGCCGGCGCCTGACCCGGCCGGCGCCTGACCCGGCCGGCGCCTGACCCGGCCGGCCCGCCCTATCGGCCGGGGGCCGGGGAGAGGGCGGCGGCCACCTCCAGCTGGCGCTCCAGCCAGCCGGCGGCGGTGGAGGCCCGGACCGCCGCCCGGATCGCCCCGGCCCGGCGCGACCGCTCGTCCGGCTCCATCGCCAGCGCCCGGTCGAGGGCGTCGGCCGTCTCGCGCACGTCGAAGGGGTTGACCCCGAGCACGTGGTCGGCCAGCTCGTCGAAGGCGCCTGCCTCGCGGGAGAGGACGACGGCCCCGTCGGTCCGGTTGACGAGCGGCCCCTCCTTCACCACCAGGTTCATGCCGTCGCGCACGGGGTTCACGAGGAGCACGTCGTAGGCGCTGAGGGCGGCCATGGACCGCGCCCGGTCGTCGGCCACGCCGAGGAGCACCGGGGTCCACCCCCCGGTCGCCCAGGTCTCGTTGATCTGGGCGGCGGTGTGCTCGATCTCGCTGCGGTAGGCCAGGTAGTCGGCCAGGCCCTCGCGCGAGGGGTAGGCGAGGGCGACGAGCACCACCTGCTCCCGCCAGTGCGGCCGGGTCGCCAGCAGCTCGTCGAAGGCCCACAGGCCGCGCAGGATGTTCTTGGACAGCTCGATCCGGTCGACGCGCACGATCAGGCGGCGGCCGCCGGTGAGGGCGAGGAGCCGGGCCCGGCTCTCGGCCACCGCCGGCGACTCGGCCTCGGCCGCCATGGCGTCGGGATGCGGGCCCAGCCCGGCGACAAAGGTGTCCGGCGGCCCCGCCGCCCCCGCCGCCCGGGCCGCGCCGGCGAGCGCTCCGTCCTCGAAGGCGGCCCGGAAGCTGCGCTCCCAGCGGGCCGTGTGGAACCCGCACGCCCCGAAACCGGCCATGCCCGCCAGTAGCTCGCCGGCGGCGGCGGTGGGCAGGGCCCGCAGCATGCCGGGGTCGGCGAAGGGGGTGTGGGAGAAGTGCAGGGTGCGCAGGTCCGGCCGGGCCGCCGCCAGCATCGGGCCGAGGAGCGAGAGGTGGTAGTCCTGCACCAGCACCCGGGCCCCCGGCGGGGCGCACCCGGCCACCGCCTCGGCGAACTGGTGGTTGAGCTCGCGGTAGGCGTCCCAGGCCTCGAACCACCGCCGGTCGATGCGGGGCCGGCGGGGCAGGTCGAAGAGGTGGTGGTGGCAGAACCACAAGGTGGCGTTGGCCACCACGTCGTAGGCCATGCGGTAGACGGCGGCATCGGGCTCGACGGTGACGATCCGCAGCCCCTCCTCGGCCATGAGCCCGGCCGCGCCGGCCCGCCGGTCGGCGTCGCTCATGGCGGCGGCCACCCAGGTGGCGCCGGACCCGGCCAGCAGCGGGTGCAGGGTCGCCGCCAGCCCGCCACCGGTCCCGGCACGCTCGGGCCGGCCGTCCTTCCCCGTGCGGAAGGACAGCGGACCCCGGTTGGACACGACGACCACGTCCCGTGCGGCCTCCGTGGCGTCCGGGGCGTCCGTGGCGTCCGGGGCGTCCGTGGCGTCCATGGCGGACGACGCTACCGGGTGCCTACCGGCCGCGGCCCGGACCGCCCTCCGCCGCCGGCTGCGGCCCGGCCGCCGCCGCCCGCTCCAGCGCCGCCCGGAGGACCTCGACCGCCTGGGGCCGGAGCTGGTCCAACGTCCGGTTCCGGTGGACCCGGGTGCCCAGGTCGACCTGGGCCAGGGAGCCGGTGCCGAGCCGGGTGGCCACGTCGATGAGCAGCGCCATCTCCACGCCGTAGCCCGGGGCGAGCCCCACCTTCTCGAGCACCCAGCGGGGGGCGGCGGTCTCACCTGCCAGGGGCTGGCGCACCTCGGCCAGCTCGGGGAAGAGCACCTCGAGCACGGGGCGGGCCATGAGCTCGGTCACCCGGCCGCCCCCGGTGGTGGCCCCGGCCAGCGGCCGGGCGTAGTACCCCTTCACCAGGGCCGCGTCGTCGCACAGCACCGGGCCGAGGAGGCTGGTGACGAACTCGGGCGCCGTGTTCTCCACGTCGGCGTCCAGGAACACGAGCACGTCCCCGGCCGCCTGCTCGAGGCCGGTGGCCATGGCGCCGCCCTTGCCCTGGCGCCGGGCGTGGCGAGCCACGCGGGCGCCGGCGCCGGCGGCGGCGGCGGCCGTGGCGTCGCGAGAGCCGTCGTCCACCACCAGCACCTCGTCGACCAGGCCCGAGCCCCCGGGGGCCAGGTGGGGCCCGGCGACGGCCCGGACCACCCCGCCCACCGTCGCCTGCTCCTCGTGGGCGGGGATGCACACCGTCACCGTCCGGCCGCGCTTGGCCGCCAGCACGCGTTCCAGCGCGAAGTGACCCCGCCCGTAGGTCCGCACCACGCCACGATCTTGGCCCATGGCCGGGACGCCGCGTGCCGCAACGCGTGGTCGCACCCCGACTTGCGCCCCCGCGGCGCCGTCGGCCACCATGGACGGATCATCCAGAGCGGCTGAGGGACGGGCCCTGCGACGCCGCGGCAACCAGTGGTGTGACACCAGGTGCCAATGCCCGACCGATGAGGAGGCCGCTGTGAATTGCGTCGTCGGACTGCGCTGTCGTGAGTGTGGTCGTTCGTTCCCCACCGAGGCGCTCCACGTGTGCGACTGGTGCTTCGGACCGCTCGAGGTGGCCTACGACTACGAGGCCGTCGCCGCCGCCGTCAGCCGGGAGTCGGTCGCCGCCGGGCCCCGGACCATCTGGCGCTACCGCCACCTGCTGCCGGCGGCCCACACCGCCCCGGTCGAGCTGGGGGCCGGGTGCACGCCGCTGGTGCGGGCGGACCGGCTGGCCGCCGCCCTCGGGCTGGGCGAGCTGTGGATCAAGGACGACACGGCCAACCCGACCGGCTCCTTCAAGGACCGGGTGGTGTCGGTCGCCCTGACCAAGGCCCGGGAGCTCGGGTTCAAGGTGGCGGCCTGCGCGTCCACGGGCAACCTGGCCAACTCCGTGGCCGCCCACGCCGCCCGGGCGGGGATGGCCTCGGTGGTCCTCATCCCCAAGGACCTGGAGCGGGCCAAGATCGCCATGACCGCCGTGTACGGCGGGACGGTGGTGGCGGTCGACGGCACCTACGACGACGTCAACCGCCTGTGCGCCGAGCTGGCGAGCGAGCACCCGGCCTGGGCCTTCGCCAACGTCAACCTGCGGGCCTACTACGCCGAGGGGTCGAAGACGCTGGCCTTCGAGATCGCCGAGCAGCTCGGCTGGCAGGCGCCCGACCACGTGGTGGTGCCGGTGGCGTCGGGGAGCCAGCTGACCAAGGTGGCCAAGGGCTTCACGGAGCTCGGCACCGTGGGGCTCCTGGACGAGGTGCCCGAGGTGCGGATCTCGGGAGCCCAGGCCGCCGGCTGCTCGCCGGTGGCCACGGCGTTCGCCGAGGGGTCTGATGCCATCCGCCCCGTCCGGCCCTCCACGGTCGCCCGCTCCCTCTCGATCGGGAACCCGGCCGACGGGTGGTACGCGCTGGAGGCCGTCCGGCGCTCGGGCGGGGCGCTGGCGGCGGTGACCGACGCCGAGATCCTCGACGCCATCGGGCTCCTGGCCCGCACCGAGGGGATCTTCGCCGAGACGGCGGGGGGCGTGACCATCGCCACGCTGGCCAAGCTGGCGGCGTCGGGGGTCGTGCGCCCCGACGAGCGGGTGGTGGCCATCGTGACGGGCCACGGCCTGAAGACGGTGGAGGCGCTGGCCGGCTCGGTGGGCCCGGGGGCCACCATCGCCCCCACGCTGGCCGCCTTCGACGAGGTGGTGGACGACCCGTGGCGGTGACCGTGCGCGTGCCCACGCAGCTCCGGTCGCTCACGGGCGGGGCGGGCGAGGTCCCGGTCGAGGGCGCCACGGTCGGGGAGGCGCTGCGGGCGCTCGACGCCCGCCATCCCGGGCTGGCCGAGCGGATCTTCGACTCCGAGGGCGGGCTCCGCCGCTTCGTGAACGTCTTCGTGGCCGAGGAGGACATCCGGTTCCTCGACGGCCTCGCCACGCCGGTGGCCGAGGGGCAGACGATCTCGGTGGTGCCCGCGGTGGCCGGCGGCTGCGGTTGACGCAGGGCGGGTCGCGTGCTTTGCTGTTAGCACTCAACGTACGAGAGTGCTAACGGATCTGGTAGCCTGGCCGGCGGAAGCGGAGCCGGACCACGGCCCGGATGGACTACGGAGGACACCATGCCAAAGCTGATCGCCTTCGACGAGCAGGCCCGGAGGGCCCTCGAGACCGGCATGAACAAGCTGGCCGACGCCGTGCGGGTCACCCTCGGCCCCAAGGGCCGCAACGTCGTGCTGGACAAGAAGTGGGGCGCCCCCACCATCACCAACGACGGCGTGTCGATCGCCAAGGAGATCGAGCTCGAGGACCCCTACGAGAAGATCGGGGCCGAGCTGGTCAAGGAAGTCGCCAAGAAGACCGACGACGTGGCCGGTGACGGCACCACCACCGCCACCGTGCTGGCATGGGCGATGGTGCGCGAGGGCCTGCGCAACGTGGCCGCCGGCGCCAACCCGATGTCGCTCAAGAAGGGCATCGAGGCCGGTGTCGAGGAGGCAGTGAACGCCATCCACGGTCTGGCCAAGGAGACGGAGTCCAAGGGCCAGATCTCCCAGGTGGCCGCCATCTCGGCCGCCGACGCCGAGATCGGCGAGATGATCGCCGAGGCCATCGACAAGGTGGGCAAGGACGGCGTCATCACCGTCGAGGAGTCCCAGACCTTCGGCATGGAGATGGACCTCGTGGAGGGCATGCGCTTCGACAAGGGCTACATCTCGCCGTACTTCGTGACCGACCCCGAGCGCATGGAGGCCGTCCTGGAGGACGCCTACATCCTCCTCGTCGGGTCGAAGATCTCCGCCGTGCGGGACCTCCTGCCCGTGCTGGAGAAGGTGATGCAGGGCGGCCGGCCGCTGGTGATCATCGCCGAGGACGTCGAGGGCGAGGCCCTGGCCACCCTGGTCGTGAACAAGATCCGGGGCACGTTCAAGAGCGTGGCCGTGAAGGCCCCCGGCTTCGGCGAGCGGCGCAAGGCGATGCTGCAGGACATGGCCATCCTGACCGGCGGCCAGGTCGTCACCGAGGAGGTCGGCCTGAAGCTCGAGAACGTCGGCCTGGACCTGCTTGGCCGGGCCCGCAAGGTCGTCGTGACCAAGGACGAGACCACGGTCGTGGAGGGCGCCGGCGACGACGCCGACATCAAGGGCCGGATCAACCAGATCAAGGCCGAGATCGAGAACACCGACTCGGACTACGACCGGGAGAAGCTCCAGGAGCGCCTGGCGAAGCTCTCGGGCGGTGTTGCCGTCATCAAGGTCGGCGCGGCCACCGAGGTCGAGCTGAAGGAGAAGAAGCACCGCATCGAGGACGCCGTCTCCACCACCAAGGCGGCCATCGAGGAGGGCGTGGTGCCCGGCGGCGGCGTGGCGCTCCTGCGGGCCCAGGCGCTCGTGGCCGAGCGGGCCGACAAGCTCGAGGGCGACGAGGCGACCGGTGCCCGGATCGTGGCCCGGGCCGTCGAGGAGCCGTTGAAGCAGATCGCCGTGAACGCCGGCCTCGAGGGCGGCGTCATCGTGGAGAAGGTGCGGAACATGAAGGGCGCCGAGGGCCTCAACGCCGCCACCGGCGAGTACGGGGACCTCTTCGAGGCCGGCGTCATCGACGCCGCCAAGGTGACCCGGTCCGCCCTCCAGAACGCGGCGTCGATCGCCGGGCTGTTCCTCACCACCGAGGCCGTCATCGTCGACAAGCCGGAGGAGAAGGCTCCGGCCATGCCGGGCGGCGGCGGCATGGAGGACTTCTGATCGACCCGGCCGGGGGACACCCGGCCGCAAGGTGGCACGCGCAGGCAGGGGCACCCTCCGGGGTGCCCCTGCGGCGCGCCGGCGCACGGGCGGGACGTGCGGCGGGGGGACGGGGGCGCGGGACAGGGGCGGACCGACGGGGTGCGCCCGGGTCCCTAAGCTTCGAGGGATGGACGACGGGGCAGTGCTCGAGCCGCTGTCGCCGGCGACCGGGCTCGGGGTGGTGCACCTCTTCTGCCGGGCGGCCGGCCCGGTGGACAGGGCGGCCGTGCTCGAGGCCGAGGAGGCGGCCCGCAAGTCCGGGGACCAGGTGGTGACGGCCGCCGTCCTGGGCCACAAGGCCGACGTCGCATTCATGGTGCTCGGCCCCGACCTCTCCCGGTTGCGGGCGTTCCAGTCGGCGGTGGTGGCGGCCGGCCTGGAGGTCGTGTCGTCGTACGTGTCGCTGACCGAGGTGTCGGAGTACGCCGCCGGCGTGCCCGAAGCGATGAAGCAGGCCCGCCTGTACCCCCAGCTGCCGCCCGAGGGGAAGCGGGCCTTCTGCTTCTACCCGATGTCCAAGCGTCGGGGCGAGGAGCACAACTGGTACGCCCTGGACTTCGACGCCCGGCGCGACCTCATGATGGGCCACGGCAAGGTGGGCCGCCTGTTCCACGGGCGGGTGCTCCAGGTGGTGACCGGGTCGACCGGGCTCGACGACTTCGAGTGGGGCGTCACCCTCTTTGCCGTCACGCCCGACGACCTGAAGGAGTGCGTCTACCAGATGCGCTTCGACCCCGCCTCCGCCCACTACGCCGAGTTCGGGCCGTTCTTCACCGGCGTCGTGGCCGACCTGGCCGAGGCGCTGGCCGCCGCCGTCCCGCTCCGGTGAGCCTGGACCCTGGCCTGGACCGCCTGCGGGAGGTGCTCGGCGAGCTGGGGAACGTGGTCGTCGCCTTCAGCGGCGGCGCCGACTCCGCCTTCCTGGCCAGCGTCGCCCATCGCACGCTGGGACCCGAGCGCGCCCTGTGCGTCACGGCGGTCTCCCCATCGCTGGCGCCCGAGGAGGAGGCCCACTGCCGGTCCCTGGCCGGCGAGTGGGGGCTCGCCTGGACGGCGGTGACGACCACGGAGATGGAGGACCCGGCGTACGTGGCCAACGGGCCGGACCGCTGCGCCCGGTGCAAGGACGCGCTCATGGCGGCGCTCGGTCCCATCGCCGAGGCCCGCTCGGCCACCGTGGTGCTCGGCGTCAACACCGACGACCTCGGCGACTACCGCCCCGGGCAGGCCGCCGCGGCGGCCGGCGGGGCGCGCTTCCCGCTCGTGGACGCCGGTCTGTCCAAGGGAGACGTGCGGGCGGCGTCGCGCCGCATGGGGCTCCGGACCTGGGACCGGCCGGCCGGAGCGTGCCTGGCCTCGCGCCTCCCCTACGGCACGCCGGTCACCGCTCCCACGCTGCGGTCGGTGGCGGTGGGCGAGTCCGCCCTGCGGTCGCTCGGCTTCCGGGACGTCCGGGTGCGCCACCACGGCACGGTGGCGCGTGTGGAGGTGGGCCAGGACGAGCTGGGCCAGGCCCTCGAGCTGCGCGACCGGGTGGTGGCGGCGGTGAAGGCGGCCGGGTACGCCTACGTGGCGCTGGACCTGGAGGGCTTCCGCTCGGGGAGCCTCAACCGGGTGCTGGGCGATCCGCCCAGGGGATGATCAGCGCCGGTCGGAGCGGGGGACCTGCCAACCCGCCTGCGAGACCCGCCGGGCCTCGAAGAAGACGCAGCCATCGGGGCAGGCGAAGGGCAGCGGCTCGTTGGCACCGATCTTGCACCGCTCCACCTTCTCCCCGGCGCGGGTCGTCTGCATCACGTAATGGCGGCAGTCGGGGTTGACGGACACCCGACCATTGTTGCCGCTCGTCGCTCCCCGGCTGGTGCACCCCAGCTTCTGCAACCCCCGGCTGGTGCACCCCGGAGCGCCCGTGCCCGGGTTCGCCGGCGAGTAGCGTCGGTCCGTGGACCGGTCGGTGCCCATGCGCACCCTGCTCCGTTGGGCCGAGAGCCTGGCCGGCACGGCCCGGACGGGGCTCGGCTTCAGCC
>JAJYVT010000080.1 GCA_021791845.1 Actinomycetes bacterium | reverse complement strand
GCGGTTCATGACGGCAGGGTAACCACCCGGCCAAGCAGTGCGCTCGGCCGGAGCCCGCGCCCGAAGGCACCCGCAGATCGTGGGCTACGTACAGCTCGTCGGGCTGGGGCGGAGCCCCGTTAGTCGTTGGGCGGGGTGTGGATGAGCTTCTTGTTGACGAACTCGTCGATCCCGAGAGGACCGAGCTCGCGGCCGACGCCCGAGCGCTTGGTCCCGCCGAAGGGAAGCTCGGGCCCTCCGCCCTCCATCTCGTTGACCCACACCATGCCGGTGTCGATCCGGTCGGCCACCTCCAGCGCCAGCTGCTCGTCGGCGGCGAAGATCGCCGCCCCGAGCCCGTAGGGGGTGTCGTTGGCCAGCTCGACGGCCTCGTCCACGCTGTGCACCTTGTAGATCACGGCAGCCGGGCCGAAGAGCTCCTCCCGGTAGGCCCGCATCTCGGGCGTCACGCCGCTCAGGACGGTCGCCTGGACGAAGGCGCCGGGGCCCTCGACGCGCTCGCCGCCCAGGTGCACGATCGCCCCCTTGTCCACGGCGTCCTTGATCTGGGCCATGAGGTTCTGCGCCGCCTGCTCGGAGGAAAGGGGGCCGAACGTGGTGGCGGGGTCGGACGGATCGCCGGGCACCTGCTCGGCCATCGCCTTGGTGAACTCGGACACGAACTCGTCGTAGACGCTGTCCATCACGATCATCCGCTTCGACGCGTTGCAGGCCTGGCCGGCGTTCTCCATGCGGGCGGCAACGGCCTGCCGGGCGGCGCCGGCGACGTCGTCGGTGTCCAGGACGATGAAGGGGTCGGACCCTCCCAGCTCGAGCACCACCTTCTTCAGGTGCTGGCCGGCAAGGGACGCCACCGCGGTGCCGGCCCGCTCGCTGCCCGTCACCGAGACGCCCGCCACCCTGGGGTCGGCGATCATGGTCGCGATCTGCTCGTTGGTGGCGAAGATGTTGATGTAGGCGTCGGCGGGAAGACCCGCCTGCCGGAAGATCTCCTCCATGGCCAGCGCCGACTCCGGGCACTGGGGGGCGTGCTTCAAGATGACGGTGTTGCCGACCATCAGGTTGGGCGCCGAGAAGCGCGCCACCTGGTAGTAGGGGTAGTTCCACGGCATGATGCCGAGCACCGGGCCGATCGGCGCCATGCGCACCCACGCCGTGCCGGGCTGTGTCGACGCCAGCGGGCGGTCCGCCAGGAGCTTCGGGCCCTCGGTGGCGTAGTACTCGTAGATCGAGGCGCTGAACTCGACCTCGTCGATGGCCTCGCCGGTCGGCTTCCCCATCTCCCGGGTGATGATGGCGGCCAGCTCCTCGGTCCGCTCCTTGTAGGCCTTGGCCACGGCCAGGAGGATCTGGGTCCGCTCGTCGCGAGACGTCCGGCGCCAGCTGGCGTATGCGGCCTGCGAGCGGCCCATGACGCCGTCGAGCTCCTCGTCGGTGGCGGTGGGGTACTCCTTCTCGACCTCGCCCGTGGCAGGGTTGGTGACCTTGTACATGCTCAACGTGGTGCCCCCTTCTCGGCGCGGACGGCCGTCGCGGAGCTGGCAGTCAGCCTTCCGTCGGCCCTCGTCTCGGAATATACGCGCCGGATGCCTCGGGGCGACACCGGCGTGCCGCCACCAGCCCGGGAGAAGGTCGGCGGGAGCCGCCGGCCGGCGGCGGCCCCGGTGCGACCTGGCATGCTGGGAGCCGGTCGAGGAGGTACCCCGATGACCCGACACCACGTCGACGGCACGAGGAGGCCGCGTTGACCGAGGTCCGGCGCCAGCCGGTCGTCTTCATCGGCCACGGCAGCCCCATGAACACCCTGGAGCGCAACCGCTTCACCTCGGCGTGGGGGGCCTTCGGAGCGTCGCTGCCCCGCCCCGAGGCGGTCCTGTGCATCTCCGCCCACTGGTACACCAACGCCACCGCCGTCACGGCGATGGCACGTCCCCGGACGATCCACGACTTCTACGGCTTCCCCGAGGAACTGTTCTCCTTCGGCTACCCCGCGGCCGGGGCGCCCGAGGTCGCCGAGCTGGTCGCCCAGACGGTGGCACCGCGCTGGGTCGGTCTCGACACCGACAGCTGGGGCCTCGACCATGGCACCTGGTCGGTCCTCGCCCACATGTTCCCCGAGGCGGACGTCCCGGTCGTCCAGCTGTCCATCAACGCCCTCGAGCCGCTCGAGTACCACCTCGACCTCGGGGCCAGGCTTGCGCCGCTGCGCGACCGGGGCGTGCTGATCCTGGGAAGCGGCAACATCGTGCACAACCTCCGGCGCATCGCCTGGGACCAGCCGGAGGCGGGGTTCGACTGGGCGCAGCGGTTCGACGACGACGCCCGTTCCCTCACCCTCGACGCCCCCGGTGACCTGCTGAGGCTGGCGGAGCACCGCGACTTCGGGCTGGCGGTTCCGACGCCCGACCACTTCATCCCGCTGCTGTACGTCGCCGCCCTGGCCGCGGCCGGGGGCGAGCGACCCGCCGTGCTGGTCGAGGGGTACGCCTACGGGTCGCTGTCGATGACCTGCCTGACGGTCGGCGCCGACGAGCCCCGGACCGCCCCGTCGGAGCACGGCGGCGCCCAGCCGGGGGACCTCGGCTCCGGACCGCCGGAGCAGTCGAACCTGTAGCGCTGGACCGGGCCGGACGGCCGGCCGTCAGTGCGAGACGTAGAGCTTGCGCAGCGTCTCGTGCACGCGCCACTCCGTGCGCTCCCCGGCGCGGAGCTGCACGAGCGCACCGGGGCGCAGGTCGACGACCTCCCCGTCGTCGAAGTGAAGCGTCGCATGCCCGTCGAGAACGAGGAACACCTCGTCCTGCTCGACGTCCCGGGCGCAGCCGGCCGTCATCTCCCACACGCCGACCTCGGCGCCCTCGCCCACCTCGGCCAGGGCGGCGTACCCGGCGGTGGGCTCGCCCTCGACGATCTCGGCCCCGGCGGGCACGGAGACGTCCAGCGGCACGGTGCGCGCGTCGGCGGCCAGCAGGCGCCCGCTCACGCGCCGGACCGGAGGTGGAGGAGGAGCTCGAAGCGTCCCGGCGCACAGGGCCTCATGCCCGGGGACGATACCGTCCCGCGGCCGGGCAAAAGGGGCCGTTCGACCGTGGGGGGCGCGGGCGGCGCTTCGTACCATCGGCCCTGGTGGCATGTCCTGACCGCGGTCTGCTCCGGGGGCCCCTCGACGGAGCGGTGCCGCCCGCCGCCGGGTCGCCAGCCGGCAGGCCGGCCGAGGTGCCGGTCGAGATGCCGCCCGAGGAGGCGTCCGGGGCGATCATCGCCCTCTCGAACGTCACGAAGCGCTTCGTCACGCCGGCCGGCACGGTCGTCGCCCTGGACTCGGCGACGCTGTCGGTGCCGGCGGCGTGCCTGGTGGTCGTGCTCGGCCCGTCGGGAAGCGGCAAGACGACCCTGCTCAACATGATCGGCGCCCTGGACACGCCGAGCGACGGCGTGATCGACGTGGCCGGCAAGCGGGTCACGGACCTCCGTGGCGCCCAGCGGTTCGCCTACCGCCGGAACACCGTCACGTTCGTCTTCCAGGCGTTCAACCTCTTCCCCGAGCTGACCGCGCTGGAGAACGTCCACTTCGGGGCGGAGGCAGCCGGGCGGTCGTCGCCGGCCGAGGTCGCCAGGGCGATGCTCGAGGCCGTCGAGCTCGGCCACCGCCTCCACCACTTCCCCCACGAGCTCTCCGGCGGCGAGCAGCAGCGGGTCGCCATCGCCCGCTCGCTGGCCACGGGGAACCCCGTCCTTCTCGCCGACGAGCCCACGGGCGAGCTGGACTACCGCACCGGGATCCAGATCCTGCGCCTCCTGCGCCAGCGGGCGGGCGGGGGGAAGACCGTCCTCGTCGTGACGCACAACCGGGAGATCGCCCGGATGGCGGACCTCGTGGTCGAGCTGCGCGGCGGACGCATCGTCGGCGTCGCTCCGCCCGCCGGCGGGACGCTCGACCCGGCCGAGCTGCGCTGGTAGGCCGTGGGCACCGGGTTCTGGCTCCGGTGGTCCTGGCGGGGGTTGCGGCGGCGCCTGACCCAGGTGGCGGCCATCGCCGCCATCATCGCCCTCGGGTCGGGCGTCTACGCCGGGCTCGGCAGCACGTCGGCATGGCGCAGCCTGTCGCTCGACGCCACGTTCGCCCAGCTCCGCGCCCACGACCTCGAGGTCGCCTCACCCTCGGGCCTGGCGCTCCCCGCCGGACGCCTCCTCCAGTCGGTGCAGGCGGCGGCCGGGGGGGCCGTGACGGCCGCGGAAGCCCGCCTGATCGTCGACCTGCCCGTGCGGGCCGGGCGCGGCGGGAGCATCCCCGCCGCCGGGGTCATCGTCGGCGTCGACCTCGCCAAGGGGGTCGCCATCGACCGCTGGAAGGTCATGGCGGGCCACTCGATCGGGGCGGCGGACGCCCACGGCACCGACGTCCTCCTGGACGAGCACTTCGCCGCCCAGCACCATCTGCCGGCGACCGGCCGGATCACGATCGCCGGGAGGACCGTCACCTACGTCGGCACCGTCCTCGAGCCCGAGTACCTCAACCAGATCGCCACGCTCGGCGCCACGATCCAGGGCGCGGCCACCCGCGCCGTCGTCTTCGCCCCGATCACCCTGGTGCAGCGGCTCGCCGGCGCTCCCGGGGGCGCCAACGACGTGGTCGCGATGGTCCGGCCAGGGGACCGGGCCGGGCGCGTCGCCCAGCTCCTCAGGAGGGCGCTCCCCCGGGTCGAGCCGGCCATCGCGTTGACGGTGACCGTGCGGCGCGACGACCCGCTGGTGCGGGCGCTCTACGGCGAGATCAGCAGCGAGCAGCGGATCTTCGACGTGTTCGCGCTGCTCATCCTGGCCGGGGCGGGCTTTGCCGCCTTCAACCTGACCCGGCGGGTGGTCGAGTCGGAACGGCGAGACATCGGTGTGGCCATGGCGCTGGGCGTGCCCCGGCGCCAGATCGCCATCCGGCCGATGCTGCTCGCCGCCGAGATCGCCGTTGCCGGCGTCGTGCTGGGACTGCCCGCCGGCTGGGGCATCGGCTCCTGGGTCCTCACCATCATCAAGGCGAGGATCCCGCTGCCCGTCTGGGTGACCCCGTGGCAGGGCGGGCTGTTCCTCGTCGGCGCCGTCCTCGGGCTCGTCGTCCCCCTCGCCGGCAGCGCCTACCCGGTGTGGCGGGCGGTGCGGGTGGAGCCGACCGACGCCCTCCTGCCGCCCCACCTGCGCGGCGGGCGTCATCGCCTGAGCTCGCTGGTGCGCAGGCTCCGGCTGCCGGGGAGCACGACGGCGCAGGCACCGCTGCGCCGCATCGTGATCGCCCCGGCCCGGTCCCTCATGACGGTGCTCGCCATCGCCCTGATCCTGGCGCCGCTGTTGACCGCGCTCGGCGCCACCGACTCGACCAGCGCCACCATCGCCGTCGGGAACGACGTCCTGGCCGGCGCACGCGGCGACCGCTTGCTCGTGACCCTGACGGGCTACGAGCCGGACCGGTCGGCGGCGGTGCGGGCGATCACCGGCTCCCGCCTGGTCCGGCAAGCGGCCGTGGGGCTCGACACCGGCGGCTCCGTGACCCGGGGATCGACGACCGTCGACGTCTCGATCTCCATGGTGGACCTCTCGAACCCGCTCGTCGTGCCGGCCGCGCTGGCGAGGCAGCACGTCGAGCCGGGCGGCATCGTGCTCTCGGCCAAGGCGGCGGCCGACCTCGGCGTGCGCCCCGGGAGCCTGGTGCAGCTCCGCCACCCGAGGCGCGAGGGGACCGGCTTCCGCTTCGTGCGCACGGTCGTCCCCGTGCGGGCCGTGGTCGCCAGCCCCTACCGGTTCGTCGCCTACATGGACCTGCAGGACGAGGCCATGATGGGGGTCCAGCACCTCGTCAACTCGGCCGTGCTCGTGCCCAGACCGGGCGTCTCGATGGGAGCGCTCCAGCGGGCGATCTCCTCGCTGCCCGGCGTCGCCTCGGCATTGCCCGCCCGCTCCCTGTCCAACACCATGCAGGACATCCTCTCGGTCGTGTCCAACCTGTTCGTCCTCCTGCAGGCCGTGATCGGCGCCCTCGCCTTCCTCGTCGCCTACAACAGCGCCAAGATCGGCGGCGACGAGCGGGCGCGCGAGCACGCCACGATGCTGGCGTTCGGCCTCCGCGTCCGTCGCCTGGTGGGCATCGGCGTGGTCGAGAGCGTCATCCTCGGCGTGCTCGGCATCGGGTTGAGCCTCGGTCTCGGCCTGCTCGTGCTGCGCTGGGTGCTCGACTCGGTGTTCCCGGCGGCGGTGCCGGAGCTGGCGGTCATCGAGTCGGTCCGTGCCGTCTCCTACGTGCTCACCGCCGTCGTCGGGCTCGCCGCGGTCACCCTTGCACCGCTGTTGATCACGCGCCGGCTGCGGACCATGAGCCTCCCGAGCACGCTGCGCTACGTGGAGTGACCGCCCGCCGGACGTGGGAACCTGTCCGGCGGTGGACGTCGACCAGGTCGCAGAAGAGCTCTACGCGCTCGCGCCGGGGTCCTTTGTCGCCGCCCGGGACGAGCGGGCGGCGGCGGCACGGCGCGAGGGCGACGCGGCCGCGGCGAGTGCGATCAAGAAGCTGCGCAAGCCGACGACGAGCGCCTGGCTGGCCAACCTGCTCGTGCGCGAGCAGGCGGACGGCGTCAACGAGCTGGTCGAGCTCGGGTCGGGCCTGCGGGCGGCCCAGCGCGCCCTGGCAGCCGACCAGCTCCGCGACCTGTCCCGACGACGCCGCGAGCTGGTGGACGCGCTGCGCCACGCGGCGCAAGAGGCCGGCCGCCGTGCCGGCGTGCCGGTCGGGGATGCGGCGGCCGACGAGGTCGCCGGCACGCTGGAAGCCGCGGTCGCAGACCCGGAGGCGGCCGACATGCTCCGCTCGGGTCGCCTCACGTCGCCGCTCCGGTACGCCGGCACCGGGTTCGGCGGCATCCCGCCCGCGCCCGTCGATCCCGGTGCCGGCGCCGGCACCGGGATCGACGCCGTCACGCGCCCCGGCCACCCGCGGCCCGGCGGCGGAGCCGGCTCCCGGCGGCCCGACACCGCGGCGCGCTCGGCCGCAGCCACGGCGGCAAAGGAGGCGGCACGGCGGGTTGCGGCGGCGCAGGAGAACGTCACGGCCACGACCAGGGAGCTCGCCGACGTCGGCGCCGCCCTCGACGAGGCGACGGCGCGCGCACGGGACCTCGAGCGCCAGAAGGGCGCCGTCGAGCGGCGCCTGGCGGACGCCGACCGGCAGCTCCGCTAGGCCGAGCGGGCGGCGGCGATCGCCCGGGGGGCCCTGGGCGAGCTGGAGAACCTGGAGGATGAAGAGGGCCGACCGGACGGGAGGCGCGGCGCACGCCGCCGTCACAGCCCCGGGACGTCGGGCACCCAGTAGGTGGCTGGTGCGAGGCCGCGCTGCGGGCGGACAGTCGCTCGAACCATGCCGGCCACGCCGGGTCGTAGCCGACCACGGCGATGTCCTTGGTCACCGCGACGGCCTGCATCTCGAAGGTCCCCTCGACGCAGACGGCCGTCAGTCCCTGGTCGCTGCCGGCCCCGTGCACCTCGCCACGGTCCCAGACCGCCGCCTGGCCGGTGCGGATCGGGCCGCGCTCTCCGTCCGCACCGCTCACCCACCCCAAGGGTCCACGACCTCGTGACCTCGGCGGAGGGGTCCGCAAAGGGCCCCGGGGGCGACTACCAGGGCTACCAGGGGAAGCGCGGTGAGGGCAGCCACTCGATGGGTGGAACCGTCGAGCCGGGCTCGCCTGTCGTTGCGGCCTCGGGATCGTCCGTCCACAGGTCGAGCTGATCCGCCTCGAAGGCTTCTGTGCCGGCGGGCAACGTCAGGGTCATGCGCCAAGTGTGGGCCACGTGATTGGCGCTTCGGTTGCGCTCGTGCGTCCGTTGGATTCCGACCCGGGGGCGATTCGGCGGGCTCCGACGCCGGCTGTGGGGATCAGAGGTGTGAACCGGCGCACGTTCCCCCGTTGGCTGTGCTTGTCGAGCCGTCCGGGCACGTGGTGTGTGTCCACGTGACTCCTGTCACCTTCGCACCTGCCCATGTCGAACCAACGAGGTCCGCATGTGTCAGGTGCGCATGTGTCAGGTGCGCATAGTTCAGACTCGCACCCGCCAGAGTCGCATACGCCAGGCTCGCATCAGTCAGGTTCGCACCTGTCAGGCGCGCGTCAACCAGGAACACCGCTACCAGGTCTGCGGCAAAGAGGTTCGCCCCTTCCAGGTTCACCTTTCCCAAGTTTCCCAGGTTCTCGAGTGTGCACCCGACAAGATCGTCACCCTGGTCGTTGATGGACTTGAACGGCGCTGTGCAGACCGGTCCGCTCGGCCCGGCCGGCCCCGTCGGCCCGACGAGGCTCGTCCCGGTGGCGGGCCATGCGCCGCCCGTCTTCGGCCCGTAGAGCATCTCGGTCGTCGTGTCCAGGTAGAAGTCCTTTGTCGCCCCGACTGTTGCCGTCGGGGCGCCCGTGCCGCTCAAGACGCCCGGTCCGGCCGGTCCCGGTGTGCCCTTGGGTCCGGGTTCGCCCGCCAGTCCCGGTGTGCCCTCCGAGCGTCGCCCCGCAGAACATGGCCGCGGCCGCGCCGACTGCCAGGTGCTTCCGTCGCATGGCAACCCCCCGCCGTCGTCATGCAAACGTTGCATGACGGAAACAGAGCGTAGACCACGGCCAACGGTCGTTGCTCCGGTCAAAGGGCGGGGGCGGGGCGAGGCAGGGCGAGGACGGTGCCGGCTGCCCAGCCGTCCCCTGCCGCTCGGCCGGCCGCGCCGGCTCGAGCGGGATCAGTGCGCCAGGTCTGTCTTCATGGTGGCGATGGACGCTGTGCTCACCGCCAGCGGGCCCCCGAGGACCGTGAGGGAGGTGATCGTCTTGCCGGCTGTCCCCCCGATCCCGCCGTGGCCTGTCACCTTCAGGAATGTGGCCAGGTAGCCGCCCAGCTGTGTCGGGGACTCGCTGAGCATCAGCGGTCGCGCGGTCCCGGCCGGACCTGTTGTGGTGTTGTGGGCGTTCTCCAGCACGGCGCCGCACAGGCCGTCGGTGAAGCCGTCCCCGCGCGCCACCATGATCCGGTGGCCCTGTGTCCAGCCGAGGCCGCTTGTCGCACCGGCGCTCTCGAAGCGGGCCAGCTGACGGGCGGAGTCGGTGTAGTCCTTCCCGGCGATCCGCAGCACCGAGACGCCGGTCTTGGCGACCAGGGTCGCCTCGACCGCGTTGGTGACCGCCAGCGGGCCGCCCGTCAGGATCACCTGCTTGACCCCGAGCCGGGCGATCGCTTCGACCGCTGTTGTGGACAGGGTGGTCGCCGGGGTCAGCAGCATCGGGAGCTTTGTGCGGTAGGAGATCACGCTGGCCGCCTGGGCGTCCTGGAACTCCTGCCCGCTCGCCAGGATGGCCGTCGGCTCTGCCCGGACGAGCGGCGCGGCGGACCCCGTGCCGGCGGTGTCGTTGTAGCGCCCGGTCCCACCTGTGGCATTGGTCGAGGCGTAGGCGAGGGGGAAGGACGCGGTCCCGGCCGTGCCGACGTACTCCGCCACCGCCATGGCCGTCCCGTACTGGGTCTGCCCGAAGATGCGGTGGACGGCGATCTTGCCTGTGGCCGGCGCCCGCGTGGTCCCGCCGCACTCGTACGCTGTCAAGGCCCCGATGGCGCTTGCGACTGTCGCGCTCACCGCGAGCGGGCCTCCCACGACGTAGACCGTGTTGACCCCCTCGACACGCAGGGTTGTCGCCGTCACCTGCGCCAGGCTCGCCGTCGGGGTGAGGAGCGTCCCCGTTGTGAGGTACTGCGCCAGGAACTGGCTCGAGAGGGCGTCCTGGTACTCCTTTGTGGTGGCCAGGACGACGGCCCGGGTCGGCGGGCACGACCCCTTGGCGCCGGGGAACGCACGGGTGAGCTCGGCGGCGGCGGTGGCGTCGGCTGTCTGGCCGTAGATCCGGGTCGCGGTGATCACGGCCGGCTGGTTGCACGGGAGATCGCCGTCGAACGCCCCGCTCGGGAACTGGGCCAGGGCCACCGGCCCTCCCGTGAACGACGGCCCGGCGCACACGGCCTGCGCGCCGGCCTGGTCGCTCGCTCCCGGGACCCACGTCGCCAGCTTGCCGATCGTGGCGGTCGAGGCCGTGGTCCCCCCGGTGATCGCCACCCACTGATTGGGCGGTGCGTAGACGCCGACGCTGGGAGCCCCGGCGGCCGTGAGGCCGACCACGATCCCCTGGAGCACCGCCACGTTCATCGCCTGGCCGGCCGCCCCTGTGAGCCATGTGTTGGTCGTCTCGACGTCCAGCCACCACGGGTACCCGCTCGGTGTGGTGGGGACGGTCACCGGCGGCGACTGCGCGTCGATCGCCTGCGCCGCCGCGCGGAGCCATGCCGCGTCCTGGGCGGCCTTCTGGTCCCCGTACTCCCATGCGCACGCGGGCGAGTTCTGGCCGGCCGTCGCCGGGCCCGAGCTGGTCGAGACGGTGGTCGTCGTGCATGTCCCGTACGGGGTCGCGCCGGACGTCGGCCAGTCCGGGAGGAGTGTCCCTGTGGCGACGTTGCCCGGGTCGGCGGTGTTGACGTAGACGGACGCCTTGGGCTGCGTGCTGGAACCCGTCGAGGTGCTCACCGCCCAGTAGAGCTCGCTCTGCGCGTAGCTCGGGTGGCCTGTCGAGGGGCCGAGGCACGGGTTCACGGTGTTCGGGAGGCCGTCGTTGACGCCGACGATGCCGAAGGCCTGGCCGGTCGGGTACGCCGACCCGCACTGGGGGAAGGAGATGTCGTTCCCGACGACCGCCGTGCTCGCACCGGCGACCGGCGAGGCGGACACCGCCGCAAGGGTCGCGAACGCGACGACGGCGAGCACCGACGCCGCCCGGACCCCCACCACTCTCCACGACCCCATGTGCCCCCCTCTGCCGGAACTGCAGTGAGGGTAGTCCGCCGCCGCGTACCGCAACACCACGCCGCCAGCCGTCGTCTCGTTGAAAAACTGATATCAGTTTGCTAGAATGGCTGGCGAGCAAACGGAGGTGCGACATGGGCCCAGAGCCGGCAACATCGTTCGGGGCTCCTACCGCCCCGGTGGCCGAGGTCCCCGCCTGGAGCTGGCCCGGGGTCCGGCTGCTCGTCGCCGGCATCGGCACGGTGGCGGTGGCCGGCGTGCTCCTCGGGTTCGGCTCGGCCGAGGGTGGCTGGACCACCGCCGGGCCGGTCGCCCGCCTGGCGGTGGGCATCGCGTCGGCGATCGTCGCCGAGCTCGTCTTCCTCGGCCTCACCGCCGTGGTCCCCGGCGAGGCCCGGGTCGTGCAGCTCTTCGGCCGGTACCACGGCACCATCCGCTCGCCCGGGCTGCGCTGGGTGAACCCTTTTGCCAAGCGGCGCAAGGTCTCCACCCGGGTGCGCAACCACGAGACGCCGATCGCCAAGGTCAACGACTCCGACGGGAACCCCGTCGAGATCGCCGCCGTGGTGGTCTGGCAGGTCGACGACACCGCAAAGGCCCTCTACGCGGTCGACGACTTCACGCACTTTGTCGCCACCCAGACCGAGACGGCGGTCCGCCACACGGCGTCGAGCTACCCCTACGACAGTCGCGGGAGCGGAGCGCTGTCCTTGCGGGACAACGCCGAGGAGATCACGCAGCGGCTCTCGGCGGAGCTCGCCGAGCGTGTGCGGCCGGCGGGGGTGTCGATCATCGAGTCCCGCCTCACCCGGCTGTCGTACGCACCCGAGATCGCACAGGCCATGCTGCGCCAGCAGCAGGCCACCGCCGTGGTCGCCGCCCGTCAGCGCATCGTGGAAGGCGCGGTCGGCATGGTCGAGCTGGCGCTGCAGCGGCTCGAGGAGCGGGACGTGGTGGAGCTCGACGAGGAGCGCAAGGCGGCCATGGTCTCGAACCTGCTGGTCGTCCTCTGCAGCGAACAGGCGACCCAGCAGGTGGTCAATGCCGGCTCTCTCTATCAGTAGCTCCGACATCCTCGATGAGCGAGCGCAAGAGCGTCCTGCTCCGCCTGGACCCGGCCGTCCACGACGCGCTGGCACGCTGGGCGGGAGACGAGCTGCGAAGCACCAACGCCCAGATCGAGTTCCTCCTGCGCAGGGCACTGGCGGAGGCAGGCAGGCTGCCAGCCCGCACCGGCGCCATCCGCGGCCCGGGGCGCCCTCGACGGGCGTCCCCACCCGGACGAGGAAAAGGGCACGAGCCATGAGCGCCCGCGGCCCGAACCGGTGGCATCGAAGGGCGTGGGCCGTGGCGCTGGCCGGCTGGGTGACGGTGGGAGGGTTGCTCGTCGGCACGGCTCCCGCCGGCGCCGGAGGCGCCGCCGCGCCCACGCCGTCAGGCTCGTGGCCGTTCCCGAACGGCAACCTCGCCAACACGCGTGTGGCGGAAGGCTCCACCATCTCGTCGGCGAACGTGAAGAGCCTCGCGCAGGTCTGGTCCTTCAAGATCACGGGCAAAGCGGCCAGGGGGGTGTCGTCCTTCGGCTCGCTCGCCGGCACGCCGATCGTCCAAGGCGGCGTGGTCTACCTCCAGGACCTGGACTCGAACGTCTACGCGCTGTCGCTGGCGACCGGCAAGCGCATCTGGGAGCACCGCCTCAACTCGCCCCTCACGGGCAGCCTCGGGCCCGACGGCGTCGCCGTGACCGGCGGGTTCGTCTACGGGGACTCGCCGACGACCGTCTTCGCCCTCGACAAGGGGAACGGCAAGCCGGTCTGGGTGGACCGCCACTTGCTCGAGAAGGGCCAGGGCACCTTCGGCATCCAGCCGCAGGTTGCCGGCGGCCGGGTCTTCCTCGCCAGCGCGCTGGGGAGCGGCCCGCACGGCGGCGTCCTGCTGGCGCTCGACGCGTCGAGCGGCGCCGTCCTCTGGAAGTTCAACACGTTGCGCCGCACCCATCCAGGGGTGGTCGAGGCCGGCGGCGCCTGGGAGACGCCCCTCGTGGGCACCGACGGATCGGTCACCTACGGCACGGGCAACCCCTACCAGTCGGCAGCCTCCGCCATCGACCATCCCTCTTCCCTCGCGTACACCGACAGCGACGTGACCCTCGACGGCGCGACCGGCGCGCTCCGGTGGTCCTACCAAGGGGTCCCCGACGACTTCAAGGACTACGACATGCAGACCTCGCCGATCCAGGCGACCGTCGACGGAACGTCGGCGGTCATCGGCTCGGGGAAGATGGGGATCGTCTACGCCATGGACGCGGCGACCGGCGCGCTGCTCTGGAAGACGCCGGTCGGCCGCCACAACGGCCACGATGCCGACTCCACCCAGGCCCTCCACCACAAGAGCAGGCTGACGGCGCCCTTCACCTACGAGCCGGGCTCCCTGGGCGGCGTGCTGAGCAATCTGGCCGTGGCCGGGGGCAGCGTCTACGTCGCCACGGTCGACCTTCCCTTCCGCTTCACCTCGCTCGGCCAGGTGGCCGGGGCCAACGTCGGGACGCCGGCGAACGCCAGGGCGACCGGCCAGGTGGAGGCGCTGAGCCTCGCCACGGGGAAGGTCGAGTGGGACACGAGGTTCTCCCAGATGCCGCTCGGCGGGGCGACGGTCGCCAACAACCTGGTCTTCACGACGCTCTACGACGGCGAGCTGGTGGCACTCGACCGGCGGACCGGCGCCGTCGTGCTCCGGCACCGGTTGCCGACGTCGGCCAACTCGACGATCGCGATCGCCGGCAACACCATCCTGGTGCCGGCGGGCGGGCCGAGGACCGCCTCGGGCGGTGGCCACCCCCAGCTGGTCGCCTACGCCGTCCCGTAGCGCCGCCTCACGGAGCGCAGCCTCACGGAGCGCAGCCTCACGGAGCGCAGCTGGGGCCTCGAAGCACGAGAACGGTGAGCGCGGTGCGCGCGGTGAGCGACAATGGAGACAGGACCGGGAGGTCGCGATGGCCACAACGACGAGCCACTACCGGCAGCCGGGCTGGTTCACGACGCACGTGCTCAACGCGGCGGTGGCCGGGCTCGCCCGACTGGGCGTCAGCGTCTGGGGCAGCAGGGTGCTGGAGGTGAAGGGGCGGAAGACCGGCACCCCCCGGCGCACGCCGGTCAACCCCTTGCCGCTGGAGGGCACGACCTATCTGGTGGCGTCGCGAGGCGAGGCGCAGTGGGTCCGCAACGTGCGGGCCGCCGGTGGCGCGCTGGACCTCCTGCTCGGTCGGAAGCGGACGCACTACCTGGCCTCCGAGCTGGACGACGAGGCGAAGATCCCGGTCCTGCGGGCCTATCTCCGGCGCTGGCGGGCCGAGGTCGGCGTGTTCTTCGAGGGGGTCGGTCCGGACTCGAGCGACGCGGAGCTCGCCGCCATCGCTCCCAAGCACCCCGTGTTCGCGCTCAGCGAGCAGTGACGGGACCACCGGCACCTCAGGGCAGCCGGGCCTCGCTGCTCCTCGACAACGCCTCCGCGACGGTCTGGGCCGGAGTCTGCTCGGACGTGTCCAGCCACAGTCCGAGGTCTCGCGGCGTGGCGGCCAGCTCCTCGTCGTTCATGGCCACGGTGAAGCCGCCGCGGTAGGCGATCTTGCCGGTGCACCGGCGGCGCTGCTCGTCGCGAGCGGCAACAACGCTGATGCTCGGGCGGAGCACCACCAGGTGGCGGGGCCTCGCCCGGACCCGGTCCATCCAGCGCGCCACGTCGCTACCGTAGATGTTGTCCTGGACGACGACGCCGAACCCGGCCGCCGCGTACTCGTCCGCCACCAGGGCCGACAGCCGGTACCGGAGATCGAGCAGGCGCCGGGCCTCTGCCGCCCGTTCCCGGTCGTCGAATGGGACCCAGCCCGACACCGCCCACCGGTAGAACTGGCCCCCGCGCACGTGGACACCGCGCTCGAACCG
>JAJYVT010000079.1 GCA_021791845.1 Actinomycetes bacterium | reverse complement strand
TATCGGGAGTGCAACGGGCAGATCGGTTAGCCGGGCAGCCCCGATGACCCCCATCGAGGCATGCGTCACACCATCGGGCGGCCCGACTGGCCGCCGGACCACCTCTACTTCAGTGGTCTCCTAGCGACCGGGCGTCACTCGTCGACAACGATCACTCGTCGACAAAGATGCAGAACGGGTGGCCGGCGGGGTCGGCGTACACGCGGATCGGCTCGGCGTCGGCGTCGGCGTCGGCCTCGTCCACGAGGAGCCGGGCGCCGAGCGCCATGGCCCGCTCGTGCTGGACGTCCAGTGCCGCGCGATCGGGCACGGTCAGGTCGAGGTGGAGCTGCTGGGGGACGGCAGGGTCGGGCCAGGTGCTGGGGGGCAGGATGTCCACCTGCTGGAAGGCGATGACCCGGTTGCCCGCCGGGTCGACGAGGACCAGCCAGTCACGGCCACGCGGGTCGTCGGTGCCGGGCGCAGGCGGCTCGTCGCCTGGGCGGTAGGCGAAGCCGAGCAGCTGGCGGTAGAACTCGGCGAGGGCCCGGGCGTCGGTGGTGTCGAAAACGGTCTGGGCCAGGGTCGGGTAGGACGCGTCGCTCACGGGTCGATCCTTGCATCGATGTCGGGGCTGTGCCCGGGCCCATCGTGGGCCGCTCCTTGGGTCCCGGGGGACCGCCGGCGGCGTGGACGGGTCCGTCGGCGTGGGATGCGTCGAGCGGGCGGGTGACGATGCAGGCGTGACGCGGTCCGAAAGGTCCAGCGTGACGAACGTATGTTCGCTATGCTGGGGGAGTGAGCAGGCTCCGGTATCCTCCCGATGTGTCCGGCCGTCTGGTCATCCGCGGGGCACGGGAGCACAACCTCCAGGACGTCTCGCTCGAGCTCCCGCGCGACGAGTTGGTGGTCTTCACCGGGCTGTCGGGCTCGGGCAAGTCCTCGCTCGCCTTCGACACCATCTACGCGGAGGGGCAGCGGCGCTACGTGGAGTCCCTCTCCGCCTACGCCCGCCAGTTCCTCGGCCAGATGGACAAGCCCGACGTGGACTTCATCGAGGGGCTGTCGCCGGCGATCTCGATCGACCAGAAGTCGGCGTCGCGCAACCCGCGCTCGACCGTGGGCACCATCACCGAGGTCTACGACTACCTCCGGCTGCTCTACGCCCGGGTCGGCAAGCCGCACTGCCCGATCTGCGGGCGGCCCGTCTCCCGCCAGACGCCCCAGCAGATCGTGGACAGGGTCCTCGAGCTGCCCGAAGGCACCCGGTTCTGGGTGCTGGCGCCCGTCGTGCGGGGCCGGAAGGGCGAGTACGCCGGTCTCCTGGACGACCTGGCCAAGCAGGGCTTCTCGCGTGCCCGGGTCGACGGGGAGGTGGTCGAGCTGGCCGACCGTCGCTCGACGACGCTGGCCCGCTACGAGCAGCACACGATCGAGGTGATCGTGGACCGGCTGGTCCGGCGCGACGGCATGCGCCAGCGGCTCACCGAGTCGATCGAGACGGCGCTCGGCCTGACGGGCGGGACGGCCGAGGTCCAGATGGTGGGCGCCGACGGGCTCCCGGCCGCCGGGGAGGAGGCGATCACCTTCAGCCAGCACCTGGCCTGCCCGGTCGACGGCATCAGCTTCGAGGAGCCGGCGCCCCGCAGCTTCTCCTTCAACTCGCCGTACGGCGCGTGCGCGACCTGTCTCGGCCTCGGGACGCGCTTCGAGGTCGACCCCGAGCTCGTGGTGCCCGACACCTCGCTGTCCCTGGCGGAGGGGGCGCTGGCCCCGTGGGCCGGCGCCCGGAGCGAGTACTTCACCGGGCTGATCAACGGGATCGCCGACCTCGGCGGGTTCTCGGTCGACACGCCGTGGGCCAAGCTCCGGGCCAAGGACAAGAAGCTGGCGCTGTACGGATCGGGCGCGAAGAAGGTCAGCGTCCGGTACCGCAACCGGTTCGGGCGCAGCCGCGCCTACGAGTCCTCCTACGAAGGCGTCGTCCCCTGGCTGCAGCGGCGCCACGCCGAGGCCGACTCCGACTTCTCGCGCGAGCAGATCGAGCAGTACATGCGGGAGGTCGCCTGCCCGGACTGCGGCGGCGCCCGGCTCAAGCCCGAGTCGCTGGCGGTCACGGTGGGCGGCATGAACATCTACGAGCTGTGCAGCCTGTCCATCACCCGGGCGGTGGACGCCATCGACGCGCTGGAGCTGTCCGAGCGCGATCACATGATCGCCGACCGGGTGCTGAAGGAGATCCGCGAACGCATGCGGTTCCTCCTCGACGTCGGTCTGGACTACCTCTCCCTGGCCCGCGCCTCTGGCACGCTCTCGGGGGGGGAGGCCCAACGGATCCGGTTGGCCAGTCAGATCGGCAGCGGGCTCGTGGGCGTGCTCTACGTGCTGGACGAGCCTTCGATCGGGTTGCACCAACGCGACAACCAGCGGCTCATCCAGACCCTGGTCCGGCTGCGTGACCTGGGCAACACGGTGATCGTGGTCGAGCACGACGAGGAGACGATCCGGACGGCCGACTACGTGGTCGACATCGGCCCCGGCGCGGGCGAGCACGGCGGCCGGATCGTCCATGCCGGACCGGTCGCCGGCCGGGGCGGCCTGCTCTCCAACCGCGAGTCGTTGACGGGGCTGTACCTGTCGGGCAAGCGGTCCATCCCGGTCCCGGACCGACGCCGGCCCGGCTCCGGGCAGTCGGTCGTGGTCCGCGGCGCGAGGGAGCACAACCTGGCGGACATCGACGTGGGCTTCCCCCTGGGCTGCCTGGTGGCGGTGACGGGCGTGTCGGGGTCGGGGAAGTCGACGCTCGTGAACGAGATCCTGCTCCGATCGCTCGCCCACGACCTGCACCGGGCCAAGGCGGTCCCCGGCCTGCACCGGGGCATCGAGGGCATCGCCAACGTGGACAAGGTGGTCGACGTGGACCAGGCGCCGATCGGGCGCACGCCGCGGTCCAACCCGGCCACCTACACCGGGGTGTTCGATCACGTCCGGCGCCTGTTCAGCCAGACGCCGGAAGCCAAGGTGCGCGGCTACCTGCCAGGGCGGTTCTCCTTCAACGTCCGCGGGGGACGGTGCGAGGCGTGCGCCGGCGACGGCACCATCAAGATCGAGATGCACTTCCTCCCCGACGTGTACGTGCCGTGCGAGATCTGCGGCGGGGCACGCTACAACCGCGACACCCTGGAGGTGACCTTCCGGGGCAAGTCGATCGCCGAGGTGCTCGACATGTCGTGTGAGGAGGCGCTCGGCTTCTTCGCCAACCAGCCGCCGATCGCCCGCCACCTCCAGACGTTGGTGGATGTGGGGCTGGGCTACATCCGACTCGGCCAGCCCGCGCCCACCCTGTCGGGCGGCGAGGCGCAGCGGGTGAAGCTGGCGAGCGAGCTCAGCCGGCGACCGACGGGCCACACCATGTACATCCTGGACGAGCCGACCACCGGGCTCCACTTCGAGGACGTGCGGCGACTGCTGGAGGTGCTCGGGCGGCTGGTCGAACAGGGCAACACCGTGGTCGTGATCGAGCACAACCTGGACGTCATCAAGTCGGCCGACTGGATCGTGGACCTCGGGCCCGACGGTGGCGACCGTGGGGGGAGGATCGTGGCCGAGGGCACGCCGGAGCAGGTGGCGAAGACGTCGGGCAGCTACACCGGCGAGGTGCTCCGCCCGGTGCTCGGCCTCAGCGCCTGACGGGGGCGCCCGGCGGGGGTCAGACGATGGCGAGCATGCGCTCCAGGGCGACGCGGGCCCAGGTGGCGGTCCCCTCGTCCACGGTGATGCGGTTGCGGACCTCGCCGTCGACGAGGCCCTCGAGCACCCAGGCGAGGTGCATGGGGTCGATGCGCGACATGGTGGAGCAGGGGCAGACCAGCGGGTCCAGGCAGACGACGCTCTTGTCGGGGTGCTCGTGGTCCAGGCGGTGGACCAGGTGGATCTCGGTGGCCACGCCGATGGTGGATCCCGCCGGCGCCTCCTCGACGGCCTTGATGATGAAGTCGGTCGAGCCGACCGCGTCGGCGAGCGCCGCCACCTCGTGCGCGCACTCGGGGTGCACGAGGACGACGCCGTCGGGGTGGGCCTGGCGGAAGGCGGTCACGTGCTCGGGGCGGAACCGCTGGTGGACCGAGCAGTGGCCCTTCCACAGCAGGATGCGAGCCTGCTTCACGGTGGCGTCGCTGAGCCCGCCGAGCTCCAGGCGGGGGTCCCACACGGCCATGTCGGCGGCGTCGAAGCCGAGGACGAAGGCGGTGTTGCGCCCCAGGTGCTGGTCGGGGACGAACAGGACCTTGTCGGCCCGAGGGTCGCCGTCGTCGCCGGGCCCGAACGCCCACTGGAGGACGGCCCGGGCGTTGGCGGAGGTGCAGACCGCGCCGCCGTGGCGCCCGACGAACGCCTTCAGCGCCGCCGACGAGTTCATGTAGGTGACGGGCAGGATGCGAGCCACGTCGGTGACCCGGGCCAGGGCCTCCCACGCCTCCTCCACCTCGTCGATGTGGGCCATGTCGGCCATGGAACAGCCGGCGTTCAGGTCCGGCAGCAGCACCTGCTGGTGCGGCGCGGTCAGGATGTCGGCCGACTCGGCCATGAAGTGGACGCCGCAGAAGACCACGAACTCGGCGTCGCGCCGCGCCGCCGCCGTGCGCGAGAGCCCGAAGGAGTCGCCGCGGGCGTCCGCCCACTGCATGACGTCGTCCCGCTGGTAGTGGTGGCCCAGCACGAGCAGCCGCTCTCCGAGCACCTGCTTGGCCGCGCCGATGCGCTCGGACAGCTCGCCCGGGGACGCGCTGGTGTAGCGGTCGGGAAGAGGACGTTGGAGCCGGATCACGATGTACCCCCTCTGGGGAGACGCTCCGATGTGACCGGCGGTGACAGCCTGGTCGCCAATCCGCGGGGATGTCGGTCTCGGAGGTGTATGGCCGGGGTACCAGGCCCGGTGCTCTCAGTGTAGGTCACGGACGGGGGCCGGGTGCACCCGGTGGGCACGGTGCCGCCGGAGCCAGCGACCGCTTGGTCCAGCGGCGTGCACGCGAGACTGATGGCGTGCTGAACCGACCGGCCACCGGCGACATCCCCGACGCTCCCGGCTCGTACCAGTTCCTCGACGCCGACGGTCGGGTCCTCTACGTCGGCAAGGCCAAGTCGCTGCGCCACCGCCTCCCGAACTACTGGCAGGACCCGGCCGCCCTGCCCCCGCGCACGGCCCAGATGGTGGCGAGCGCCGACCGGGTGGAGTGGGTCGTGGTCGCCACGGAGGTGGAGGCGCTCATGCTCGAGCACTCCCTGATCCAGGCCCACCAACCCCGCTTCAACGTCCGGCTGAAGGACGACAAGAGCTATCCCTTCCTGGCCCTGACGGTGGGGGAGGAGTGGCCCCGGCCCATGGTGTACCGGGGCCGGAAGCGCAAGGGCGTGCGGTACTTCGGCCCGTACGGCCACGTGGGGGCCCTCCGAGAGACCCTCGACCTGCTGCTGCGCAGCTTCCCGGTCCGGACCTGCTCGGACACGAAGTTCCGGCGGCACGAGCGCCTGGGACGGCCCTGCCTCCTCTACGACATCGAGCGCTGCTCGGGGCCGTGCGTGGGCGCCGTCGACCACGAGCGGTACGAGCGGCTGGTGGAGGACCTGACGCGGTTCCTCTCGGGTGACACCGCGCCGGTGCTGGCTCGTCTGGAGGCCGAGATGGCGGCGGCGGCCGAGACGCTCGAGTACGAGCGGGCCGCCCGCATCCGGGACCAGATCATGGCGGTGCGCAAGGCGGCGGAGACCCAGCAGATGGTGTCGGACCGGCCGGAGGAGTTCGACGTGGTGGGGGTGGCCGAGGACGAGCTCGAGGCGGCCGTGCAGGTGTTCCGGGTCCGGCGGGGCCGCGTGGTGGGGCGGGGCGGCTTCGTGGCCGACAAGGTGGAGGACCTCACGCCGTCCCAGTTCGTGAGCCGGGTGGTGGAGGAGCTCTACGGCGCGCCGGGCAGCGAGGTGCCACGGCGCATCCTCGTGCCGGTGGAGGCCGACGAGCCGGCCGTCCTGACGGACTGGCTGTCGGGGCTCCGGGGCGGCCCGGTGGCGCTGGGCGTTCCCCGCCGGGGCGCCAAGCGGGCCCTCCAGGAGACCGTCGTGCGCAACGCACGGGAGGACCTGACCCGCCACCGGCTTCGCCGAGCGTCGGACCACAACAGCCGGTCGCGGGCCCTCACCGAGCTCCAGGAGGTGCTGGAACTTCCCCAGGCTCCGTTGCGCATCGAGTGCTACGACATGAGCCACCTCCAGGGCACCGACTACGTCGGCTCGATGGTGGTGTTCGAGGACGCACTGCCCAAGAAGTCCGACTACCGCCGGTTCGTGGTGAAGCAGGTCCCGGGCAACGACGACTACGCCGCGATGCACGAGGTCCTGACCCGCCGGCTGACGGCCCTGCTGGCCGAGCGGCGCCACCCGGGCGACGGGTCCGCCGCCGCACGCGGCGAGCCGGGGGAGAGGGACGACCAGCCCGACGGCCGACGGCCGCCCCGCCGCCGGTTCGCCTATCCGCCGCAGCTCTTGCTCCTCGACGGGGGGAAGGGACAGCTGGGCGTCGGCGTCCAGGTGCTGGAGGAGCTGGGCCTGACCGGGCAGATCGAGCTGGCGTCGCTGGCCAAGCAGTTCGAGGAGGTCTACCGCCCGGGGACCCCCGACCCGGTGCGGATCCCCCGGGGCTCCGAGGCGCTCTACCTGCTCCAACGGCTCCGCGACGAGGCCCACCGGTTCGCCATCACCTTCCACCGGACACGGCGGGGGCACCGCATGACGCGCAGTGTCCTCGACGGTGTCCCCGGGCTCGGGCCCACCCGCAAGGCGAAGCTGGTGAAGGAGCTGGGCGGGGTCCGGGCGCTGCGCAACGCCAGCCGGGAGGACCTGCGAAGCCTGTCATGGCTGCCCGATGCGGTGGCCGACGCCGTGTTCGACCGCCTGCACGGGACGGGCGGGGGGCGGCGGAGCATCACGGCCGTGCTGGCCGAGTCGCGGGAGAATAGCGAGGGATGAGCGAGTTCCTCTTCGTGACCGGGATGTCGGGCGCGGGCCGCTCGACGGCGGCGGCGGCGCTGGAGGACCTCGGCTGGTTCGTGATCGACAACCTGCCGCCGACGCTGATCACGAAGGTCGCCGACCTGGTGGGGCGACCCGGGTCGGAGACCGAACGCGTCGCGCTCGTGATCGGCAGGGGGGGCGGCGACGAGTACGTCGACGACGTCGAGCCCATGCTGGCCCGGTTGCACAAGGCCCGCCACCACGTGCGGGTGCTGTTCCTGGACGCCCCCGACGACGTGCTGGTGCGCCGGTTCGAGGGGACGCGCCGCCGGCATCCCCTCGCCGCCCGGGGCGTGAACGAGTCGATCGCCGACGAGCGGCGGCTGCTGGCGTCGTTGCGCGGCAGCGCCGACATCGTGATCGACACGGGGGACCTCAACACCAACCAGCTCCGCCAGCGGGTGATCGAGCTGTTCGGCGATGCGGTGCATCTCCAGCACATGCAGACCTCGATCGTGTCGTTCGGCTACAAGCACGGCATCCCGCTCGACGTGGACATCGTGCTCGACTGCCGCTTCCTGCCCAATCCCTACTGGGTCGACGAGCTGCGGCCGCTCTCGGGCCGCGAGGACGCCGTCCGCACGTACGTCCTGGCGCAGGGGCAGACCGCCACCTTCCTGGACAAGGTCGAAGAGCTCCTGCGCATGCTCCTTCCCGCCTTCGAGCAGGAGGGCAAGTCCTATCTCACGATCGCCCTCGGGTGCACGGGCGGCCGGCACCGGTCCGTGGTGCTGGCCGACGTCCTGGCCGAGCGGCTGGCGACGACGGGGATCCCGGCCTTCGCCTTCCATCGCGACATCGACCGCTGACGCCCGACCGCTGGGCGGGGGCCGGCGGCCCGGCGGCTCTGTCGTTCGCCCTGTCGTCCGCCCGGCGGAGGCTCAGCGGTGGTCGGGATCGAGCTGGCGCAGGAAGAGCCGGCAGCGGTCGGCCTCGTCCTGCTCGCCGATGGCCTCGGCGACCGCCTGCAGCGCCGCCAGTGAGCGCAGGAAGCCCCGGTTCTCCTCGTGCGACCACCGCACCAGGCCCGACCCCCGCCAGCCGGCCGCCCGCAGCGCGTCGAGCCCGCGGTGGTAGCCCACCCGGGCGAAGGCGTAGCGGTCGGCGTCCTGGGTGGCGGTCTCGGCCAGGGCAGCCCACGCGTGGAGGTGGCGGGGCCACCGCTCGGCGACGGCGGAGAGCGCGGCGCGGCGCTCGGACGGCGGAAGGGCCATGGCGGCCGTCATGGCCGCCACGGCCTCGGGGTCCGGGGGCGGGAGCACCGTCTCGCCGCTGCCAGACGTGAAGGCGACGGGGTTCGTCCCGCCGGCAGGAGGTTGGCTCATGGCTGCATCCTCTGCCATCGAGCGTGCGGCGCGCCACTGCGTCACGGCCGGCCTCGGGGGTCGGGGGGCCCGCCGGGCCGTCCCCCCTCAGCGGGGGTTGACCCTAGGATGAGCCGGTGACCGTGCAGCCCGACACCGAGGTGACGCGCGAGCCGACACCTCCCCAGGAGGGAACGCGGACGAGCCTCGCGTTGCTGGTCATCATGATCGGCGTCCTGATGGCGGCGGTGGACACCACCATCGTCGTCCTGGCGCTACCGGAGCTCGAGCGGTCGCTGCACGTGTCCCTCTCGGGCGTGATCTGGGTGATCATCGGCTACCTCTTGGTGATCACCCTCCTTGCGACCCAGGTCGGCCGCTTGGGGGACATGTTCGGCCGCGTCCGGATGTACGAGGCCGGGTTCGTGGTGTTCATCGTCGGCTCCGCCCTGTGCGCACTGGCCAACAGCGAGGCCACGATCATCGGCTTCCGCATCCTCCAGGGCGTCGGCGGGGCGCTCATCACCGCCAACAGCGGGGCCGTGATCGCCGACACCTTCCCCCCGGAGCGGCGCGGCCGCGCCTACGGGTTCAACGCCGTCGGCTGGAGCGTCGGGGCGATCCTGGGGATCCTGCTCGGCGGGGTGATCATCACCTACGTCTCGTGGCGCTGGATCTTTTGGATCAACGTGCCGGCGGGCATCGTCGCCTTCGTGCTCGCCCTGCGCGTCCTTCGGGACCGAGGCCAGCGCCACCGGCAGTCCCTCGATCCCCTCGGGATGGTCACCCTCGGGCTCGGCCTGTTCGGCCTGCTGTGGGCGATGACGAAGCTGGCGACCACATCGTTCTCGGCGTCGGTCCTCGGGTTCCTGGTGGGAGGGATCGTCCTTCTGGCCGTGTTCGTGGTGGTGGAGCGCACCCGTCGTGCGCCGATGGTGAACCTCTCGCTCTTCGCCATCCCGACGATGAGCCCCACCATGCTGGCGTCGCTCTTCCAGGCACTGGCCAACTTCGCCGTGCTGTTCCTCGTGATCATGTACCTCCAGGGTGTGCGGGACTACTCCCCGCTCGACGCGTCCCTGATCCTCGTGCCGGGCTACCTCGTCTCAGGCTTTGTGGGCCCCATCGGCGGGCGGCTCTCGGACCGCTTCGGTCCGGTGTGGCCGGCGACGGTGGGCCTCGGCATCCAGGTGCTGGCCCTGATCATCTACGCCAACCTGGGGCTCACCACGCCGCTCTGGGTCGTGGCGGCCGCGGCGGTGGTCAACGGCATCGGCGGCGGCGCCTTCTTCCCCGCCAACACGACGGCGGTGATGAAGGCCGCCCCCTCGAGCCAGTTCGGGGTGGCGTCGGGCATGCTGCGCACGTTCGCCAATGTCGGCATGGTCTTCTCCTTTGCCGTGTCCATCCTGGTGGCGGGCCGGTCCATTCCGCACCGCGAGGCGTTCGCCATCTTTGTCGGCACCACGCACCTCACCCACCACCTGGCGGGCACCTTCACCCACGGTCTGCATGCGGCGTTCTACGCCTCGATCGCCTTCATGGTCGTGGCCGCCGCTCTCTCCGCCACCCGCGTGCTGCGTCGCCGCGCTCCCGCCACAGCGGACCCGGCCTCCTTCCGCGCCCCGTAGCCGGCCCTCGTCGCCCGCGCCGGTGGCGGGGCTCCTCCTCGGGCCGGCCCGGCGCCGGGTCCCGCTGGCCACGGAGGGTTGACGATCGCCCGCTCGGACGTCCGTCCCCGAAGTGTCCTGGTGGACCCCTCTATCTAGACGCAGCGTGCATGCAGGAACGGCCTGCGTGCAGCAGACGCGTTTCGATTGGGTAAATCAAGAGGCGGAGATTACGGAAATGGACGAAAGGGGCGCTGCATGTCCAGCGTAAGCAACATCAGTTCCACACTGAGGGGACAGACGTACGACAAGAACGGGAAGAGCGACGAGGAGCTCGAAGCTGCCGCGTGGCGGGAGCGGAGCCGGATCGTGCTCAACCCGGTGGCCTCTCCGTCGGCCATGGGGCTGTTCGCCTTCTCGGCGGCAACGCTCATCGTGGCGGGGAACCTCGCCGGTTGGTACGGGAAGGCCTCGACAGCGATGTACTTCGCCCCGTTCGCACTGGCGTTCGGCGGGATCGGGCAGTTCCTGGCCGGGATGTGGTCCTACAAGGCCCGTGACACGATCGCCACGGTGGTGCACACGATGTGGGGCTCGTTCTGGATCGCCTACGGGATCCTCTGGCTCATGATCGGCAGCAAGGCACTGGCCATGCCGCCCGGCGCCAAGTCCACACACCTGGTCGGGGTCGGCATGTGGTTCGTCATGCTGGCGATCCTGACGGCGGTGTGCGCCCTGGCGGCGGTGGCCAAGAACATCGGCGTGTTCACCACCCTGGGCCTGCTCGCCGCCGGGTCGGCACTGCTGTCGGCGGGTTACCTGTCGGGCAGCCACACAACCGTCGTTGCCGCTGGTTGGGTCCTGGTGGCCTCGGTGGGCGCGGCGATCTACACCGGCGCGTCGCTGATCTTCGCCGACAGTTACGGCCGGACGATCCTTCCCCTCGGGAAGTTCAAGAAGGACGCCAACGTCCCCGGCCGCGTCATCAGCCACCCGATCGAGTACAGCGGCGGGATGCCGGGCGCGCGCGTCGGGCAGTGAGCCGGCGGGCGGCGACGCCACGCTGCTGACGGTCGCGGGGCCGCCGTCGCCTGGGAGAAGGACCTCCCGGACGGCGGCGGTCCCGTCGCGTTCGGGCGAAGGTGAGCGGCCGCGGCGGGGGAGCCGGCGGGGTGACGCGAGGCCCGCGTGCCCCGGTGAGGGTCAGGCCCGCGTGCGCCGGCGTCGCCGCTCAGGGACCCGGACGCCACGGGAGCGCTCGACCGCGGGACGGCCGGCGCGCCGGAGCCGGGACGGGCGTCGTTCGGGCCCGGCGGCCGAGAGGGGCTCGGCCAGTGGGCCCGGCAGCGGGCCGACGCTCGCCGCCTCGACGGCGACGGCGACGACGGACTCGAGCGCCGGCTCCTCCGGAGCCGACCCCGTCCCGTGCGACCTCGTCCCCGAGGACGCCGGGGTGCCGTGGACGTAGCGCCCGCCACGGAGGAGCGAGGCGACGGCGGCCAGCGCGCACGCCACGGCACCGAAGGTGAACGCCAGGGTGAGCCCGTCGGCGAACGGCGTCGTCAAGAGGTGGGGGAAGAAGCTCCGGCCGCTCAGGATCGCCGCCGAGTGGGCCGGCAGCTTGGCCAGGGCGCTGGGGCCGAGGATCTGGCGGATCGGGTCGTAGCCGAGCAGCGAGGAGAAGAGGCTCGTGATCGGCGGGAGGTGCGAGATCCCCGCGGCCGTGGTTGCCGGCACGTGCTGGGCCACGAGCCCCTTGTAGAGGGAGCGTGGGAGCACCGAGGCGATGCCGGAGATCATGAGGGTGAAGAAGATCCCCATCGACAGCACCATGGCCGCGTTCTGGAAGACGCCCGACATCCCGGCTCCGGCCCCCCGCTGGTCCGGCGGGAGGCTGTTCATCACCGCGGCCCGGTTGGGGGAGGCGAAGAGGCCCATGGCCAAGCCGTTGACCAGCATGAGGGCGCCGAAGGGGAGGTAGGAGAAGTTGATCGGCAGGAAGTCGAAGCCGATGAAGGTGAGGGCGGCAACGACCATGCCGGTCGTGGCGAACGGTCGGGCGCCGTACCGGTCGGAGAGGATGCCCGAGATGGGCCCGGCGATGAGGAACCCGCCGGTCATCGGGAGCATGTAGATGCCGGCCCACAGCGGCGTCGACGCGAAGCTGTAGCCGTGCAGGGGCAGCCAGATGCCCTGGAGCCACATGACGAAGATGAACATGAGGCCGCCCCGGCCGATGGCTGCCAGCAGTGCAGCCACGTTGCCGGCGAGGAACGCCCGGATCCGGAAGAGGCTGAGGCGGAACATGGGGTAGGCGACCTTCGTCTCGACCACGGCGAACGCCACGAGCAACGCCAGGCCGGACGCCAGCTCGGCGATGACCTTCGGGCTCGCCCAGCCCATGGGCGAGGTGCCGTAGGGCTCGATCCCGTAGGTGATGCCGACCAGCACGAGGGTGAGCCCCACGGCAAAGAGCACGTTGCCCCACCAGTCGATGCGGGCGGGGGTGCGGACGCCGTTGTCCTTGAGCTTGAGGTAGGCCCACGCCGTGCCCAGGATGCCGAACGGAGCGGAGATGACGAAGACGAGCCGCCAGTCGACCGGCGCCAGGATGCCGCCCACCACGAGGCCGATGAACATGCCGGCGACGCCCACGATGTTGTTGATGCCGAGGGCGAGGCCACGCTGGTCGGCGGGGAAGGCGTCCGTGAGGATCGCCGGCGAGTTGGCGAAGAGGAACGAGCCGCCGATCCCCTGGCCGATGCGCATGCCGACGATGAAGGCGCCGGCGGCCGTGCCGTGCAGCCAGTTGACCGAGAGCAGGATGGAGAAGACCGTGAAGATGGCGAAGCCGAGGTTGTACATCCGCACCCGGCCGTAGATGTCGCCGATGCGCCCCAACGTGACCACGAGCACCGCCGTCACCAGCATGAAGCCGAGCAGGATCCACAAGAGGTAGAAGGAGTTGGACGGCACCAGCGGGTTGAGCTGGATCCCCCGGAAGATGTCGGGCAGGGCGATGATGAGGATCGACTCGTTGATCGAGACCAAGAGGACGCCCAGCGTGGTGTTGAACAGCACGACCCACTTGTACCGGTCGCTGTGCGCTGCACCCGGGGCGGCCGGGACGGTGGCGGTTCGGGTCATGACGGCGCTCCTGGCGGGGTGGTGGTCGGCTCGGTGGGACGGCGGGACCGGCGGGCGGTGCCGCGGCCCGTGCGCCCCGGGGCCCGGCGGCTGATGACCCGGGCCGTGGTCGTCTCCGTGTCGGCGGCCGGCTTCTCGGGCGCCGAGGCCACCGCCGCCAGGGTCTCGTAGACGTGCACGAGATGCTCGAGGTCGTCGCGCCGCAGGCCGGCGAGGAGCTCGGCCACCCGGGTCCGCTTCATCTCCCGGTAGCGCCCGACCATCGAGCGGGCCTGTCCGGTCAGCGCCAGCCGGACGACCCGCCGGTCGCTCGGGTCGGGCTCGCGCGCCACCATGCCCCGGGCCACCAGGCGGTCGGACAGCGCGGTGCCCGCGCTCTCGCTGATGTCCAGGCGGTCGCAGAGCGAGCGCATGGTGAGGCTGCCCTCCTCGAGCGCGGTCAGCGCCTCGAGCTGGTGACCGGTGAGCGACAGCCACTCGGCCCGCTCCCCGGAGCCCAGCCGGACCTCGAATGCTCGCCGGACCGTCGGCGCGAGCTCCATGAAGCGCTCGAGGAGCTGGTCCCGGCTGGATCGCCGGCGCCGAGAAGTCTCGATCGAAGAAACAGACATGTGGTGAAGTATACATCACAAGATGTGTTCGACAGATGGATGCTCGGGCGGGGCGCACGCCCACCGATGCCCCGGCCGGCGTCCGCCGGCCTTCGGTGCACGCCGCCCCGGCCCCGTGCCTCTTGCGGCGCTACCGTTTCGGACGTGACCGCCCGAACCGCACCCCCGTTCCGCGCCGACCACGTCGGCAGCCTGCTCCGCCCGCCCGAGCTCCTTGCCGCCCGCGCCGGGTTCGCACAGGGGGCCGTGGACGCCGCCGCCCTGGCCGAGGCCGAGGACGCGGCCATCCGTGCGGTCGTGGCGCTCCAGGAGTCGCTCGGCCTGCGCGCCGCCACCGACGGCGAGTTCCGCCGCACCTCCTGGCACATGGACTTCATCTACCAGCTGGGAGGGATCGAGAAGACCGAGGAGGAGCTGAAGGTCTCGTTCAAGGACGCAGCCGGCGCCACCTCCTTCGTCTCGGCCGGACTGGCGGTGCGAGACCGGGTCCACCTCGACCACACGATCTTCGCCGACGCCTTCCGGTTCCTCCAGTCGGCCACCACCACCGCCGTGCCCAAGCTCACCATCCCCTCGCCCAGCATGGTCCACTACCGCGGCGGCGCCGCGGCCATCGACCCTGCCGTGTACGGCGACATCGAGGAGTTCTGGTCGGACCTGAGCGCCGCCTACGCCGAGGAGGTCCGGCGGCTCGGCGAGCTCGGGTGCACCTACCTCCAGCTCGATGACACGTCGCTCGCCTACCTCAACGACCCGGCCCAGCGCCAGATGATCGCCGAGCGCGGGGACGACGCCGAGCACCAGCACCTCCGGTACATCCGCCAGATCAACGCCGCGCTGGCGGGACGTCCCGAGGGGATGGCCGTCACGACGCACTCGTGCCGGGGGAACTTCCAGTCGTACTGGACGGCCGAGGGCGGGTACGACTTCGTGGCCGAGGCGCTCTTCAACGAGCTGGATGTGGACGGCTTCTTCCTCGAGTACGACGACGCCCGGTCGGGCGACTTCAAGCCGCTGCGCTTCCTGCCCAAGGGGAAGGTGGTGGTGCTCGGGCTCGTGACCACCAAGCGTGGCGAGTTGGAGTCGAAGGACGACCTCAAGCGCCGGATCGACGAGGCGAGCGCCTACGCGCCGTTGGACCAGCTCTGCCTGTCGCCCCAGTGCGGCTTCTCCTCGACCGTCGAGGGGAACCGGCTGAGCTTCGACGACGAGGTGGCCAAGCTGCGACTCGTGGTGGAGACGGCGGCCGAGGTCTGGGGTTGAGCGGCGGCTACGCGGTGGGCGGCGCCGGCGCGACGGGCGGCGCCGGGGCAGGCTAGCGCTGGCGCGCCGCGCCGCTGTGGGCCCGCAGTCCCTCCTCGATGTGGGCCGCCGACTCGAGCAGGCGGGGCAGCACCTCGGACACCAGGGTGTCGGGCTCGACGCGCATGGCGTTGGCGGACACGTTCATGGCGGCGAC
>JAJYVT010000160.1 GCA_021791845.1 Actinomycetes bacterium | reverse complement strand
GCACCTGGCCGGTCCCGAGCCTGCGTCGGTCGTCGCCGGGCGCGACGAGGGTGACCATCGGCTGACCGTTCCCGGCTCGCTCGGGGTGCTCGACGTCGTCGTGAACCGGGTGCTCGCGCTGCGGCCGAAACCGCCGACGTCGGGGACGCTCGTGGTCGCGGCCGGCGACCACCCGGTGACGAGGCACGGGGTGTCGGCCTTCTCCCCGTCGGTCACGGGCGAAGTCTTGGCGGCCACTCGAGCCGGCGTGTCGCTCGGCGCGGTGACGGCACGCGAGGTCGGTCTGGCCGTCGAAGCGGTGCACGCCGTCGCCACCCGTCAGACCGGCGACATGGTCGCCGCCGACGCACTTGACCCCGCCGACGTCGAGGTTCTCTTCCGCTCAGGAGAGGAGATCGGGCGACGGTTGGCGGAGGATGGGCTCGTCTGCCTCGGGGAGGTCGGCATCGGCAACACGACCGTGGCCGCCGCCCTGGCGTGCGCCTTGCTGGGCATGGATGTGGACGAATCCGTCGGTCTGGGTGCGGCCGCAGACGCCGCCATCGTTCGACGGAAGCGGGCCGTCGTCGCGGCAGCGCTGAAGCGGGCCCGTTCCACGCACGGCAAGCGGCTCTGTCAACCGGAGGTGGCCCTCGCCGCGGTCGGTGGTCCCGAGATCGCGTTCCTCGCCGGGCTGACGTTGGCCGCGGCCGGAGCTCGGGCACCGGTGGTCATCGACGGCTTGGTCACGTCTCTCGCTGCGCTGGTGGCTGTGCGCATCGAACCTGCGGTCCAGAGCGCCCTGGTGGCGGGCCAGCGCAGCCGAGAGCTGGCCCACGGCCGCGTGCTGTCCGAGCTCGGCCTCGAACCGCTGCTGCAGCTCCGCCTGCGCGCTGGAGAGGGTGTCGGTGCGTGCCTCGCCGCCCAGATGGTCTTGGCGGCCGTACGCTCGCGCCAGGCGACGGCCACGGTCGAAGACCAGTGCGCTGAGACCGACCGTCACTGAGCGCACTGGCGGCGTGCTGCGACCCAAGGGTAGGTGCCCATCAGCTCCTCGGTGTTTTCCTGGCTGCGGGCCCCGCCGGAGCTTCAAGCGCCAGCCAGCGGCGGGCCTTCGAGCGGCCGGATTCGGCAGCCGCAACGCCCGTCGAGCGCGATGACCGCGCCGTTCGGCACCGGGTTCGAAGCGTCGAACGCCGCGGCGATCCTCGTGACACGGGCCAGGAGGCAGCGGATCGTGTCCCCGTGGGTCACGACCACGGCCACCTCCGTCGGGTCCAGGTCTTCGAGCGCGGCGGCCACCCGCTCGGCCACCTGGCGCGCCGATTCACCTCCGCCGATTGGCGCATCGGGGCCGGCCCGGGTACCGGCCAGCTCGGCGTCGGTCTCCCCGTATCCCAGCCCCTCGAGCCGTCCGAGGGACTGCTCACGCCAGCGCCCGTCTAGGTGGATCGGGACGGCCAGGGCACCGGCAACGAGCTGTGCGGTCTGGACCGCCCGGACCAGGTCGCTGGCGATCACGGAGCGGACCGCCTGACCGTTCGCCTCGGCGTCGGCGTGGATCGCCTGCGCCGCGGCGGACGCCTGCCGCCGCCCGAGATCGGTCAGCTGCGGGTGGGGGATCTGCCCTTGGGTCCGGCGCAGGAGGTTCCACTCCGACTGGCCGTGGCGGACCAGATAGATCATCGGTGTGGGATGTCCTGGCGGAGGAGGTAGGTGTCCATCACCCATCCTCGGCGGGACCGGATCTCGGCCCGCCGGGCCAGGATCGCGTCCGCCACCTCTCCTAGCTCGCCCGAGACGATCGCCTGGTCGGGGCCGCCCAGGTCCGCACCCCAGTAGATGTGCACGCCGTCAGGATCGACGTGCTGGAACGAGCAGTGGCCGTCGAGCATGACGACCACGTCGTGGCAGCCCGAAGGGATCCCCTCCTCGGCCAACCGCCGCCCGGTCGTCACCTGGAGCGGCCGTCCGACCCGGGTGAGCGAGATTCGGTGAGCGGCGGCCAGCATCTGGATACTGCTGATCCCCGGTACCACCTCTATCTCGAGGTGTCCCGTCGTCCGGGCGGTGTCGAGCACTCGCAGGGTGCTGTCGTAGAACGCGGGATCACCCCACGCCAGGATCCCTGCGGTCTGGCCGGGCTCCAGGTGGGCTTCCATGGTGTCGAGCAGGACATGGCTGCGGGCGGCAGTCCAGTCCTGCACCGCCTGGGCGTACGCTGTCGTCGAGCGGTCCCGCGGCGGGTCGGGAACCGTGACGAAGCGGTAGTCGCCGGTGCCGATGACCGCGCTGCACAGGTCCCGGCGCAGTTCCACCAGCTCGTCGGCCGCAGACCCTTTCTCGAGGACGAAGAAGACGTCGACGCTTCGTAGTGCGTCCACCGCTTGTTGGGTCAGGTGACGGGGGTTGCCCATGCCCACGCCGATCACCTTGACCGTCCTCATCGCTGCTCGCCGACCGCAGCAGCAACCGTCACGTGCCGGCCGGCACGCTTGGGGACCACGATGCGACTGCCGGTTCCGGCCGCGAGCAGTGCCGCCGCTTCTGCCACCGGCGGGGCGGCCAGTCGTCGTGCCACCGGGCTCGGACGGCTCGGCAC
>JAJYVT010000078.1 GCA_021791845.1 Actinomycetes bacterium | reverse complement strand
GCGGTCCGGGGCACCGGCTACAAGCTGGTCGGCCCGTGACCGGGCGGGCCGCCGCCCCGCCGGTGCGGCGCCGGGGCCATGCGGCGCGCGTGGCGCTCGTGGCCACCGTCGTCGTGGCCGCCGGCTATGTCCTCTGCGTCTTCGGCCTGAACCAGTTCGTGAACCACCGGCTCGTCGGCCAGGTCGACACCCGCCTGCGGAGCACCCTGGCCCACGAGGTGTCGAAGCCGGTGGCGCCGGGATCCCCGCCGCTCATCACAGGCGACCGCGACACCGACAACGACCCCGTCTTCCTCTGGAAGGTCGGGCCGTCGGGGGTGGCCCAAGCGCTCACGGCCGGTGCACCGGACCTTGCCCGTGGCGCCTGGACCGGGGTGCCCGTCACCGTCACGCTCGGCCCGGGGCGCTTCCGCCTCGACGGCGTCCGGGTCGGCTCCCTGTGGGTGGTCGCCGGCCAGAGCGTGGCCGCCGACGGGCGCGTCGACGACGCGCTGTTCCTCCCGGCGCTCCTCTTCGGCATCCTTCTGACCGCGGCCGTGTTCGTCGGCTCCTTCATCGTGGGCCTGCGGGCCTCGGCGCCGCTCGAGCAGGTCCAGCGACGCCAGGCGGAGTTCACCGCCGATGCGTCGCACGAGCTCCGCACCCCGCTCAGCGTGGTGGAAGCTGAGGTCGACCTGGCGCTCCGGCGACGACGGAGCCCCGACGAGTACCAGGCGGTCCTCGAGCGGATCGGCGCCGAGGGGCGCCGGCTGCGCCGGATCGTGGAGGACCTCCTCTGGCTGGCGCGGGCCGATGCCGGCGTGCCCGGGCACGACCAAGGTGAGCGGGCCGACGTCGCCGCCGTCGCCGCTGCGTGCGTCGATCGGTTCCAGGCGCTGGCGGAGCAGCGTGGCGTGTCCCTGTGGCTGGAGCGGGAGGGCGAGGCCCCCGCGGTGGTCCAGGCGGCGACCGAGTGGGTCGACCGGCTCGCGGGTGTCCTCATCGACAATGCCTGCAAGTACGCCGGACCAGGCGGGACGGCGATCGTGTCCGTGGTCTCGGCGCAGGGCCGGGTGGTGCTCCGGGTCGACGACAGCGGCCCGGGGATCCCGCTGTCCGAGCGCCGGGCGGTGTTCGACCGCTTCCACCGGGCCACGACGGAGGCAGGCGGCGCCGGCCTGGGACTCGCCATCGCCGATTCGGTGGTGCGGATGTCCGGCGCCTCGTGGACAGTGGGGGAGGCGCCGCTCGGCGGGGCGCGCCTGGCGGTGTCGTGGCGGCGGGCCGCGTCGCGCTCCGACGGTGCGCCAGGGCCGGGGCAGGGGGCGAGCGAGCCCGCGCTCCGGCGTCCCGATACCGCGGCGGCGGGCCGCCCTGGTCGCGCCTGACCAACTGAGGCAGCGACCGGCGGGTGTCCTTCCGGCCCCCGGGCCGCGTTCTATGGTGGCGTGGGGATGAGACGCCGCCTCTCGCTGATCGTCGACGCCGCGGCCTGCGGCGGCCGCGGCGTGTGTGCCGAGCCGTTCGGCGAGCGCGTGCCCCTCGACCCCTGCGGCCCGCCCCTGCTGCCGGGAGGCGACGTCCCCACCGCGCTCCATGAGCGTGCGGCCCGGGCCGCGGCATCCCGCCCCAGCGTGGGGCTGCCCCTGCTGGAGGTGCCGGCATGAGCACCTCGGACCTCCGAGGGCGCCCGCCCCAGCCGCCCGGTCGAGTCCGCCGCGTGGACGCCGGCCCCACGCCCGACCGCCACCCCTCGGTCCGCTGGCCGGACGAGCGGCGGCCGCAGCCCCGCCCGGTCGGCGGGCGTGCCGCCCCGCGGTCGGCGGAGCTGCGCCGGCGGATGCGCCAGGTGACACACCCGGGTCCGGCTCCCGTGCGGCGCCCGGCTTCTGGCGCAGGACGCTGGTCACCCGGGCCGTCACCCACCCGGCGCCCGGCACCAGGGCCGTCACCCGCCCGGCGCCCGGCACCCGGGCCGTCACCCACCCGGCGCCCGGCACCCGGGCCGTCGTCCCCGGCGGGGGCCGGCCGCGTCCGCTCCTCGAGCACCGCCGACCTGCTCGATCCGTGGCAACTCGACGACGCACGCCTCGGTTCCCGGACGCGGCCGCGACGCAACCGCCAAGGGGTCGAGGCCAATGCCCGGCTGACCGCCATGACGGGATCGGTGATCTTCGTGCTGCTGGCGATCGAGGGGCTCACGATCCTCCGCGTCACGCCGCTGCTCGGCATCCACGTCTTCGTGGGCATGCTGATGGTCCCGTTCGTGCTGGTGAAGATCGGCAGCACGACGTGGCGCTTCGCCAAGTACTACCTCGGCAACCCCGAGTACCGCCGACGCGGGCCGCCGCCGCCCACGCTTCGCCTGATCGGGCCGATCGTGGTCGTGCTCACGCTCGCGGTGCTGGTGAGCGGGATCGCCTTGCTCGTGGCGCCCACCGGGTGGCGCACAGGGCTCCTCTTGCTGCACAAGGTGACCTTCGTCGTGTGGCTCATCTTCATGGCGCTGCACGTGCTCGGCCACATCGCCGAGACGGCACGCCTGGCTCCGCGTGACTGGCTCGAGCGGTCCTACGCGCAGGTGCGGGGGGCCAAGGGGCGGCAATGGCTGCTCGCCACGGCGGTGGTGGTCGGGCTGGTGGTGGCGGCGGTCATGCTGCGCGACGTCGGCCCCTGGCTCGCGCTCGGCCGGGGCTAGGCACCCGCCCGGCGCCGGGCCCGTCAGCCGGACCGGCGCGTCAACGGGCCGGCGCCAGGCGGGTCACCCGGTTGCGCCCTCCTCGAGCTCCGACCACGCCGCGATGCCTCCGGCCAGGCTCTCGGCAGGCCAGCCGGCGCGCGTGAGGGCTTCGGCCGCCACCGCGGACCGGACGCCGAGATGGCAGACCACCACGATGTCGCCGTCGAGCGGCAGCTCGCCGGTGCGGTCGGCGAGCTCGCCCAACGGGATGTGGTGCGCACCGGGGAACGCCTGCGCCGCCACCTCGTCCGGCTCGCGCACGTCGAGGACGAACACCCGCTCGCCCCCGGCCATCCGGGCTCGCAGCTCGCTGGACTGCACTTCGACCGTCATTGCACCTCCCGTTCGGCCGCCCCGGCGTCCCGGGGGCGGTGCGCCGGTCGTTCTACCCGCCCCAGGCGACGGCGACCCACCCGCCGCACCGCACCGCCGCACGCCGGCGGCACGCTCCTGCCGCACGCCTCCGCTCCCGTCCCCGCACCGCGCCCTGCAGGAACCGGGCAGGGGCGGCGGCAACAGGCGGGGCAAGCGAGCCGAGCCATCAGAGGACCTGGTCGGGCCCGTTGGTACGCTTGGTGACGGTGGGGTTCGTGCGCAACGTCCTCGACGACGAGGAGGAGGTCCTCGCTGAGCTGCGGCCGCACGTCGTGTACGTGCTGCCGCCGGTTCTCGTCGTTGCGCTCGCCCTCGCGATCGCACTGGCGGTCGCCGTGCACTTCCCGAATGCGCCGATTGCCGTCGCCTGGGTGCTGGGGGCCATGGTGCTCCTCCCGGCCGCTTGGGCCGCGGCTCGCCTGCTGCGCTGGCGCGCCATCCGTTTCCTCGTGACCGACACCCGGCTCGTCTACCGTCGCGGGGTCTTCGGTCGGGACGTCGTGCAGCTCCGGCTCCAGCGGGTGGCCGAGGTGCACTGCACGCAGAGCCTCCTGGGACGGCTCGTCGGCTGCGGGCGGCTCGTGTTCGAGGTGGCCACGGGCGACGGTCCGCTGGTGGTGGACGACGTCCCCCGGCCGCGCTCGGTCCAGCGGCTCATCACCCACACCCTGGACGAGATGGAACCGGGGTACGGGCACGCGTGGCGCTCGGCCCCGACGGCCGGAGGTCCCGCCGGCTCCCCCGGAGCGGGACCGGGGGCCCGGCCGCGAGGCCGGGGATCCCCCGCGCGGACCTGGACCGACACCCCGCCGCACGGCGTGCGTTCGTCTTCGACGGGCGAGGGCGACTTCACAGCGGCCTCGGTGCCCGGGCGTCTCGTGCAGCTCGACGAGCTGCGTCGCCGGGGGATCATCTCCGAGGCGGAGTTCGCGGCGAAGAAGGCGGAGCTACTCCAGCGGCTGTGAGGGCTCCCGACACGCGGACCCCCGCCGGCCCGGCGTCCACCTGCGGGGTACGCCGGTGAGCGCGGCCGGCGACCGGCCGGTCGGCAGCCGGCCCGCGCTCGGACCGCTCGTGTCCGTGCCAACCCGCCGGCCGTCGGCGACGCCACCCGCCCGGGACGTCGAGGGCGTCGACTGCTCGGGCGAGCGCCGGCGTGTGGCGGCTGCCGGCACGACCGGCTCGCTCCTCCTCCTCTTCCTCTCGGAGGACTGCGACGGCTGCCGCCCCTTCTGGCCGGTCCTCGGCGATCCCGAGGCGCTCGGCCTCGCCCAGGGCGACGGCGTCCTGGCGGTGACCCGGCCGATCCCGCACGAGGACCCCGCCGCCCTCAGCGTCCTGGTGCCCGGGGACGCCGCCAGGACGTTGGTGGTGCTCTCCCGGACGGCGTGGTCCGACTACCGGGTCCAGGGCCCACCGTTCTTCGTGCTGGTGGACCACGGCCACGTGGTGAGCGAGGGCGTGGCGTGGAGCGTCGGGTACGTGGCGGAGCACGTGCGGCGGGCGAGACGCCGATCCGGGGCGAGGGACGCCGGGTCGGTGGGACGGCCGAAGGGTAGCGGGGCGGACGAGGTCGGCGACGTGCAGGGAGGTCACGGCTGATGGAATCGGACCTGTTCACCGTCGAGACCGGGTCCCGCTTGGTGACCGACGTGACCGACGTGGTCGCCGCCTTCTGCGATGGGCGCGGCGACGGTCTCTGCCACGTGTTCGCTCCCCATGCGACGGCCGGGCTGGCCCTGATGGAGCTGGGCTCGGGATCGGAGCAGGACCTCCAGGACATGGTGGAGCGGCTGGTGCCGCGCGACGACCGGTACCGTCACCGGCACGGGTCCTGCGGGCACGGTGCCGACCACCTGCTGCCGGTGCTCGTCCAGCCGTCGATCGTGCTCCCGGTGCTCGACGGGCGGCTCCAGCTGGGGACGTGGCAGTCGGTCGTGATCGTCGACTCCAACGTGGACAACACGGAGCGTCAGCTCCGGTGCTCGTGGCTCGTCGGGTCCTGACCCCTGCCCGCAGGTGATACACCCTTCCGTCATGCTGTCCCCAGCGAACGAGATCACGGTGGCCGGCGGGGACCGGCCGGAAGGGGGACGCCATGCGCACCATCACGGTCGAGTGCGAATCCTGTGTCATGCGGGACACGGATGCCTGCGGGGACTGCGTCGTGACGTTCCTCGTCGACCGCGACCCCGATGACGCGGTCGTCATCGACGCCGAGGAGGCTCGGGCCATGCGGATGCTGGAGCGGGCGGGCCTGTTGCCGAGCCTGCGCTTTCGGGAGCAGGCCGGCTGAGCGCCGGGCGCGCCGCTGACCGTGGCGCGCCATGTGCTGGTCACCAACGACTTTCCGCCCAAGGTTGGCGGGATCCAGGCGTACCTCTGGGAGCTGTGGCGCCGGCTGGACCCCGAGCAGTTCGTGGTGCTCACGGCTCGCTCGCACCCGGACGCCGCCGCATTCGACGCCGAGCAGGCCGCCCGTGGCGTGCGCATCGACCGCGTTCGCGGCCCCATCCTCTTCTTTCCATCCCCGCAGTCGCGGGCCCGGGTGCGGGCGCTGGCTGTCGAGGTTGGCGCGTCGCTCGTCGTGTTGGACCCGGCGTTGCCGCTCGGCCTCCTCGGCCCCACGCTCGGCCTGCCCTACGGGGTGGTGCTGCACGGGGCGGAGGTGACGGTCCCGGCCCGGGTGCCCGCCAGCCGGGAGCTGCTCGCCTCGGTGCTGCGCCGCTCGGCGCTCGTCGTCTCCGCCGGCTCGTACCCCGCGGCCGAGGCGGGCACGCTGCTCGGACGGGCCCGAGCCGCAGGACGGGCCGGCCCCCACCACGTCGTGGTGCCGCCAGGGGTCGACTCCGAGCGGTTCGCGCCGCTGTCGGGCGACGCCCGCCGTGGGGCCCGGTCCCGCCTCGGCCTGCCGAGCGACGGGCTGCTCGTGGCCAGCGTGAGCAGGCTGGTGCCGCGCAAGGGCATGGACGTGCTCGTGGAGGCCGCGGCCCGGTTGGCACCCGAGTTCCCCGGGCTGACCGTGGCCATCGCCGGCACCGGCCGGGAGGCGGACCGTCTGGTCGCCCAGGTCCGCCGGCTCGGCGCCCCGGTCCGGCTTCTCGGACGGGTGCCCGAGGAGGACAAGGTCGCGCTCCTGGGAGCGGCCGACGTCTTCGCCATGGCCTGCCGGAACCGCTGGGGCGGGCTGGAGCAGGAGGGGTTCGGCATCGTCTTCCTGGAAGCGGCGGCGGCGGGCACCCCCCAGGTGGCCGGGGACAGCGGCGGCGCGGCCGAGGCGGTCCTCGACGGGGTGACGGGGCTGGTGGTCCGGCGCCCGGAGGACCCGGCGGAGGTGGCGGCGGCGCTCCGGCGGCTGCTCGCCGACGAGGGGCTCCGCCGGCGGATGGGCGAGGCGGCCCGTCGGCGGGCGGTCGAGGAGTACGACTACGGCGCGCTGGCGGCAAAGCTGGCCGCTGCCCTTTCGGAAGTGCAAGGCTGAACCGACCATCACGAGGAGGCAGGAATTGGCGGAGCAGGCCACGGAGCACACCACGGTGTCGGCACCCCCTGAGCGGTGCTACGCGGTCGTCACCGACATCGAGCGGTACCCGGAGTGGGCTGCCGACATCAAGCAGGTCGAGGTGAAGGGCCGCGACGGCGAGGGCCGGCCGACCGAGTGCACCTTCCGGGCCGCTGCCTTCGGTCGGAGCACGAGCTACACGCTCCACTACGACTACGCAGATGCCCCGCACGCGCTCTCGTGGCGCCTGACCGAGGGCGACATCACGACCAAGCTCGACGGTCGGTACGTCTTCGACCCCGCCGTCGGCGGCGGCACCGATGTCACGTACCACCTCGAGGTGGAGCTTCGGGTCCCCATCCCCGGCTTCATCAAGATGCGCGCCGCCAGCCGGATCATGTCCACGGCGCTGCGCGAGCTGAAGGCGCGCGTCGAAGCCGCCGGGTGAGCGCCCCGGGCACCCCGGCCGCCGCCGGGATGCCGTCCGAGGCCGTTGCCCCGGTGGTCGGCCTGGACGTGGGGGGGACGAAGGTCCTCGGGGTGGTCCTGTCGGGTGGCGACGCCGTGCTGGCCGAGCTGCGGGTCGCGACGCCCCAGCCCAGCACCGGGCCGCCCGTCGGGAGGGTGGCCGCCGACCAGGACCGCTCGGCGGTGGTGGAGGCGCTCGCCCTGCTCGTGCGGGAGCTCCAGCGCGAGCACGGCCCGGGGGCGGTGGGGATGGGGATCCCCGGGATGCTCGACCGGACGGGGATGCTGCGGTTCTCGCCCAACCTGCCGGCGGCTGCGGGCGGCGACGTGGCGACCGAGCTGTCGGAACGCCTGGGCGGGGTGCCGGTCCACGTGGACAACGACGCCAACTGCGCCGCACTGGCCGAGCTGACGCTGGGCGCCGCCCGGGGCACCCGCACGGCCCTCATGGTCACCCTCGGGACGGGCATCGGGGGGGCGGTGATCGTCGACGGCGCCATCCAGCGCGGTGCCCACGGGTTGGCGGGGGAGGTCGGGCACATGGTCGTCGACCCCTCGGGGCCGGCGTGCCCGTGCGGGGGGCGGGGGTGCTGGGAGCGCTACGCCTCTGGCGCCGGCCTGGCCCGTCTGGCCCGGGAGGCGGCACTGGCCGGCACCCTGTTCGGGGCCGTGGCGCTGGCCGGCGGGGACCCCGAGCTCGTGCGGGGTGAGCACGTGGCCCGCGCCGCGGCCGACGGCGACGTCGGCTCGCTCGCCGTCATGGAGTCGCTGGGGTGGTGGGTGGCGCTCGGGCTGGCCAACCTGGTGGCCGTGCTCGATCCCGAGCGGATCGTGGTGGGCGGCGGACTGGCAGCGGTGGGCGAGATGCTCTTCGCCCCGGTGCGCCGCTTCTTTGCCGAGCTCGTCGAGGGGGGTCCCCATCGTCCCGAGGTGCCGATCGTGCCCGCCGAGCTGGGTGCGCGGGCCGGCGCCGTCGGCGCCGCCCTGGGCGCCCGGGCCGCCGGGCCGCGGGCCGGGTCCGCCGGCTGACCACGGCGCGGCGCCGTAGCCCCGCGATGCGCACCGGCGTGCTGCTGCCCGTCTTCGAGGACGACGCCGGCCCGGCGCTGGGCCGGGCCCTCGAGGCCGAGCGGGCCGGGGTCGACGGGGTCTTCTGCTACGACCACCTCTGGCCGATCGGCCAGCCCGAGCGTCCGGCGCTGGCGCCGTTCCCCGTGCTGGCGGCCGTGGCCGCGGTCACGGCAACGGTGCACCTCGGCACCCTCGTCGCCAGGGTCGGGCTGGTGCCCGACGCGGTGCTGCTGGCCCAGTTCGACGCCCTGACCGCCCTCGCCCCCGGGCGCGTGATCGCCGGACTGGGGACCGGTGACCGGCTGAGCGCGGGGGAGAACGAGGCGTACGGGCTGCCGTTCGCGCCGGCGGGCGTGCGCCGAGCGCAGCTGCGGGCGTGCGCCGACGCGGCGCGGCGCCGAGGGCTGCCGGTGTGGATCGGCGACGGCTCGAAGGCCACCCGGCGTATCGCCGGCGCTGCGGGGGTGGCCCTCAACCTCTGGGACGCCACGCCCGAGGGGGTCGCCGACGAGGCCCGCCGCGCCGAGGTGACGTGGGCCGGCCCGGTCCGTGACGACCTGGCCGGGACGGTGGTGCGCCTCGCCCGGGCCGGCGCCACCTGGGCCGTCTTCGCCGGTGCGGTCGACCTCGAGGTCCTGGTCGCGGCGGGAGCCTCGCTCAGGGGAGGCCGGCGCCCGGGACGCTGACCGGCGCCACCTCGATGCGGCCCTCGGTGCGGTCCCGGAGCCGGTCGGACTGGCTGGTCGGGGCCGTGCAGCAGAAGAGGGTCCGGCGATCCGGGCCGCCGAGGGCGCAGGCGAAGCAGGGCTGGCTGGTGACGACCCGGTCCAGCACCGTGCCGCCCTCGGCCACCCGGAGGCACTCGGGGGCGAGGGCGTTGGCCACCCAGACGGCGCCTTCGGCGTCCCCGCAGGTGCCGTCGGGGGCGCACCCGGGGAGGGCCGCCCACTCCCGGCGGTCGGTGAGGGCGCCGTCCGCCGCGACGTCGAAGGCGCTGAGGCGAAGGCCGAACGTCTCGGCCACCACCAGCGTCTGCCCGAAGCGGACCATCCCGTTGGGGAACCGGAGGTCGCGGGCCACCTCGGTGACGGTGCCGTCGGGGTCGACGCGCAGGAGCGAGGCGGGGGCGGGCGTGCCGCAGCCCTCGAAGAATGCGTCCAGGTCGAAGCCGAAGTGGCCGACGTAGGCCCGACCGGTCTCGTCGACGAGCATGTCGTTGGCGTTGCAGTCGGCCCAGGCGTCGAGGGCGGCGTGCGTGGCGAGCGTGCCGTCGACCTCGCGGCGAAGCACCCGGCGGTCGGTCATCGACACCACGAGCAGGCGGCCGTCGGGCAGCCAGCCGAGGCCCGATGGTCGGCCGGGGACGTGCGCCTCCTTCCTCGGCCGGGGTGACGGGCCGAGGCCGACCGACCACACGGCGTGGTGGAAGAAGTCCGAGTACCACAGCCGGCCGCCGTGCCATCGCGGGCCCTCGCCGAAGGTCAGCCCCTCGAGGAACGTGCTGGTCGGTCTGCCGGTCATGGGACGGGGCTCCGAAGGGACGAGCGGCCCTGTTGCCACCCGGTGCTGGGACGGTAGCGTTCCTCGTGGCCTATTGGCTGCTGAAGGTGGTGCTGACGCCGGTCTTCCTGCTCCTGTGGCGGGTGCGCGTCGAGGGTCGTGCCCACATCCCCCCCCACGGACCCGCCGTCCTGGCGGCCAACCACCAGTCCTTCTGCGATTCGCTCTTCCTGCCCCTCGTGGTGCCCCGGAAGATCACCTACCTGGCCAAGGCCGAGTACTTCGACTCGCGCAAGACCGCCTGGTTCTTCCGGGGGGTCGGCCAGATCCCGATCCGCCGTGGCGGGGGGAAGGAGTCGGAGCGCGCCCTCGAGACGGCCAAGGACGAGCTGGCGGCCGGCAGGCTCATCGCCGTCTACCCCGAGGGGACGCGCTCGCTCGACCGCCTCGTCCACCGGGGGCGCACCGGCGTGGCCCGGCTGAGCCGGGAGTGCGGGGTGGCGGTGATCCCCGTCGGCATCGCCGGCACCGTCGACGTCCAACCCGTGGGCAGGCGGATCCTGCGCCCGTGGCGGACCGTCACCGTCCGCTTCGGCGAGCCCATGCGCATGGAGCCGGCGCCCGACCCGTCGGACCCCGCGGTCGGGCACGACCATGCGCAGTGCCGGGCGTTCACCGACGCCCTCATGCAGGAGATCGCCCGGCTGTCGGGGAGCCCCTACGTGGACGAGTACATCGCCCCGAGAACGGCCGGGCCGGCCGACGCCGCAGCGGGGCCGGCCGACGCCGCAGCGGGGCTGGCCGACGCCGCGAACGGCTCGGGCTACGCCCCGGACGGCTCGGGCTACGCCCCGGACGGCTCGGGCTACGCCCCGGACGGCTCGTCGTCCGACGCCCAGGCCCGGGACCGCTCGACCGCCCGGCGCCACCCGTCGTAAGCGGCGTCCGCCCACACCCGCTCGACCGAGGGCTCGAACGTCTGCTCGGGCTGCCACAGGGCGGTCGCCTCGGCGACCGATCCCCAGACGCCCTCGGCCAGGCCGGCCAGCATCGCCGCCCCGAGCGCCGTCGACTCGGTGCACCGCGGCCGCACCACCGGCATCTGGAGCTGGTCCGCCTGGAGCTGGAGGAGGAGGTCCATGACCGCCGCCCCGCCGTCGGCCCGGAGCTCGTCGCAGGGAGCCCCGAGGGCTGCCGCCATGGCGTCCACCATGTCGCGCACGCCGTAGGCCATCGCTTCCACCACGGAGCGGGCCAGCTGCGCCCGCCCGGTGCCCCGCGTGATCCCCACCAGGGTCCCCCGGGCCCGGGGGTCCCACCAGGGGCTGCCGAGGCCGGCGAAGGCGGGGACGGTCACGAGCCCCCCCGAGTCGGGGACCGAGGCGGCGAGCGGGCCGATCTCCGCGGCCGAGCCGATGATGCCGAGGCCGTCGCGGAGCCACTGGATGGCGGCGCCGGAGACGAAGGTCGAGCCCTCCAGGGCGTAGGCCACGCCACCGTGGCGGCCGAGGTCCCACGCCGGCGTGACGAGCAGGCCCTCGGGCGGGGGAGGGCAGTGGGAGCCGGCGTGCACCAGGGCGAAGCTGCCGGTGCCGTAGGTGACCTTGGCCAGGCCCGGGCGGACGCATGCTTGGCCGAAGAGGGCGGCGTGCTGGTCGCCGGCGAGCCCGCTCACCGGCACGCCCGCCAGCCCGGGGAGCTCGGCCGCCAGCGCGGGGCCGATCGTGCCCAGCCGGCCGCAGGAGGGGCGGACGTCCGCCAGAGCCGGGACCGGGACGCCGAAGAGCTCGCAGAGCTCCCCGGACCACCTGCGACCGGTGATGTCGAAGAGCATCGTCCGCGAGGCGTTGGTGACGTCGGTGGCGAAGACGCCTCCACGCGGGCCGCCGGTCAGGTTCCACAGCACCCACGAGTCGACGGTGCCCAAGGCGAGGGCGGGGGAGGGAACGACCCCCCCGTGCCGGAGCAGCCACTCGAACTTGGTGGCGGAGAAGTAGGGATCGAGCACGAGGCCCGTCGTGGTCCGCACAGCCGGCAGGTGGCCGCCGTCGGCCAGCTCCTCGCACCGGCGGGCCGTGCGCCGGTCCTGCCACACGATGGCCGGGCCGATCGGCTCGCCGGTCCGGCGGTCCCATGCCAGGGAGGTCTCGCGCTGGTTGGTGAGGCCCACCGCCGCCACCGTGGTGCCGGCGTCCGCCAGGATGGCGGCCACCTCGGCCAGCGAGGAGCGCACGAGCTGCCAGATCTCCCCAGGCCGGTGCTCGACCCATCCCGGCCGGGGGAAGTGCTGGGAGAGCGGCCGGTAGGCGGAGCAGAGGGGCGCGCCGGACTCGTCGAACGCGAGCGCCCGCACCCCCGTCGTCCCGGCGTCGATCGCCACCAGGGCCGCCATCCCGGGGACGCTACCGGGGTGTGGCGGCATGCTGCGACCAGGGGTGCCGTCCCGCCGCTGCCGCCGGGAGCCGCTGCCGGGTGCTCGGCGCCCCCGGCCCGGTCGCCCCGGGCCCCGCTTGCCGGCGCAAATCTTCGCGAACGGCCGGTGAGCAGGACCGTCGCTTCTTGCACGCCGTTGACAACGGCGTAACTACAGTGCTGTAATGAACCCCACTATCTCGTGTCCTATGTGGTCCCGACCACAAGATGTAGTGGTTGGTACCGCCGACGTCTAGAACGGGGGACGGGGGGTGGGCATCGGTCGCCCGGGGGGTCGTGCAGCAGTCCGCCCCGGTTGCACCGGCGCCGGGTGCCGGCGCCCGGGCACGGCCGGGGCGCCGGTGCAGGAGCAGGCTGAGCGGAAGCAATCGACGACGAGGAGCACAGGGTCCATGGCCATCGCACCGCAGCGAGCGGGAATCGGCATCCGGCGGCACTTCACCACCGAGGGTGTGCACCCCTACGACGAGGTGCGCTGGGAGCTGCGGGACGCCCGCATCACCAACTTCCGGGACGGCACGGTCGCCTTCGAGCAGCGCGGCGTGGAGGTCCCCGCCAGCTGGAGCGTGAACGCCACCAACATCCTCGCCCAGAAGTACTTCCGGGGGACCTTGGGCACCCCGGAGCGGGAGTGGTCGCTCAAGCAGGTGGCCGACCGGGTGGTCGACACGATCACCGCCTGGGGCATGAAGGACGGCTACTTCCTCGACGACGCCGAGGCCGAGATCTTCCGCGACGAGCTCAAGTACCTCATCGTCCGCCAGAAGGCGGCGTTCAACTCGCCCGTCTGGTTCAACATCGGGGTCCGTGGCGTGCCGCAGCAGGCGTCGGCGTGCTTCATCCTCAGCGTCCAGGACTCGATGGACTCGATCCTCAACTGGTACACGGAGGAGGGGATCATCTTCAAAGGCGGCTCCGGCGCCGGCGTCAACCTGTCGCGGATCCGCTCGTCCCGCGAGCTGCTGAAGGGCGGTGGCACCGCCTCGGGGCCCGTGAGCTTCATGCGGGGCGCGGACGCGTCGGCCGGCACGATCAAGTCGGGCGGGAAGACGCGAAGGGCCGCAAAGATGGTGATCCTCGACGCCGACCACCCCGACATCGAGGACTTCGTCTGGTGCAAGGCCATCGAGGAGCGCAAGGCCCGGGTGCTGCGAGACGCCGGCTTCGACATGGACCTCGATGGCGCCGACAGCCATTCGATCCAGTACCAGAACGCCAACAACTCGGTCCGGGTGACCGACGAGTTCATGCAGGCGGTGCTGGACGACGGCGACTGGGCGCTCACCGCCCGCACCGACCGCTCGCTGGTCCGCACGGTGAAGGCCCGCGACCTCTTCCGTCAGATCGCCCACGCGGCGTGGGAGTGCGCCGACCCCGGCATGCAGTTCGACACCACGATCAACGCCTGGCACACCGCACCCAACAGCGGCCGGATCAACGGCAGCAACCCGTGCTTCCCGGGGTCCGCCCGTGTGCACACGGACAAGGGGCTCATCCCGTTCTCCGACCTCGTGGACCGCGTGAACCGCGGCGAGGAGGTCCAGGTGTACACGCACGACGCGACGAACCCGGACACCCCGGCCGAGGGCGTGGTGCTGACCAGTCCCGAGGCCTTCATGATCACGGGTGTCAACGACATCGTCCGGCTCCGCTTCGACAACGGGATGGAGCTGCGATGCACGCCTGGCCACCGCGTGTTCACCGTCAACCGGGGGTACGTCGAGGCCCGCAAGCTCACCTTCCGCGACGAGGTGAAGGTGCTCGACCTCCCGGCACCGGCGGTCAACGCCGACCCGGCGATCCCGGTCTCCTCCGACCCGGCTGACTACGCCGCCACGGGCGATCACTCCGCGCCGGTGCGCCTACCCGACGAGTGGACCCCCGAGGTCGCCCACTACCTGGGCTGGCTGGTGGGCGACGGCTCTGTGTCCGGCTCGGTGCTGGCCACGGTGTACGGCTCCGCGGAGGACCGGGACGAGATCCTGCCCGGGCACCAGGAGCTCGCCGAGTGGATCAACGGGGGCCGTCCGATCAAGGTCTCCGAGCAGCCCAACGGAACGTGCCAGCTGCGCCTGAGCCGTCGCGGCATCCAGCGCTACTTCGAGGCGCTCGGCCTCCGGGCGGTCCGCGCTCCGCAGAAGTCGGTGCCGTGGTCCATCGAGCAGGCTCCGCCGTTCGCCGTTGCCGCCTTCCTTCGCGGTCTCTTCGACGCCGACGGGTGCGTGGTCGAAGGACACCGGGCGTCGTCGTACGTGGGCCTGGGGTCGGCGTCGCCCGCGCTCCTCCTCGGGGTGCAACGCCTGCTCACCACCTTCGGCATCACGAGCAAGGTGTACAAGACCAGCGGTGCCAGGCGCTCCGGCTTGACCTACGCCACCAAGGACGGCCAGGAGAAGTCGTACAGCTCCTCATCGATGTTCGATTTGAGGATCACCTCTGGATCGCTGGTGCGGTTCGCAGACGCCGTCGGGTTCTCGTTGTCACGCAAGCGCTCGCTACTGGCCGACGTGGTGCGCAACCACGTGCGGTACGAGGTGCGGAATACGACGCACCTGCTCGAACGCACCAATGACGGCGTCGAGCTCACCTACAACCTGTGCGAGCCGCGGAACCACTCGTACATCGTCGACGGCATCGTGGTCCGGAATTGTTCCGAGTACATGCACCTCGACAACTCGGCCTGCAACCTCGCCAGCCTCAACCTGCTCACCTTCCTTCGTGAGGACGGGTCCTTCGACGTGGAGGGCTTCAAGGCGGCGGTGGCCGTCGTCTTCACCGGGCAGGAGATCCTGGTGGGCAACGCCGACTACCCGACCGAGGCGATCGCCGAGAACTCGCGGCGCTTCCGCGAGCTCGGCATCGGCTATGCGAACCTCGGCGCGCTGCTCATGGCGAACGGCCTTCCCTACGACTCCGACGGCGGCCGGGCGTGGGCGGGGGCCATCACCGCCCTCATGACCGGGCACGCCTACGCCACCTCCGCCCGCACGGCGGCCCGCATGGGCCCGTTCGCCGGCTTCCACGAGAACGCCGAGGCGATGGTCAACGTGCTGCGCATGCACCAGGCCGAGGCGTCCAAGGTGGACGAGGAGCTGGTGCCGCCCGAGCTGCTGTCGGCGGCCCAGGAGTCGTGGGACGAGGCGGTCGAGCTGGCCGAGCAGTTCGGCGTCCGCAACTCCCAGGCGTCGGTCCTGGCGCCCACCGGCTGCCTGGTCGGCGGCTCGCTCGTCTCGACCGATCGTGGACTCGTCCGGCTCCGGTCCCTCGGCGACCCCGATGGTGCCAAGTGGCAGGAGCTGCACGTGACGGTGGCGACCGACGACGGTCCTC
>JAJYVT010000077.1 GCA_021791845.1 Actinomycetes bacterium | reverse complement strand
CGGAACCGGAGCTGCTTCAGGTGCCGGTCCACGGTGGCGAGATAGTCGTCGTCGAGGTCCCGCTGCAGCGTGTGCAGCAACGTCCGCATCCCCTGGGACCGGAATGTGGCCACGTGCGCGTCGGCGAAGGCCCGGAGCTGCTCGAGCCAGACGACCGAGGCCTCGAGCTGGCTCAGGGCGCCGGACAGGATGGAGGCCGGGAACCTCGTCGAGTACCCCCAGATCCCCCGCTTGTCCTCCAGCGCGTGCACGGAGACGTCGTAGAGCTCGTGGACCACGTCGGGGTGGGCCAGGCAGTCGGCCAGGACGTCCTGGCGGTACCGGATGACCTCGGGGTCGTCCACGCTTGCCAGCACCACGCTCTTGGCCACGGCGGCGAGGAACCGGTCGCCCCGGGCCATCGTGGAGAACAGCGTGGCGAGCTCCAGGTCCTGGACGAGGTCCTCGTGGTTGGGCGGCAGGGGGCCGTCGAAGCAGTGGTCCCTCGCCTCGAAGAGCAGGTGCGCCTTCACCGGCCCAACCGTTCCCGCAGGCGCTCGTAGGTGACGTCGTACTTCTCGGCGATCGCCATGGCGTAGGCCAGCCCGTTCGCCGGCCCCCGCACGACCTTGAAGGTGCGCTCGGCCGGGTTCCCCGGCACGATCGTGCTGACCATGCTCACCACGGAGGGGCCGAGCGACGCGAGCTCGTCCACGAACGTGACGTACACGGCGAGCAGGTCGAGCTGGACCACCTTCTCCAGCACCTTGGCACCGAGGAAGGTGGCGTCGTGCAGGGCCGTCGAGGAGAAGGCCTCGTTCATCACCACGATGCTGTCCGACGTGGCCTCGAGCAGGATGGCGCGGATGCGCACCAGGTCCTCCTCCAGCTTGCCCGCCATCGTGCCGAGGTCCTCCTCCCGACCGAAGTGCGTGAACAGGCGGTCGAAGAGCGCCAGGCGCGCCGCGGTCCCGGGCACCGGGTACCCGATGCTGGCGAGGTGGTGGAGCTGGCCGAAGGTCCGGGCGAAGGTGGTCTTGCCTCCCTGGTTCGGACCCGAGACGACGAGCACGCGCTCGGGGCCCGACAGCGCGACCACGTTGCAGACGACGGGTTTGCCCTCGGCCACGAGCTTGTGGGCCAGGGCGAGGTCGAACGTGTCGGTGACGCGCACGTCCTTCGTCCGCCCCACGTCGGGATAGCAGAGCCCGAGCCCGGCGGCCCGGACCGGTCGCACGTGCTCGAGGTACGCCAGGTAGAACTGCACCTCCCGCTCGAAACGGTGCACGGTCTCGTCGTAGAACTCGCGATGGCGGGCGCAGTAGTCCGCGAGGGAGGAGAGCTCGTCGGGGAAGAGCCTGGCCACCAGCCCGAGGATCTGCTCGGCCACGTGGTTCATCCCGGGCCACCCCCGGTAGGCGACGCGGTAGTCCTTCACCGCCCCCTGCTTGAACCGTTCGAACGTCTTCAGGACCTCGGCGCTGTAGTCGGGCTCGTCGTCGTACCGGCTGACGTCGACCCGCAGGCCCCGGACGCGCACGCAGTAGCGGATGGCACCCAGGGCCTCCCGCTGCTGGTCGGTCTCCGTCTCCAGGGCGGCAAAGCCCGGCGACGAGGTGTAGGCGTCCAGGTACTGGCGGAACGCCACGAGCCCCGCCGATGCCAGCGGCGCGTCGTGGAGCCGGTCCGCCAGGGTCCGGACGGCGTCGCAGTAGATGGCGACCGCGTCGAGGTGCCAGCCGTTGCGGTGATGGGGCGACTGCATCTTCCGGAGCGACGTCAGGTGGGCCCGCACCCGCCGCAGCTGCTCTTCGAACTCCTTCACCTGCTGGAAGAGCGCGTCCTGCTCCAGGTCTCGGAACACCTCGTGCCGGAAGGCGATGACCTCGGGGTCCCGCAGTTGGCGGAAGAAGAGCGAGAGCAGGAGGTCCCTTTCCTCCCAGCCGGCAGCCATGGCGTCGGCAACCTGGTCGAGGTTGAGGTCGGCGGCAAAGGTCCGGTCCCCGTCGCCGGGCGCCGGCTCCGGCCCCCGGTGGCCGGGCGGGAACAACAACGTCTCGAAGGCTGCCGACTCCATTCCAGGGCGGGCGGCGGGTCCGGCGTTCATCGGTGCCGCTGCTGCCGACGCTGGACTGCTGCCTCCCGATGGTGGCACGTGGCCAGCTCCCTTCTCGCCCCGCGGGCACTTGAAGGAGCCATCAGCCATCCGGCACTTGTCGGCGAGCTCCATCGCCGTCGGGTTCGATCCTACCCGACGTCCGCCGGGTTCCCGCCTCCGGCGGTGGGGCGGTGCGGCGGTGCGGCGGTGGGCGGTGCGTGCTTGCCGTGCGGGTGGGCGGCGGCGCCCCCTGTGCTGCGCGTGCGTGCATTGGGACCTTCGGCCACTGTCGCCCGGCCGGGACCGCGGCCACCATGACAGCCGGCAAGGGAGGCGACATGAGCATCACGGTGCGCGGGCTGCACGCAGTGGAGGTCCTGGACTCGAGGGCCCGGCCGACCCTCACGGTGACGCTGGCGACGGACGAGGGCGGAACCGTCCGGGCCGGCGTGCCGGCAGGGGCGTCCACGGGATCGCGCGAGGCGGTCGAGCGCCGCGACGGCGACCCGGCCCGCTACGGCGGCCAGGGCGTGCGCGGCGCGGTCGCGGCGGTCAACGGCGAGATCCTCGACGCCCTGCGCGGACGGTCGTTCGACCGCCTCGCCGACCTCGACGGGACGTTGACCGCGCTCGACGGCACCGGGACCAAGACACGGCTGGGCGCCAACGCCGTGGTCGGGGTCTCGATGGCCGCGGCCCGCGCCTTCGCCGCGGCTGCGGGCGTGCCGCTCTGGCGGTCGTTCGCCGGCGCCGGTGGGCTCGGCGAGCCGCGGATGCCCGTGCCGCACTTCAACGTGGTCAACGGCGGGGTGCACGCCCCGAACGCGCTGGACTTCCAGGAGTTCATGCTAGCGCCGCTCGGCGCGCCGAGCGTGGCCGAAGCGGTGCGGGCCGGGGCGGAGACCTACGCCGCCTTGCGCACGCTGCTCATCGGCCGGCGCCTGTCGGCGGGGCTCGGGGACGAGGGGGGCTTCGCTCCGGAGATCGCCACGCCGGAGGAGGTGCTGGACCTGCTGGTGGAGGCCATCACCGCCGCCGGGTACCAGCCCGGGCGCGACGGCATCGCCATCGCCATGGACCCGGCCACGAGCGAGCTCTACCGCGACGGCGCCTACCACGTCGCCGGCGACGCCCTCACGAGCGACCAGATGATCGACCGGTACGAGGCGATCGTCGACCGCTTCCCGGTCTGGCTGCTGGAGGACGGGCTGGCCGAGTCGGACTGGGAGGGCTGGGAGCGGCTCACCGCACGCCTCGGCGACCGGGTCGAGCTGGTGGGCGACGACATCTTCTGCACCAACCCGGTGATCATCGCCGAGGCGATCGACCGCAAGGTGGCGAACGCCTCGCTCATCAAGGTCAACCAGATCGGCACCGTCACCGAGGCCCTCGAGGCCATGCGCGTGTGCCGGGAGGCGGGGTACGCCCAGTTCGTGTCGCACCGCTCGGGCGAGACCGCTGACGACTTCATCGCCGACCTCGCCGTCGGCACCGGCTGCGGCCACATGAAGAGCGGCGCCCCCGCCCGGGGCGAGCGGGTCGCCAAGTACAACCGGTTGCTCGAGATCGAGGAGGCCGAGCATCTCCCGTACGGTCTCGACGGCCCGTCGCGTTGACCGGGGCCCCCGCCCGGCGGAGGCTCCGGCGGGCACGCGGCGCCGGCGGCGCGCGGCGCCGCCTGACCCGGTCAACCGGTCTCGATCACCAGCCGGCTGGCCCCGCCGTGCAGCTCCACCTCGTACCCCGGCGTGCCGGGGTCGCCCGACGCCAGCCGGGCCCAACCGGCGGCCGACCGCACCCGCGTCCCGTCGACCACGACCTCGGAGGCACCCCCCCGGATGCGCACGCCCACGGGGACCCCGGCGGGACGCCGTACCACCATGCGGCCGGCGCCGCCGAGGACCCGGACCGGCACCACGCCGTCGGGCACCGGCAGCTCCAGCACGAGCTGGCGGGCGCCGCCGCGCAGCAGGACGCCGGCCACCCGGGCCGACCGGAGGTCCACCTCCAGCTCCAGGCAGCCGCCGCTGATCTCGACCGTCCACCGGACCGCCCGGTGGACCAGCAGCTCGCCGCGGGCAGCGGCGCGGGCGCGCCCGCGCACCTGCACCAGGACGTGCCCGGGCCACGCCCGGACGGACGGCGCCGGTCCGCCGAGGTCGACGCGGCACAGCTCGTCCTCGAGGTCGGCGGCGGCCAGGCGGAACCGGGCCGGCAGGCCGGCGACGTGCAGCACCGACTCCTCGGAGGCGCCGCGCGGCACTGCGAGCGCACCGCCGGGCTGGCGCGAGACGGGCTCGCCGCTGCGGAGGTGGGCGGTGTGGCGGGCGAGCAGCTGGCGGGCCTCGCCGACGAAGCGCGCCACGGTCTCGAGCTCGTCCGGCCGGAAGCGGGCGTGGAGCCGGCGGGCGTCGGCGATCATCGGGCCGAGCACCTCGCCCAGGTCGCGTGCCCGCTCGGGCACCGGCCGGACCACGACCCGCCGCCGGTCGGCCGGGTCGACCTCCCGCCGCACCCGGCCCTGCCCCGACAGCCGGTCCACCACCCCCGTGATGGCACCGGTGCTCAGACCGGTCCGCTCGGCCAACCGCCCGGCCGTGCACGGCCCTTCCAAGAGCAGGAGCGTCAGGCAGACGAAGTCGGCCGGCGTCATGTCGAGGCGGTCGGCCACCGCATGGAGGTAGAGCTCGGTCTCCAGGCTGTGAGCCCGGAAGGCGTCGACGATGCGACCGTGCACGTCGGATGCCGGATCGGCGGCACCGGCGGCACCGGCGGGGTCGGCTGCATCGACTGCATCGGCGACGTCGCCAGCCGGTGGGCCGGGGGGGTCGCCAGCCGGTGGGCCGGGGGCGTCGGCGCCTCCCTCGCCGGGCGCGCCGGGGCGCTGCCAGGGACGCGACCTTGACGGATGCCTCACCAAGACGATATCTTAGCAACTAAGAGAACGAGGAGGGAGCCAGGCAGTGAGCGACGACGCCGCCATCGTTGTCGAGAACCTGCACAAGTCGTTCGGCGACGTGCACGCCCTGCGGGGGGTCGACTTCCGGGTCGACCGGGGCACGGTGCTCGGCGTGCTCGGCCCCAACGGGGCCGGCAAGACCACCGTGGTGCGCATCCTCACCACGCTGCTCCACCCCGACAGCGGCCGAGCCCTCGTGGAGGGGCGCGACGTCGTGCACCAGGCAGCGGCCGTGCGCGAGATCATCGGCCTGGCGGGCCAGAGCGCCGCCATCCAGGAGGAGCTCACGGGCCGGGAGAACCTGGAGATCGTGGGACGCCTCTACCACCTGGAGAAGGCGACGGCCCGGCGGCGCGCGGTGGAGCTGCTGGAGCAGTTCGACCTGGCCGGCGCGGCCGACCGCCCGGCCAAGACGTACTCGGGCGGCATGCTCCGCCGCCTGGACCTGGCCGCCAGCCTGGTGGCCCGCCCGTCCGTTCTCTTCCTCGACGAGCCCACCACCGGCCTCGACCCCCGCAGCCGGATCGGCATGTGGGAGGTGATCCGCAACCTCGTGGCCGAGGGGGCCACGCTGTTCCTCACCACCCAGTACCTGGACGAGGCGGACGAACTGGCCGACGAGATCGTGGTCATCGACCACGGCAGGGTCATCGCCGCCGGCACGGCGGAGGCGCTGAAGGACCGGGTGGGCGGGAACGTGGTGGAGTTCGCGCTGCCCGACCGGGACCGGCTGGCGGAGGCGGCCAGGGCCGTGGCGGGGCTGGCCGACGGCGATCCGTCGATCGAGCCGGACACGGGACGGGTCGCCGTCCGGGTCGGCAGCCGCGGCTCGGAGGCGCTGGTGCAGGCCGTGCGCGAGCTCGACGCGGCGGGCATCGAGGTGGACGGCCTGGCGCTGCGCCGGCCCTCCCTCGACGACGTGTTCCTCGCCCTCACGGGCCACGCTGCCGAGGCCGAGGAGGACGGAGGAGGTCGCCGGCGCCGGCGGAGGTCGCGCCACGGCGCGTCGGCGCCGGCGGGAACGGAGACGGACGCAACGACGGAAGGGGTCGGACGATGAGCGCCGTGACGGCGATGCGGGGGACGGGGGCACCGGCACAGGGGCCGCCGACGGGCCTCGGCCACCGGCTCCGGCTGGGCGTCATGGACACCCTCACCATGACCAGGCGCGAGCTTCTGATCTGGTTCCGGGTGCCGGCCTACATCTTCTTCACCATCATCCAGCCGATCATGTTCGTGCTGCTCTTCCGCTACGTGTTCGGCGGTGCGATCCCGGTCAAGGTGCCCGGCGGGTACGTGAGCTACCTGATGCCCGGGATCATCGGCCAGAGCGCGGCCTTCGCCTCCTTCGGGACGGCGATCGCCCTCGCCCGCCAGATCCAAAAGGGCGTGATCGACCGGTTCCGCTCCATGCCGATCGCCCGGTCGGCGGTGCTCACGGGCCGGCTCCTGTCCGACTCGCTCCGCCTCACCCTGACGGTGCTCGTCATCCTGGGCGTGGGCTACGCCGTCGGCTTCCGCTTCCAGAACGGCTGGGTCCCGGCGATCCTCATGATGCTGCTCGGCATCGCCCTCGGCGTGGTGGTGTGCTGCATCTCCGCCTACGTCGGCCTGGCCATCCGGGACGAGGAGTCGGTCGGCTCCTTCGGCCTGGTGTGGCTCTTCCCCCTCACCTTCGTCTCCTCGGCGTTCGTCACAATCAGCACGATGCCCGGGTGGCTCCAGGCCTTCGCCAAGAACCAGCCCATCTCGATCGTGATCGAGGAGATGCGCTCGCTGGCGCTCGGGGGCCCCTTGGCCCTCCACGCGTGGCAGAGCGTGGTGTGGCTGGTTGGCATCCTCGTCGTGTTCATCCCGCTCTCCGTGCGGGCCTACCGCAGGGTGTAAGGGGCCGCCCGACCGTGCGACGCCGGGTGGCACGCCGGTGGCCCCTCGCCCAGGCCGCCCTCCTGCTCGGCTCGGCCGTGCTCGCCGGATGCGCCGGCGGCGGCCCGTCGGCGACGTCGACCACCACGTCCGCCCCGCCCACCACGGCGGCCCCGTCGACCACGACGGCGACCACCGCGCCGCCCGGCCGTCCCTGCACGGCCCCGCCCGCCCGGTGGTCCGACGCCCGGCTGGCGGCCCAGCTCGTCATGGTGCTCGGGTCGTTCACATCGATCTCCTCCCTGGCGCCCGAGTCGGCCGCCGGCGCCGGCGGCTTCGTCTTCCTCGGCCAGCCTGCGGACAGCCAGCGGACAGCCCTCCGAGCGGGACTGGCCCAGCTCGGCGCGGCGGCCCCCGACGGCGGGCAGGTCGCGCCCTGGATGTCCACCGACACAGAGGGCGGCACAGTGGCCCGGCTGACCGACGTGCTCGGCCCGCTCCCCTCGCCCCGGCAGATGGCGGCTGCGTGGACGACGGCCCAGATCGAGGCGGCCATGCGCGCCCGGGGCGAGGCGCTGCGCGGGCTCGGCATCACCATGGACCTCGCCCCGGTGCTCGACACGGCCAACCCCACGGACCCGGTGGCCGACGAGAGCCAGCGGTCCTTCAGCACGACACCGGGCGTGGCCGCGGCCGACGGCATCGCCTACGCCGCCGGGCTGCGCTCCGCCGGCGTGGTGGCGGTGGGCAAGCACTTCCCGGGGCTCGGCCACGCCAGCGCCAACACCGACACAGGCCCGGCCACCGACCCGCCGCTCGCCACACTGCGGTCGGTCGACCTGGTGCCCTTCGAGCGGGCCGTGGACGCCGGCCTCCCGGTCGTGATGGTGGGCCATCCCGTCGTCCCCGGCCTGAGCGGCGGGTTGCCCGCCAGCCTCTCCCCCGCCACCTACTCGCTGCTGCGGGGCACACTGCACTTCACGGGGGTGGCGATGACGGACTCCCTCGCGGCCGGCGCCGTCGCCGACGCCGGCTACACCGAGCCGCAGGCGGCCGTCACCGCCCTCGAGGCCGGCGCCGACATGGCGATGGTGGACGCCGCCGCATTCCAACCGGTGGTGTCGGCGCTCGAGCAGGCGATCTCGGCGGGGACGCTCCCGGCCGCCCGGGCCGAGGCGTCGGCCGGGAGGATCCTCGCCGCCAAGGGGATCGCCGTCTGCACCACGTGACGGCCGCACACCGGGCGGCGGGGGGACGCCCGGCGGGTGTCATTCCCCGTGCAGCGTGGCGATGGCCGCCTCGTAGCGGTCCAGGGCCGCCTCCACTCCCGAGCGCTGCGCCGAGGGGAGCCAGTGGAGCACCCGGCGGATTCCCGCCTCCTCCAACGGCGCCAGGGCGGCGGGATCGGCCGGAACGCCCATCACCGTGACGTCGACCGGCCGCCCGGCCCGATCCGAGAGCTCGGCCGCCCGCTCGACGATGCCGCCTTCGGGTGTGTGCTCGGGCATCCAGCCGTCGCCGAAGCGGAGCACCCGGTCGAGGACGGTGGGGCCGTCGCCACCGACCAGCACCGGCGGGTGCGGGCGCTGGGCCGGCTTGGGCCAGGACCAGACCCGGTCGAAGTGGACGAACTGCCCGTGGTACGTGGCCTCCTCCTGCGTCCAGATGGCCCGCATGGCCTCGGCGCGCTCGGCGAGGAGCGCCATGCGCGTCCGGGGGTCCGTGCCGTGGTGGGCCATCTCCTCGCGGTTCCACCCGGCCCCCACGCCGAGCTCGACGCGCCCGCCGGACAGCACGTCCACGCTGGCCACCTCCTTGGCCGTGGTGATGGGGTCGCGCTCGACGAGGAGGCAGATGCCGCTGCCCACCCGGAGCTTGGTCGTGACCGTCACCGCGGCCGTCATGGCCACGAACAAGTCGTAGGTGTGGGCGTAGCGCCGGGGCAGCTCCCCCGCGCCGGGGTAGGGCGTCCTTCTCCCGGCGGGGATGTGGGTGTGCTCGGGGAAGAAGAGCGACTCGTGGCCGCGCCCCTCCACCAGCCGGGCCAACGAGGCCGGGTCCATCGCGTCGTGGGTGGGGAAGATGGCGACGCCGAAGTCCACGGCGCCGAGATTAGGGACGTGGCAGCTCCACCCGCACGTTGGTGATGGGAGCGACAAAGACCTCGCCCAGCGCTTCTCGCCGGGGGGAGATGTCCACCGGGACGGCGGCTCGGGGCCGGCCGGTCGGGAACGCCTTCACCACGAGCTCCTGGACCTGCGCCGGCTCCACCGGGGTCAGGTGGATCATGCAGAGCAGCTCGCCCCGCTCGCCCGGGATGGACCAGGTGACGTCGGCCGGGGTCACGGCGGACACGATCTCGGGCCTGGGTCCCGGCGGGAGCAGCGGCCCCACCTCGCCCACCAGGCGCTCGACCTCCGCCCGGCGTTCGGACACCGGCCGGTCGAAGTCCACGTTGGGGGCGAGCACCTCGGCGGCGACGGCGTCGTCCCACCCGCGCACGAGGCCGTCCACCCGGGCCTGGAGCGCCACCGTCTCGGGCCACAACGCGACCGACGACGCCGGGGCCTCGTCCCGGGCGAGAGCCCGGCCCAACGCCTCGTTGCACAGGGTGATGGGGTCGCCCCGGTGGCTGTTGGTGAGCACGACGGCCCCGCGCCCCGACACCGGGTGCCAGGTCATGTACAGCGTGAACCCGGGCAGGCCGCCGGCGTGGGAGAGGATCGTGCCCCGGTGGAGGTCGTTGGTGACCCGCAGACCGAGGGCGTAGCCGCTGTTGACCACCTGCACGGCTCCGCTCGCCCCCACCGAGAGGGCGGGGGGGCCGGCGATGTGCATCCGCTGCAGCTCCCGGCGCGACGTGCGGCGCAGCACGGCGTTGGCGGCGGCACCCTCCGGGGGTCGGAAGGCCGAGCCCAGCCAGGTGATCCAGCGGGCCAGGTCCCGGACCGTGCTGACGATGCCACCGGCGGCGGCGAAGGCGTCCGACGCCTGGGGGGCGAAGGGCACCCAGTTGGCCCCGGTGTCGAGGGAGTACCCCGTCGCCCGGGGCAGGCCGTCGGGCAGGGCGCTGTCGAAGAAGGTGGACGTGAGGCCCAGTGGCTCGAACACCACCTCGCGGACGTAGTCCTCGATGGGACGGCCGACCGCCCGGCTGACCGCCAGGCCGGCGAGGGAGAACCCCAGGTTCGAGTACTCGTACTCCGCCCCCGGGTAGTGGCTGAACCGCACGCCCTGGCGCATCAGGCCGAGCATCGTCTCGGTCGGCAGGTCGATGAAGGGGTCGACCCAGGAGTTGTCCTCGGTCAGGCCGCCGCACATGGAGAAGAGCATCTCGACCGTCGGGGGGTCCTCCGCCGCCACGTCGTCGCCGCTCATGGCGAACTCGGGCACGTGGGCGGTGATGGGGTCGGTGAGCGACAGGTGGCCGGCGTCGCGGGCGATGAGCGCGGCGCAGGCGACAAAGCTCTTGGACATCGAGGCGATGGGGAACACCGTGTCGGCGTCGGGCACGAGCCCCGCGTCGTTCGCCACCCCGAAGCCGCGGCAGTGGACGAGCCCCTCGGTCGTGGTCAGGCCGTAGACCAGGCCCCGCGCCTGCTCGGCCGCCGTGTACTGGGCGAAGAAGGCGTCGAGCTCGGTCTCCAGCGGGACGCGGATCGTCTCTTCCGACATTGGGTCCTCCCCGGGGCTCTGCGCCGCGTGGAGGGGCCGCGCGGCGGGTCGTTCGGCGGCGGCCACGCTACGCCGCCGGCGCCGGGCCTGACGCTGTGGGAACGGACAGAACCGTGCGGCCGGCTTGGGGCGAACCGGCGAGCCCCCGCTCGAGGGGTGGCCCGAGGGGTGGCCCGAGGCCGCGGTCGGGAACACCACGGCCTCCTCCGGTGTTGAACCAATTGAGCAGCCGAGGCGCCGGGAGGCACCGGTAGGGGCTCGGAGGAGGTGCTGGAGCGGATACCAGGACTGACCTTCACGGCCCGGATCGCTGAGCCATCGGGAGCAGCCCGGACGGTGCGTCCGGGGGCGGCCGACACAGGCATGCAGCGGCGTTGGCGCAAGCCAGCAGCCCACGGTGCGACGTTGAGAACCGGTGATGGTCCCGACCGTCGCTCCGGGTTCGGTGGCCGGGCTGACAATGAGAGGGCGCTCGCACCCCGCGCCAAGTGAGCGGGTCGGGCGCCCTCGGCGCGTCCGGGACGCCCGACCAAGGGACCTTCGGCACTGTGGACCGCCGGCGCCCGCTCCGTACCGTTGAGCCGAACGGACAGCAACGGAGAGGCGCACCATGTGGATCGTCGCGGGACTCCTGCTCGGCCTTGTGCTGGTCACGTCCCTGGTCGGCTTCCACTCGGGTCCCCACACCCACGTTGCCGCCGGCATCTTCGGCGTCCTGGCCGCCGCCTGGCTCCTCTACATGGCGGCAGCCGGCCGCTCGGCGCCGCTGCTGTGGGTGCTGTTCAGCGCCGACGTCGTCATCTCGGCCGGCATCGGGGTCATGGGGTGGGTGGCGATCCGCCGCTCGGGCGCGGGCGGCCACCTCCCCAGCGGGCAGGTCGAGGGTGCCGAGGGCGTGGCGGTGACCGACCTCACCCCAGAGGGCGTCGTCCGCGTCCGCGGGGAGGAGTGGTCGGCGACCGCCCTCAACGGCAACGTGCCGGCGGGATCGCGCATCCAGGTCCTCCACGGCGGCGTGCGCCTCGAGGTGTGGGGCGAGCGGTCCGACGAGGTGGCCCCGCCCCCCTCCCCGCCGCGACGGCCGCCCCGGTCGCCGAGGCAATCGGAAAGGGAGTGGTCACGATGATCGTCGGCATCGCTGTCGGAGTGGTCGTCCTGGTCCTGCTGGCCGTCGTGGCCATGTCGATCAAGATCGTGCGCGAGTACCAGCGGGTCGTGCTCTTCCGCCTCGGGCGGGCCATGGGGCTCCGCGGCCCGGGGCTCGTCCTGATCAACCCGGTCACCGACCGGACGCTCTGGGTGGACCTGCGCGAGCGGTTCTTGGAGATCCCGCACCAGACGGCGATCACGAAGGACAACGCGTCCATCTCCATCGACTTCATCATCTTCTACAAGGTGGTCGACCCCTCGATGTCGGTGCTGCAGGTGCAGAACTTCGCCGCCGCGGCGCAGAACGTGGCAGCCACCACGCTGCGCAGCGTCGTCGGGGACATGGTGCTCGACGACGTGCTGTCCAAGCGGGAGGAGATGAACGCCGCGCTCCGGGTGCGCCTCGACGAGGTCACCGAGCGGTGGGGCGTGAAGGTCACCACGGTCGAGGTCCGGGAGATCAACCCGCCGGCGGGCGTCCTCGAGGCGATGACCCGCCAGATGTCGGCCGAGCGCACCCGTCGGGCGGTCATCACCGAGGCACAGGGGCAGAAGCAGTCGGCCATCACTCTGGCCGAGGGGACCAAGCAGGCCGCCATCCTCGGAGCCGAGGGCGAGCGCCAGGCGGCCATCCTGCGGGCCGAGGGCCTGGCGGCGGGGCTGGACCGGATCTTTGCCGTCGGCCGTGGGTTGGACCGCAACACGATGCAGCTGCAGTACCTCGAGGTCTTGAAGCAGGTGGGCGTCTCGCCGTCGACCAAGATCGTCGTGCCGATGGACCTCCTGGGCGGCCTCATGAGCAGCCTGGGCGGCGGTGCCGGCGCAGGGGTCCCGGCGGCCGTCCCGGCGGCCGTTCCCGTGGACGTGGCCGGCAACGGCGGGCCGGCCAAGCCGCCAGCCGACTGAGGCCAGGGGAGGCGGCCGACCGTCAGGCTCGCCGGAGCGTCCGGAGCACGGCGGGGACCTGGGCGCCGCTACCGCTGACTTGGACGCCGAGGGAGGGGACGTGCCAATCGAGCGCCCCGCCCCTCGTGGTGGCGACGAGGACTCGGAGCCCGTTCACGGTGGTCGCCCGGAACGTCAGGCCGGGGGGCGAGAACCGAGTGTGCGAGCGCAGCGACACGATGGTGAGCGCATCGGCGGGGCGAGGGAGGCCACACGGTCCCTCGTCGTTGGGAGGCACCCCCCGGCACGTGCTCTTGACGCTCTCGGGACTGACGACGGTGACGCCTGGTGGCGCACCTCGTTCCACCCGCCACGAGCCCGGCACCTTCAAGGTGACGCCTCCGTAGTGCAGCGTCTTGGCCTTCTGCCCGTTGGCGGCGGCAGGGGCGGCGGCGAGCACCACGGCGATGATGACGCCCGTCATCCCAGCGATCCCACGGAGAACGCCCGGTCGCCGTCTCACGAGCTGAGCGCGCCGGCAGGCATGGTCAGTGGTCGCACCCGACCGCCTTGGCGTAGGCGGCCGGTGAGGACCGGTAGAGATGGACGGCCGACGGGTTCGACTTCGGGAGGTCGAACACGAACCGGCCGTGGACGTAGTACCAGTAGTCCACGAACTGGATGCCACCGACCGAGTAGTGGACCAGCCATGCGCCGTGGGGACCCCGCGTCACGCCCCACGTGTCGACGTGGCCCTCGGGCGGGTTGGGGCACTCCCGGTGGCGGAAGAGGTACTCCTTGCGGGAGATGACCGCCCGGCTGGCGGCGTCCCAGCGGGCGTAGACCGCCGCGTCCCTGTTGTGGGCGTAGTCGAGGTTGAAGGCGCGCGCGATGCGGAGGAGGGCGGCGGCCGTCCTGGGGTCGCGATGCCGGCTCCCGCGTGTGTGCCCCGCGCCGAGCTGCGGGCCGAGGGCCCGGTGGCGGGCGGCGGGCGCGGCGCTCGCCGGTGCGAGCGCTCCGGGCCCCAGGGCGGCGGTCGCCACGACCGCGAGGCCGGCGGTCGCCACGAGAGCCGCCAAGGCGGCCGCGGCCGGCCGGCGGTGGGCACGGCGGCGCCCCGGGCCCCGGCGTCCGGTGGTCACCGGGTCGGAGGCCGGCCGGGGCGCGGCACCGCCCGGGTGTGTCACCGGCCACGTCCCCCGTCGGACTGCATGATCCCGGCAACGCTACCGCCACGGCGGGTCCGGCTACCGTGCGGGCATGCGGGCGGTCGTGATCGAGGAGTACGGCGGACCCGAGGTCGTGGCGGTCCGCGACCGCCCCGCCCCGGAGCCGGGACCGGGAGAGGTCGCCATCGCCGTGCGGTTCGCCTCGATGAACTACACCGACGTCCGCAACCGGATGGGCGACGGGCTCGGGCGGGTCCCCTTCGTGCCGGGGGTCGAGGTGTCGGGGCGCGTCCTGCGCCTCGGACCCGGGGTCGAGGGGCTCTCCGTCGGCCAGCCGGTGGCGGCGCTGACCCGGGGCAGCGCCCACGCCGAGGTGGCCGTGGCACCGGCGCCCCTGACCGTGGCGCTCACAGAGGCGCTGGCGTCCCGGCCGGACTCGGGGGCCATCCTGGTCACGGTGCCGCTCGCCCTCATCCTGCTGCGCGAGGCGTCACACGCCGCGCCCGGCGACGTCGTCCTGGTCCACAGCGCGGCGGGCGGGGTGGGGACGGCGCTGGCGCAGGTCGCGGCGGCCGAGGGCATGGCGGCCCCCTGGGGCACGGTGGGGAGCCCGGAGAAGGCGGAGTTCGCGTCGGCGCACGGCTACGGAGCGGTCTTCCCCTACGACACCTTCAAGGAGCAGGTCCTCGCCCGCACGGCGGGACGGGGCGCCGACGTCGTCCTCGACCCGATCGGCGGCGCCGTGCGCGCCGCCTCCTTCGAGGCCCTGGCACCGTTCGGCCGGCTGGTCACCTACAGCAACGTCTCCCGCGAGCCCGAGGCCCTCCCCGACGCCGAGTGGCTGCGGGCCCGCTGCGTCGCCTGCGTCGGCCTGTCGGTCGGCCAGCTGAGCGGTCGGGCGCCCGAGCTCGTCCGGCCGCGGCTCGAGGAGGCGGTCCGGCTCGTCCGGTCGGGCACGGTGGACGTGGGCGTGACCGACGTGCTCCCCCTCGAGGACGCCGCGACCGCACACCGCCTCTTCTCCGAGCGCCGGGTGCGGGGCAAGCTCGTGCTCGAGGTCGCATCGGCGGCCGGTTGACCGTCGCACCGGCGGCCGGTTGATCGCCGAACCGATCAATTGCCGGTCTGAAATGCCTGGGTTATCATCCATCTGAAAGGAGATCGGAACGGTTTCGGCAGTGAGTGACAACCGGAATGGGCTAGCCAGACGTCGCGTGACAGGTTCTCGCCCTGAAGTCCTGGACGCGCCGCCATGCTGCACGAACCGCCCGGGACGCTCGAGCGCGACGCCGCCGAGACCGGGCGCGAGCGGGAGGAGCACGGGGGCGTGAGCGTCTACGACAGCGAGGGGACGGCGCCGTTCGAGGACGCCGAGACGTGGTACGGCGTCGTGGGCGACCTCGAGGCGGCCCGCGCCGGTCACGGGCCGGCGCCCCTGGTCACCCTGCACGGCGGGCCAGGCGCCGTGCACGACTACCTCCTCTCCATGGTGGACCTCGCCACGGACGGGCGGCCCGTCGTCTTCTACGACCAGGTCGGCAACGGCCGCTCGTCGCACTTCCCCGACCGCGGCGCCGAGTACTACACGGTCGACCTCTTCGTCCGGGAGCTGGCGGCCCTCGTGGGGCACCTCGGCATCGGCGACCGCTACCACGTCCTCGGCCAGAGCTGGGGCGGCTTCCTCGCCCAGGAGCATGCGCTCACCCACCCCGCCGGGCTGCGCTCCATCGTGCTGTCGAACACGGCGGCGTCCTTCCCCGACTTCGTCGCCCAGGCGAACCTCCTGCGGGCCCAGCTCCCGCCCGACGTGGAGGCGACGCTGCGGCGGCACGAGGCGGCGGGCACGACCGACGACCCCGAGTACGAAGCGGCGTGCGACGTGTTCTACCGACGCCATCTGTGCCGGCTCGACCCCTGGCCCGAAGAGCTCGTGCGCGCCTTTGCCGCCATGGCGGACGATCCCACCGTGTACCACACGACCAACGGCCCCTCCGAGTTCCACGTCATCGGGTCGTTCAAGGACTGGCAGGTGCTCGACCGGCTGGTGGAGATCGACGTCC
>JAJYVT010000076.1 GCA_021791845.1 Actinomycetes bacterium | reverse complement strand
CCTCGAAGCGGGGTTGGACATTCGAACGACCGAGCGCCATGGCCAATTCTCGCCCACCGGCCCGCAGATCGCGAATCGAGCGGCAACTACTTCGAATCGAGCGGCAACTACTTCAGTGGTCTCCTAGTGGGAGGCTGCGCCCGGGGGTAACCGGGAACCGGCGCACGACAGCGCCGAGCGGCTCACTGGGGCCGCGACGGCCCGGTGGGGAGCGCGGCGGCGATGGCGCCCGCGATGACGTCGTAGCCCGTGGCGTTGGGGTGGAGGTTGTGCCGGGCGCACATCCAGGTGAGGGTGCAGTTCTTGGCCACGTCCCTCGGGAGGGTGCCGCCGCCGGCGACCGCCGCCGGGACGTTTGTCCCGAGCGAGAAGGCCGACGGCACGTTGGCGATCGCCGCCCCGGCCCGGTGGTAGATGCCGGCCAGGATGGTGTTCAGGCGGTCGATGACCGACAGGGCGGCGGCGGAGAACCGGCGACCGACGGGGCCCCGGAACGACCCCGTGAGGTACGGGTCGTTGTGCAGCAGCCCGACGACCTGCATGCCGGACCCGCCCGCGGCGCGAAGGCGCTGGAGCACGATCGGCAGGACGCGGGAGACCCTGTCCAGAGCTGCAGCCGCGCAGGCGGCGTCAACGGCGTTGTGGGCGAGGCACGGCCACACGTCGTTGAACCCGAGGTCCACCGTGGCGAGGACGGTCCGGCCCGGGTGGTCCCGGACGAAGTCCACGGCGGCGGCGACCTCGGAGCCGGTGCCGAAGCTGCAGGGACCGCCACCGACGAGCGCCGCCTGCGCCGTGATCCCCGGGCACCCGAAGTGCACCAGCCGGAGCCCCGGCCACCGGCTGTGCTCGATGGCGACGAGCGCGTTGGCGTAGCCGTCGTCGGTCGGTGCGCCGTGGGGGCTGGCTGCGGTCGGCTGGACGCCGAGGGACTCGGACGCGCCGACGGCGACGTAGTAGGTGGCACCGGGGGGCCCGGTCGCACCGGCCGCCGCGGTCGTGAGGGACGCGGCCGCGGCGACGGCGCCGACGACCACGAGAACGGTCAGCGGGAAGAGGTGACGACAACGCGTGCCGAGCCACGAAGGCCGAGGACGGCGGCGCGTGTCGACCACCCGACGGTGATACGCCCCGGGGCTGACGTTTGGATGAACGGGTGCGGCCGGGGCGCGGTCACGCCCCTCGACGCACGCGGCGCGGCTCGCGTCCCGGCGGTTGTCCGGGCTCGGCGCCCGAGGCGGCGGCTGGCACGACGGGACGGCGCTCCACGCCGCCGCGTCGGAGGTGCACCTCGTCGTCGTAGTGCCAGAGCGACAGCGCGGTTCCGGTCAGCAGCCGGTAGCGGGCCTCGGAGGCGTCGAGATCGACCTGGAGGCGGCAGCCGCGGTAGAGGATGCGGAAGCGCAGTCCGAGGAGGCTGTCGGGCAGACGGGGGCGGAGCAGGAGGCGCGTCTCCTCGACGCGGAGCCCGCCGAGCCCCTCCACGAGCGCCACCCAGGCGCCGGCCAGGGCCGCCATGTGCAGCCCGTCCCTCGTATTGTGCTCGAGGTCGGCCAGGTCGATGAGGGCCGACTCCCCGACGTAGTCGTAGGCGAGGCCGAGACTGCCGGTCTCCGCGGCCATCACGGCCTGGGTGCAGGCGGAGAGCGAGGAGTCCCGCACGGTGATGGGCTCGTAGTAGTCCATGTTGCGCGCCTTCTGCTCGGCGCTGAAGGCGTCGCCACGCAGGTGCATGGCCAGGACGAGGTCGGCCTGCTTCACCACCTGCTTCCGGTAGAGGGAGCCGTAGGGGTAGTGGAGCAGGAGCGGGTACTGCTCCGGGCCGGTCGCCTGGAAGTCCCAAGGCTCGTGGTCCGTGAACCCTTCGGACTGGGGGTGGACACGGAGGCGGGCGTCGTAGGGGATGTAGATGTCGCGGGCGGCGTCGCGCCACGCCGCCGTCTCCTCGCTGTCGATGCCGAGGGCCGCCGCCCGGTCGGGGTGGCGCGCGCACGCGTCGGCGGCGGCGCGCAGGTTGAGCTGCGCCATGAGGTTCGTGTACACGTTGTTGTCGGCCAGGGCGCTGTACTCGTCGGGACCGGTGACGCCGTCGATCCGGAAGGTGCCGTCGGCATGGTGGTGCCCGCGCGATCGCCACATCCTGGCCGTCTCGGCCAGGAGCTCCACGCCGATCTCCGCCTCGAACGCCACGTCCCCGGTGGCCTGGAGGTACCGGACGACGGCATAGGCGACGTCGGCACCGATGTGCGAGGCGGCGGTGCCGGCGGGCCAGTAGGCCGAGCACTCCTCGCCGTTGATCGTCCGCCACGGGAAGACGGCACCGGAGAGGTCGAGCTGGCGGGCGCGCCGGCGCGCCGCCGGGAGGGTCGAGTGCCGCCAGCGAAGCGCGTCGGCCACCGCGTCCGGGCGCGCCAGGCTGAGCAGGCCGAGCACGTAGATCTCGGTGTCCCAGAAGGCGTGGCCGTCGTAGCCGGGGCCGGTCAGCCCCTTTGCCGGGATGGGCCGTCCCTCGGCCCGGGCGGCGGCCTGCAGCACGTGGAAGATCGAGAAGCGCACCGCCTGCTGCACCTCGGGGTCGCCGTCGACCTCGACGTCGACCCCCTCCCAGAACTCGTCGAGGAACCGGTGCTGAGCCTCCACCAGGGCGTCCCATCCGGTATGCGTGGCCGCCTGGAGCGCTCCCCGCACCTGGTCGTGCAGGGCGGGCCGGGACCGCATGGCCGACCAGCCGTAGGCGAGGAACTTGGTGAGGACGAGGCGCCGTCCCGCGTCGAGCCGGCCGACGACGCTCACGCGCGCCACGTTGGCCGAGGCCTCCGAGGAGATCTCGGCCCCCTCGACGCCCTGCACCTCGTGCTCCATGGCCGCTGCCAGCAGGAGGCCGCTCTCCCGCACGCGGTGGACGAGGATGCCCCCCGCTGTCCACGCCAGCGACTCCTCGGGTTCGAGCGGACCCTCGAGCACGGCGGACACGCGGGGGTCTTCCGCCGGGCGGGGCGGCAGCGCCTCGTTCGCAACCAGCTCCGACTGCACCACCACCTCGACGGGGCGGTCGACCGCCTCCAGCTCATAGCGGACGGCGGCCACCGCCCGCTGGACGAGGGAGACGAGGCGGGTGGACCGAACGCGCACGCATGCGCCGGCTGGGCTCACCCACTCCGCGTCGCGGCGCAGCACGCCGGCGCGCAGGTCGAGGACCCTGCGGTGCGAGAGGAGCTGGCCGTACCGCACGTCGAAGGGCTCGTCGTCGACGAGCAGGCGGATGAGCTTGCCGTTGGTCACGTTCACGACCGTCTGCCCCGACTCGGGGTACCCGAACCCCGCCTCGGCGTAGGGCAGGGGGTGCAGCTCGTAGACGGAGTTGAGGTACGTGCCCGGCAGGCCGTGGGGCTCGCCCTCGTCGAGGTTGCCCCGCATGCCGATGTGTCCGTTCGCCAGCGCGAACACGGACTCCGTCTGGGCGATGACGTCGAGGTCGAGCGAGGACTCGGTGACCGACCACGGCTCGACGGTGAACGCCGGGTGCCGGAACACGTCAGGGCTCCACGAGCTCCGCCAGGTCCGCCACCACCACGTCGGCGCCGTGGGCGGCGAGCGCGGCCGCCTGCCCCACGCGGTCGACGCCGACCACGAGGCCGAACCCGCCCTGCCGCCCTGCCTCCACGCCGGCCAGGGCGTCCTCGAAGACCGCCGCGTCACCCGGAGCCACCCCGAGCCGGCGTGCGGCCGCCAGGTAGGTGTCCGGCGCCGGCTTCCCGGCCAGGTGCTCGCGGGCCGCCACGTTGCCGTCGACGCAGGTGCCGAAGCGGCCCTCGAGCCCGGCGGCGTGCAGCACGGCGGCGGTGTTGGCACTGGAGGAGACGACGGCGGTCAAGAGCGAGCGCCGCCGAACCTCCTCGAGGAACTGCAGGGACCCGGGGTACACGGTGACGCCCCGCTCGCGCATCAGTGCGAGCACGAGCTCGTTCTTGTGCCTGGCGACGCCGTGGACCGTCTCGGCCCCGGGCGCGTCGTCCGGGGCGCCCTCCGGCAGCTCGATCCCCCGGGCGTCGAGGAACGCCCGGGTGCCGTCCAGCCGTGGCAGCCCGTCGACGTAGGCGTCGTAGTCGGCGACGGCGTCAAAGGGCACGAACGCCGCGCCGGAGCGAGCGGCTCGACGGGCCAGGAGCTCGTCGAACGCCTGCTTCCAGGCTTCGGCGTGGAGCACCGCCGTCTCGGTCAGGACCCCGTCGAGGTCGAAGAGGCACGCCGAGATGCCCGCTGGCAAGCGGAGACCCACGAGGTCTGACACTAGGGCGCCGTCAGCGGTAGGCGGCCTGGAGGGCGTCGAGGGCGTCGGCGCCCGGGCAGAGCTCGTCGAAGGCCAGCTGGTTGAGCGGCACCCGGCTCGAGCCGCTCCGCTCGTGCATGTCGGGGACCGACTCGTCGAGGAAGAGGAGGCCGGTCGGGACCTCGCCCCTGCCGGCGTGCTCGTGGAGGAAGGCGGAGACCGACCTGCGATCGGTCGGGTCGTAGTCCGCCGGCAGGGCGCGGAGGCGGACGGAGCCGCCACCGGGCATCGGCACGTCCACCGCGCCCTCGGTGGGGATGGTGGCGGTCACGGGCGCGTGCGGGACGGCGAGGTCCGTCACGTGGAGCTCGTGGGCCCGGGTGGCGGCATAGCTCTTGGTCGACGCGGCGTGGTTGTTGAACTGCACGCACGGCGAGATGACGTCGACGAGGGCGAACCCGCGGTGGGCGAGCGCCGCCTCCAGGATCGGCACCAGGTGGGCCTTGTCGCCCGAGAACCCCCGGGCGAGGAACGTCGCGCCGAGGGACAGTCCCAACAGCATCGGGTCGATCGGCGGGACGAGGTTGTGCTCGCCCCGGTGGGACAGCGAGCCGAGGTCCGCCGTGGGGGAGAACTGGCCCTTGGTCAGGCCGTAGACTCCGTTGTTCTCGATGAGGTACACCATGCGCACGTTGCGCCGGACGGCGTGGCAGAGGTGCCCGAGCCCGATCGACAGCGCATCGCCGTCACCCGAGATCCCGAGGTACAAGAGGTCGCGGTTGGCGGCGTTGGCGCCGGTGGCGATGGGGGCCATCCTCCCGTGCACCGAGTTGAACCCGTGGGCGCTCCGGAGGAAGTACGTCGGCGTCTTGGACGAGCACCCGATGCCCGACAGCTTCACCACCCGGTGCGGCTCCAGGTTCGACTGCCAGAGCGCCTGGACCAGCGCGGCCGTCGTCGAGTCGTGGCCGCAACCGGCGCACAGCGTCGACATCGGCCCCTCGTAGTCCCGGATCGTGAGGCCGAGCGCGTTGCGCTCCCGTCGGACGGCAGGGATCAGGGGTTTGGTGATCGAAGGCATGCCATGTCCCTCACCTTCCGAGCTCCAGGAGGATCCCGTCCACGACGTCGGGGACGGTGACCGGCAGCCCGCCGTAGCAGCGGACCGAGCCGAGCCGGTCCGGCGCGGCGGCCGCTTCCGCCACCAGGAGCGACCGGAGCTGCCCGTCCCGGTTCTGCTCGACCACGATGCACCGGTCGTGGGCGCGCAGGAAGTCCGCCACGGCGGCGTGGAAGGGGAAGCTCCGGACCCGCAGGTAGTCGACCGGCACCCCGCGCCCGGCCAGCTCCTCCACCGCCTCGCGGACGGCGGCGTCGGCGCTGCCCAGGGTGATCACGCCGACCCGCGCACCTCCGTGGTGCTCGACGAGCGGCTCGGGCAGGTGCCCGGTGGCGGCGGCGTGCTTGGCCGCCAAGCGGTCCACGACCTCCTGGTAGCGCTGGGGCGCCTCCGTGTAGTCACCCAAGCTGTCGTGGCCCGAGCCCCGGGTGAAGTAGGCGCCCTTGGGGTCGACGCCGGGAAGGGTGCGGGCCGCCACGTGCTCGTCGTCCCAAGGTGCGTAGCGGAAGTACCGCTCCATCGAGGCCAGGTCACCGCGGCTGAGCACGCGCCCGCGGTCGGGCTGGAACCGGTCGTCCCACTGGAGCCGGGGGACGACCCAGTCGTTCATCCCGATGTCGAAGTCCGAGAGCACGAGCACCGGCGTCTGGAACCGCTCGGCGGCGTCGAAGGCGACGACGGCGAAGTCGAAGCACTCCTTGGGGTCTGCCGGGAACAGCAGGAGGTGCTTGGTGTCGCCGTGCGAGGCGTACGCCGCCTCCAGGAGGTCGGCCTGCTGGGTGCGCGTCGGCATGCCGGTCGAGGGGCCGCTCCGCTGGACGTCGAAGACGACGGCCGGGATCTCCGCGTAGTAGGCGAGCCCGAGGAGCTCTCCCATGAGGGAGAGCCCGGGACCCGAGGTGGCGGTGAACGCCCGGGCGCCGTTCCAGTTCGCTCCGACGACCATCCCGATCGCCGCCAGCTCGTCCTCGGCCTGGACGATGAGGTAGTTGTCCCGCTGCCCGGCAGGAGTGTCGAGGTCGCCCGCGCCGGCGGGGCCGCCGCCGAGGGCGTCCGCCGGCTGGACGTCGGGCACGCGCCGGTACCGGGCGCACAGCTCGCCGAACCGGTCCATCACCGAGGTGGACGGGGTGATCGGGTACCAGGCGGCAACGGTCGCGCCGGCATAGAGGCAGCCGATGGCGGTGCTGGTGTTCCCGTCCATCAGGACGGCGCCGGCGGTCCCGTGCGCCGGGGCGACGTGGAAGGGCAGGGGGCAGTCGACCCGCGACTCGGCATGGTCGAAGCCGAGCTCGAAGGCGCGCTGGTTGGCCTGCTCGAGCTCCGGGCGGCCGGCGAACCGCTCGGAGAGCGCGGCGGCCACGACCGTGGGGTCGACGGCGAGCAAGGCCGAGAGGGCGCCGACGTACGCCACGTTGCGCAGGAGCACCCGCTGGCGAGGGTCCTCCGACACCTCGCCCACGAGGAGGGACAGCGGGACGCCGAGGAACCCGACGTCGTCGCGCTCCCAGCGGTACGACGGCACCGCCGTGGCGTCGTAGAGCACGTAGCCCCCCGGGGCCACGGCAGCCACGTCCTGGGGGAAGGTCTGGGCGTTCATGGCCGCCATGAGGTGGCAGCGCCCGGTCCTGGCGGTGTGCCCGTCGCCGTTGACCCGGATCTCGTACCACGTGGGCATGCCCTGGATGTTGGAGGGGAGCAGGTTCTTGCCCGAGACGGGCACGCCCATGCGGAAGACGGCCCGCACGAGCAGCGCGTTGGCGCTGGCGGAGCCGGTGCCGTTGGCGGTGGCGATGGTGCAGCTGAAGTCGTTGACGCCCGGGGCGCGCTCGGGCGGCGCCGGCGCCGCCGGGCGCTCGTCGATGGACGCGGCCCAGGCGCTCATGCCGGTGCCGCCGCCCGCGCCGCAGCTGCCGTCGGGTGCACGAGGTGCAGCCGAGCCATGTCCCAGGCCGCCGTCGGGCAGCGCTCGGCGCACAGCCCGCAGTGGACGCAGAGGTCCTCGTCCTTCACCATGACGCGGCCGGTCTGTGGCAGTGGGCCCGAGACGTAGAGCGGCTCGGTGCTCCCGGCCGGGGGGACCGTGAGGCGGGCGCGGACCTCGTCGTCCGTCCCGTCCTCGGTGATGGTGAGGCAGCCGACCGGGCAGACGTCGATGCAGGCGTCGCACTCGACGCACAGGCGCTCGGAGAACCGGGTCTGCACGTCGCAGTTCAGGCAGCGCTGGATCTCGCGTTCGATCTGCGCCGGCGTGAAGTCCAGCTCCACCTCCACGTGCAGCTCGGCGAAGCGGCGGGCCAAGTCGACGTGGGGCGTCTCCTGCCGGCCGACGGGGTTGAAGTCGTTGGCATAGCTCCACTGGTTGATGCTGACCTTCTGGCTCGTCAGGGAGGCCCGGGGCGGCGGCCGTGTCGAGACCGGGACCCCCCGGCAGCGGTTGTCGATCGAGATGGCCGCCTCGTGACCGTGCGCGACCGCCCAGACGATGTTCTGCGGGCCAAAGGCCGCGTCGCCGCCGAAGAAGACGTCCGGCCTCGTGGACGCCATCGTGACCGGGTCCACCTCTGGTAGGCCCGACTGGTGGAAGGCGATCCCGATGTCCCGCTCGATCCACGGGAAGGCGTTCTCCTGGCCGACGGCCAGCACGACGTCGTCCGCCGGGAGGAGCTCGGTCCCGACGACCTCGGAGTGGACGGCTGTCGCGTCCCACTCGAGCACGTCGAGCTCGACGCCCACCAGGTGGCCGCCTTCGACCACGAAGCGGCGCGGCGCCCGCTCGGAGAGGATGGCGATCCCCTCGTCGACGGCGTCCTGCAGCTCCCACGGGGACGCCCGGAAGAACGCCCGGGGACGGCGCGCCACCACCGTGACGTCGTCACCGCCCAGTCGCCGGGCCGTGCGGGAGCAGTCCATCGCGGTGTTCCCGACGCCGAGCACCACCACGCGCCGCCCGATCGTCGTGGTGTGCCCGAAGGCGACCGATGCCAGCCAGTCCAGGCTGACGTGCACGCGGGCGTCGGCGTCACCTTCGTGGCGGCCGGGGATCTCGAGGTCCTTGCCCCGGGGCGCCCCACTCCCGACGAACACGGCGTCGTAGCCGTCGGCCAAGAGACCCGCCATGCTGGACACCGGTTGGCCGAACCGCACGTCGGCGCCCATGGCGAGCACGGCGGCGGTCTCCGTGTCGAGCACCTCGACGGGGAGCCGGAACGCCGGGATGCTCGATCGCATCAGCCCGCCCGCCGCTCCGGACCCGTCGAAGATGGTGACCTCGTAGCCCAGCGGCAACAGGTCGTTGGCCACCGTGAGGGACGCCGGCCCGGCGCCGACGGCCGCCACCCGATGCCCGTTCCGCTCCCGGGGCGCCCGCGGCAGGCGGTCGGTGACGTCGCCGCACAGGTCGGCGGCCACGCGCTTCAGGCGGCAGATGGCGACCGGGTCGGCGTCCACCCGGCCGCGCCGGCACGCTGGCTCGCAGGGCCGGTCGCAGGTGCGCCCGAGAATGCCGGGGAACACGTTCGACTCCCGGTTGAGGAGGTAGGCCTCGTCGTAGCGGCCCTGGCCGATGAGCCGGATGTACTGCGGCACGTCGGTGTGCGCCGGGCACGCCCACTGGCAGTCCACGACCCTCGCATACCAGGCAGGATCGGTCACGTCGGTGCGCTGTACCACCACTTGCCATGATGAAGGCGCGCCCGGCGCCGGCGCCAGGGACGAAGGTCCCTCCTACGGGGGGGGCCTGGCCCCCGTAGACGGGCAGCGCTCCCGGTGCCGGCACCCCGGCCAGCAGCGGGGCGGCGTTGGCCCGCCTCCAGCTCCTCGCCGGTGCGCCGGACACGACGTTCCCGCGTGGTCGGCTGCTTGGCCCCGCGTCGCAGCGCGACCTGCTCGAGCTCCTCCCGGGCGCGGCGTGACGGTGGCTGGCCGGTGGGTGACGGTGGGTGGCGGGGGGTGGCCGGCGGGGGCCGGCGGGGGCCGGCGGGGGCCGGCGGGGGCCGGCGGGTAGAGAGCGTGGGTGAGCCAACCACCTCAGCACCAAGAGCCGCCCGGTCGCCAGGCGGACATGGACCCCGTCCCGGATTGCGGCGAGGCCAGCTACGTCGGCCACGGCAAGCTCGACGGCAAGGCCACCATCGTGACCGGTGCCGACAGCGGGATCGGGCGGGCGGTGGCCATCGCCTTCGCCAGGGAAGGCGCCGACATCGTGATCTCCTACCTCGACGAGCACGACGACGCCAAGGAGATCGCCCGCTGGGTGGCGGAGGCCGGCCGACGGGCCGTGCTCGTTCCCGGCGACGTGTCCTCGCCCCAGCAGTGCCGCGACATCGTGCGGACGGCGGTCGAGGAGCTCGGCACCGTGGACGTCCTCGTCAGCAACGCCGCCTTCCAGGCGACCCACGAGGCCATCGGGGACGTCGCCGACGAGGAGTGGGACCACACCGTCGCCACCAACTTCTCGGCGATGTTCCACCTGTGCAAGGCGGCCCTCCCCCACATGCGCTCGGGGTCGTCGATCATCGGCAGCTCCTCGGTGAACTCGGACATGCCGAACCCGACGCTCGCGCCCTACGCTGCCACCAAGGCGGCGATCGCCAACTTCTGCGCCGGCCTCGCCCAGCTCCTCGGTCCTCGGGGGATCCGGGTGAACAGCGTGGCGCCCGGGCCGATCTGGACGCCGCTGATCCCCTCCACGATGCCGAGGAGCGGGTCGAGCGGTTCGGCTCCAACACGGCGCTCGGCCGGGCCGGCCGGCCGGCCGAGCTCGCGCCCGTCTACGTCCTCCTGGCCTCCGATGATGGCAGCTACATCTCCGGGGCCCGCATCGCCGTCACCGGAGGGAGGCCCGTTCTCTGAAGGGCGCTCGAGGGGGTGGCGCCCCGCACCGCCGCGATCGAGCGCCGTCGGTCCCGGAGCTGGGTCCCGGCAACCTGGTAAGAGTGGGAGATGGCGACCAGCTCCGGGCCCTGCGTCCGTCCGTACGAACCGCCCGACCGCCGATCGGTCGTCGCGCTGTGGTCGGCGTGCGGGCTGCTCCGGCCCTGGAACGACCCCGATCGCGACATCGAGCGCAAGGTCTCCCACGACGGCGAGGGGTTGCTGGTGCTCGAAGTGGACGGCCGCATCGTCGGGTCCGTCATGGTCGGTTACGAGGGGCACCGCGGTTGGGTGAACTACCTGGCGGTCGATCCCGCGCACCGGGGCGAGGACTTCGGGACGCTGCTCATGGGCGAGGCGGAGCGTCGGCTGGCGCAGAGGGGATGCCCGAAGGTCAACCTCCAGGTGCGCGCCGCCAACGGGAAGGTGCTCGACTTCTACCGGCGCCTGGGCTACGTGCCCGACGAGGTCGTGAGCATGGGGAAGCGCCTGGTGGACGAGGCCGGCGAACGCCCGGTGCCACATCGGCCGGCAACCCTGGAGGGGCCGGGCGACCGCCCACCGGTCGAGGCGGCCCATGCCCCTTGAGCCCGCCGCCGCGCCCTGCGCCTGGATGAGCTGGAGCAGCGGCAAGGACAGCACCCTGGCGCTGCAGCTGGTGTGCGAGGAAGGTGCGATCGAGGTCGCCGGCCTGCTCTCGACGGTCAACGCCGCGGCCGACCGCGTCTCCATGCACGCCGTGCGCAGGGTGCTCCTCGAGGCGCAGGCGGATCGGCTCGGGCTGCCGCTGTACGTGGTGGAGATCCCGTTCCCGTGCCCCAACGACGTCTACGAGGCACGCATGGCGGAGGCGCTGCGCGCCGCCAGGTCGCTCGGCGTGGGTCGGGTCGTCTTCGGGGACCTCTTCTTGGAGGACGTCCGGGCCTACCGGGAGGAAGCCCTCCGGGGAACCGGCATTGCCCCCGCCTTCCCCCTGTGGGGGCGGTCCACCAGGGAGGTGGCGCACCATGTTGTCGACGCCGGGATCCGCGCCGTGCTGACCTGCGTCGATCCTCGCCGGATGCCGGCGACGCTGGTGGGCCGTGCCTACGACGCCCGGCTGCTCGCCGAGCTCCCGGACGACGTCGACCCGTGCGGCGAGCACGGCGAGTTCCACACGTTCGTCTGGGACGCCCCAGGGTTCTCGTCGCCGATCGACGTGCGCCTGGGCGAGGTCGTCGAGCGCGACGGGTTCGTCTTCTGCGACGTGCTGCCGGGCGGGGCGACCCCCTGCTGAGGCCCCTTGCCGGCGCCTCGCTCTCGACGTCCCGCCCGGGAAGGTCTTCGCTTCGATCTCATGACGATTTAGGGTCTTTCGACCCGATGACAAAGACCGTTCGCTGCCTAACGATGGGGTCATGGCAATCAGGACGACGCAACCAGGGCGCCTCGAACCTCCGGACCCCGAAGGGCAACACGAGGTCGGCGCACTCCCTCCCGAGCCGACGGTGTCACAGAGCGCAGCAGCCGACGTGGTGGCGCCTGAGCAGTCGAGCCCCGATGGCGGACCGGGCAGCGGCCACGCCCCGCAGTGGCCGAGCCGGGGGTGGGCGCTGCAGCCGCGTCGCGCCAGCGGGCAGCCGCGTCGCTCAAAGGGGCAGCACCTCGGAGCGACCGCTGGCGTCGCGCTCGGGTGCCTCGCCGTGGTCGGCGGCCTGTTCGCGTGGGCCGCGTCCAGCACCTTCGCCGGCGAGACAAACCACGCCTGGGCGCCCGTCCCCCAGGGGCAGCCGTACTACCAACCGATGATCGAGCCGGACATCCCCGCATCGGCCACGGCGGCGAAGCTGCCGCTGATGACGGACGCGACGCCGTCCGCCACGGTCACGCTCAAGATCGACACGCCGCCGCTGGGCGGGATGTACGGGGGCACAGGGCAGGTCCAGGACGCCTACTCCCCGGCGTACTTCTCCGTGCCCGCCGGCAAGACGGTCCACGTGACCGTCATCAACTACGACCAGGCCTGGCACACGTTCACCGCCCCCGCGCTCGGGCTCAACGTCTGGGTCAGGGCGGCAGGATCGCACCCGACCAAGACGACCTTCAGCTTCACGGCTCCGAGCACCGGCTACTTCGAGTGGTTCTGCGACCTCCCCTGCGACGCGTGGTCGATGCAGTCTCCGGGCTACATGGAGGGCGAGATCCACGCCGTCAAGGTGTGAGCCGGCGCACCGCCGAACCGGGCCGGGCTGGCCGTCTCCAGCCGCTGACGTCCGGCCCGCCATGCGGGTCCGGGCGCGTCGCGTCGGGTACGACGACGAGGGAATAGATTCCAGAGATCCGACATCCGGCCTTCCCGTCGGCTCCGAAGCACGGTGTGACGCCAGCGCGGACAAGGACGACGACCCGACCGATGGAACCTCTCGACGATCTCGGCGACCCCCAGGTGGTGGTGCTCATCGGGCGGTACGACGAGCGGGCGTTGGCCGAGCTCTACCGGCGTCATGGGCGGGCCGTGTACGGCCTCGCCCGGCGGATACTGGGCGACCCCACCGAGGCGGAGGACGTGACCCAGGAGGTGTTCCTCCATCTCTGGCGGAACCCGGCCCGGTTCGATCCGGCTCGAGGGACCCTGCGGACGTACCTCCTCACGCAGGTGCACGGCCGGGCGGTCGACGTCGTCCGCTCTCGCACGTCCCGGGCCAGGCGGGAGGCGCGCGACGCCCGCGCCACGGCCAACGCCACGTACGACATCGAGCGCGAGGTGTGGGACCTCGCGTTGGCCGAGCGGGTGTCCAGCGCTCTCGACGCCCTGCCGGCGGAGGAGCGGGCGGCGATCGACCTGGCGTACTTCGGAGGCCACACCTACCGGGAGGTGGCACAGATGCTCTCCGCACCCGAGGGGACGGTGAAGAGCCGCATCCGCAAGGGGCTCCAGCGGATGCGGTCCTCGCTCGTTGAAGGAGGTGTTCCCCGATGACTGCGGGTGACCAGCATCGTCGGGTGGCGGAGCTCCTGGGAGCCTTCGTGCTCCATGCGGTCGACGCCGACGAGGTGGAGGTGGTGGAGCGGCACCTCGAGGAGTGCCACCGCTGCCAGGCCGAGGTGGACGAGTTGCGTGAGGTCGCCGCCTCCATCGGGAGCTCTCCGGAGCCGCCGTCGGGCGCGCTGTGGGACCGGATCGCGGCGCAGCTGGGCTCTCCGCCGGCAGCCGAGGGTACGCCGGCCCCCGCGCTCGATCGGGCGGCGCTGGAGGGCATGAGCCGCGCCCGGGTGCGTGACGACACCGTGGTCCTCCCGGGACCGGACCGGGTCGGGTCCGCGCGGCGCGGGGTGCGGCGATCCGGTGGGGGACACCCAGGTCGCCGTCGGGGGTGGGCCGTCGCCGGCGTCGGAGCTGCGGCCGCATGCGCCGCCCTGGCAGCCGTCTTCGGAGTCAGCTGGTCGAATGCCAACGACCGGGTCGGCGAGCTGCGGACCGAGTTGGCGCAGCAGGCGCCTCGGGCAGCCGTCCAGTCCGCCCTCGGCAGCCCTGGCCGAAGGATCGTGGACCTCCACTCGATCGCCGGTGCGCAGCTCGCTCAGATCGTGGTGCAGCGCGACGGCGCCGGCTTCGTCGTCTCGTCGAGCATGCCGTCGCTGCCGGCGGATGAGACCTACCAACTGTGGGCGCAGATCGGCGACCAGCCCATCTCGCTCGGCCTGCTCGGGCCAAAGCCCCGGCTGGGCGACGCGTTCAGTCTGGGGACCTCCGTGGAGTCGGCGCACAAGCTGATGGTGACGGTGGAGCCGGCCGGTGGGGTCGTGGCCCCGGACAGGGCGCCGATCGCGAGCGGGGCCGTGGGCTGAGCGCCGGCGCCCGGGTCGCGCTCACGGTGCCGATCGGGCGGTCGATCCGCTGCACAGCAGCCGGCCCGTCCGATCAGCCGAAAGGGTGAGAGGCGAGGAAGCGCACCTTGGCTGCGGGCAGGATCCCAGACCCGCCGCGCGCCCAGAACCGCCGCAGCGCGCCGTGGGTCACGCGCTGCGCCGCGGTGTCCCTCGAGCCGCTGCGTCGCCTGGCCGGCGTAGAAGTCGATGTGGCGGCCTTCGTGCTTCATGATCCGCTCGAGCGAACCCGATGGTAGGGGGCACTTCAGCGCCCAAGGTCGACCGTCACAGGCTCGACGTAGCGTGCGGTCGTGCCGCGGCTGTCGTACTTCTACGGGATCGCCATCTACATTTACTGGGACGATCACAACCCACCGCACTACCACGCCACCTACGGCGAGCACGAGGCCTGGATCGTGATCGCCGACGGGTCCGTGCTTCAAGGTTCGCTCCCCAGACGGGCGCTGCGCCTCGTGCGCACGTGGCACCGCCTGCATCACGGCGAGCTCGAGGCGGCCTGGGCAATGGCCAGGGCCAACCAGGCTCCCGGTACCATAGAGCCGTTGCCATGAAGCCGAACTACCGGATCCCCCACGTCGAGAAGGTCGAGGTGCCTCGCGCGCACGTGATTCGGCTCACCTTCGACGACGGGCTCGTTCGCGAGCTCGAGCTCGTGCCAGGATCAAACAGCGGAACGGTCTTTGCGCCGCTCGCCGACCCTGAGTATTTCGCTCGAGTACGGGTTGACCCTGAGAGCCGGACTGTCAGCTGGCCCAACGGCTTGGATCTCGATCCGGCAGTGCTCCACGGCGACTTCGAGCCGGCAGGCGTCAACCACTTCCGCGTGGTTCCGAGCCCGAGCACCCGCACGGCGACTGGATAGGTCGCCGGCTATTCGCCGTGTCCCCGAGGTGCGGCAAACCCGGGGAGTGCCACTTGGTGCCTACCGCCGGGTCTGTGCCTATATCTCGATGATGCGAACGTGGGCGTCGAGATGCCGGAGGTCAGCCGGGTCGCTGGTGATGACGCTTTGATCGCGCCGACGTGCATTGAGCACCACGCTCGCGTCGATGGGGTCGCGAGTACCTCGCTGCCCACACAGGATGCCCGCGGCCTTGGCGTTCGGTTCATCGAGGGCCGGGACGGTGACGTTGGCGAGGTGCAGCGTCCGTGCGAGGCGGACTTGGCGCGGGCCCGACCGCCATGCCTGAGCCAACGGGCCGACCGGGATGTCGATGGGAAGCCCAGCCGCGTGCGCTTCGTCGAGGAGGGCCTGCATCTTCCGATCGGCCCGCTCGATGGCGATCAGGGCTCCGGTATCGAGCGTGACACCTGGCATCAGTCGAGACCCAGAGCTCGTCGCGCCCAGCACCGGTCTTCATCGGACGGTCCGCCCGTTTCTGCAGCCATCTCGGCGAGAAGAGCTGCCAGGTCCTCATAATCCTGGCGTTCGGCGAGCGTGGATGCGATGTAACCAGAGAGCGAGCTCGCTCGGCCCTCGTCGACCGCCTGACGTGCGGTTGCGAGCACTTCGTCCGGCAGGCTGATGGCGATCTTCGTGGTCATACCGCAATCATACCAGCCGGTCGCACTGACGACGTGTCCAGCCAGGCCGGCCAGAGTCGAGTGAGAACCGACTTCGGGTTCAAAGAGCCAGAGCACCTGATCGCGCTGGCACTCTTGGACCGCGGGGGCTATTGCCCGCCACTGCCGGGACGCTCAGCGCCGGCGCTTCTTTCGCTTGGCTGAAGAGGGCCGTGGCGG
>JAJYVT010000075.1 GCA_021791845.1 Actinomycetes bacterium | reverse complement strand
CGCTCGACGCCGGCCATCACCATGGCCTCTCGCACCAGGTCGTGCTGGATCTCGTCGACCTTTCCGACGATCTCCTTCTTCGAGTAGTTCACGTAGATGTCGTCGTCGAACCGTTCCTTCACGACGACGTACACGTACTTGTCGATCGCACAGTTGAGGACGCGCCCACCGTGGCGCCGGTAGAAGTCCGGCAGGTCGGTGCCGCCTCCGACCAACCCGATGCGGAGCGGCGTCTGCGTGATGATCATCGGACGGGCACACCTCCCCAATCGAGCCGGGCGCGCCGGAAGGCGGACGGGGTCCCGACGTCCAGGAGGTAGCCCCCGAACTCCATGACACGAGCTTCGCCAACCAGCGTCGGCAGGAGGTCGTACGCGATGTCGAGCGGCGGGCCGCCGCGCAGCTCGTCCAGCACCGCCGGGTGGAACGCGTAGATGCCGGCGTTGGCGAGGTTGCTCCTCGGGTGGCGGGGCTTCTCGGCGAACCCGACCATCCTCCCTGCGGGGTCGACGTCGAGGACACCGCATGCGGACGGCTCGCCGGCGCGGAACGCCACCAGTGAAGCCCGCGAGCTCCCTCGCCGGTGGAAGGCGAGCAGGTCCCGGAGATCGAAGTCCGTCAGGTTGTCGGCGTTGCACACCAGGAACACGTCCTCGTGCTCGAGCCAGCGCCGGTTCGCACGGAGGGTCCCCGCACTTCCGAGCAGCTCCGGCTCGAGCACGGTGCGGACGGTCGGTGGCCCACGCCGGGAGTCGAGGGCACTGCGGACGACGTCGGCCAGGTGGTGCAGGTTGACGAGCGCCTCTTCCACCCCCGCTCCGGCACATGCGTCCAGCCAGCGGTCCAGGAGCGACCGGCCCCCGAACTGGAGGAGGCACTTGGGCGTCCCGTCCGTCAGCGGACGGAGGCGCACCCCGGCTCCGGCAGCGAGCAGCACCGCCTTCATGCCACGCTCCGGACGACTCCGAGCTCCCGCATCCTGGCCGACGCCTTCTCGAGGATGCCGGCGACACCGTCGAGCTGCTCGAGCCAGGCTGCGTACTCGGCGACCGCATCGGCCGGGTGCCGTTTCGGTTCCCAGCCGAGGGCGCGCATCTGGCCGATGTCGGAGAGGATGTGCCGGGTGTCCCCGAAGCGGTACTCGCCGGTGACCCGGGGAGGTCGGTCGGACCGGTACTGCCGGCGGACCGTCTCCGCCAGCTCGGCGGTGGTGAACGGCCTCCCCCCACCCACGTTGAGGACGCGGCCGACCGCCCGCTCGTCCTCGAAGGCAACCAGGTTCGCGCCGACGACGTCTTCGATGTGGACGTAGTCGCGGACGGAGCGTCCGTCCTCGTAGACGGTCGGCGCCGAACCGAGTCGGTAGTGGAGGCAGAAGATGCGGCAGGCACCCGAGTAGGCGTTGCGCACCGACTGCCGCGGGCCCTGGACGATGCTGTAGCGCAGGGCCACCGTGGGCACGTGGTAGCGGCGGCCCAGCTGGAGGGCGAGCGTCTCCTCCCACAGCTTCGACATGCCGTACGGGCTCTGCGGATTGGCGACCTTCTCCGGCGTGGCCAGCATCTGCAGGGGACCGCCACAGCGCGGGCAGGGCACGTCCCACCTCCCCGCCGCCAGCGCTTCCTCGGGCCGCATTGTCGGCAGTTGGTCACCGTCCTTCGGGCACCGGTAGAGACCCTCTCCCATCGCCGCCTGGGACGAGGCGACGACCACGCGCGCCAGGTCGAGCCGCTCTGCGACGATCACCTCGTAGAGCAGTGCGGTCGACCCCACGTTCACGTCGACGAACCGGCTGAACTCCGGCAGGTAGTCCTGGTAGGCGGCAAAGTGGAAGACGGCGTCCGCCCGGCGCACGAGCGTGGTCACGAGGTCGCGGTCTCGCACGTCTCCATGGTGGAGCTCCACCTCCGGGGACAGGTACGGAGGGGGACCGCCGCGGTGGACCGGCGGCGTGAGCGCGTCCAGGACCACGACGTGGTGCCCGCGGGCCAGCAGCGCGTCGCACGTGTGCGAGCCGATGAAGCCGGCGCCGCCGGTGACGAGCACCCTCATCGTGGCAACCCCCGGATCCGGCGACGCTCCCCCACCTCCCGGTACACCTCCAGGGTGCCGGCCGCCGTCGCCGCCCACGTGAACTGGCTCGCCCTCCGCCGCCCGCCGTCTCGAAGACGGTCGCCGGCGTTGAGTGCGTCGAGGAGGGCGCCGGCGATCGAGCTGGGACGGCTCGGGTCGCAGAGCACCGCCGCACCCCCGGCGATCTCGGGCATCGCGCTCACGTTGGACGTGACCACCGGGCACCCGCACGCCATCGCCTCCAGCAGGGGGAGCCCGAAGGTCTCGCTGAAGGAGGGGTACACGAGGGCGTCCGCGGCCTGGTAGAAGGTGACCGTCTCCTCCAGCGGCACGGCCCCGGTGAACACGACGTCGCCGGCGATCCCCAGCTCCTGGGCGAGCGAGCGCAGCTCTGCCGCGTAGGCGAGGTCCTTCCCTCCTCCGACAACGACGAGCTGACGGTCCCCGAGGCGGTCCCGCGCCTCGGCCCAGGCGTGGAGCAGTCCGTGGCAGTTCTTGTACGGCCAAAGCGAGGAGACGAAGAGGACGAACGGGTCGGTCACCCCGTGCCGGCCGACGCGGGAGCGGGCGGCGGACCGGTCCCCGGGGCGGAAGAGCGCATGGTCCACCGCCTCGTAGATCAGGCGAAGCTTGGCCGGGTCCACGTGGAGGTGGCGCTCGATGTCGTCCCGGATGCTCTTCGAGTTGATGATGATGGCCTCGGCGAGCCGCGCCGAGCGGGGGTAGTTCAAGCGCCGGTACGCGCGGGCGGCGGGCGACAGTGCCCGTGGCGTGGTGTAGGCGTGCATCGTCTTCATGTGGATGACGAGCGACCAGGACGGGTTGACCGCCGGCGCCATGAGGGTGTTCAGCACGTCGACGTGGCTCAGGGGGAGGCGGAGCGGCGAGTAGAGGTGCTCGCTGAGCGTCCTCAGGTTTCGATGCTCGTTGGACCACGGATAGGTGATGTACCGGACCGAGGGGCCGTAGTCGGCGTACACGTGCCGGGACTTCGGGCTCACCATGGGCAACAGGACCTCGCCGGGTGCGAGGCGCTTGGCCATCTCGGGGAGCATCCGGGTCCAGAACCACTGTGCACCGGACGGGTGGAACGGGTCTTCGGGGAGCAGGTTCACCCCCACGCGGAGGGACGCGCCGCGCCGGGAGACGGTGGCCGACGGCCGGGGACGGTCCTCCAGGCGAGCCTGCATCCTCAGAACCGAGCGGCGGCTATGGCAGCAACGCTCATGCGAGACTGCCGGATGAACTGGGCGATCGCGTGCATGGCCGCCTGGTGGAGGTCTTCGACCACGCCGTAGTTCCGGCATGCGACGTGCACCGAGACGTCCGCAATCCGGCGCGCCGGTTGTCCTTCGAACCCCGTGAGCGCGATCGTCCGGAGGTCGTTGCGCCGTGCCCACTCGAGCGAGCGCACGATGTTCGGGGAGCTCCCCGACGACGAGATCGCGACGAGCACGTCTCCAGACCGGCTCTGCGACGCGAGCTGGAAGGCGAACACGTCCTCGTACCCGATGTCGTTGGCGATCGCCGTGATGACGTCGACGTTGCTCGCCAGACTGGTGACCCGGGGGGAGAGGTCCGTCCCCGTGCGGATCCCCTTCAGGTGGTCGCACTGGAGATGGTCGGCGATGGCTGCCGACCCTCCGTTGCCACAGGAGAAGACTGACTGCCCTCCCCGGTAGGCCTCGCCGAGCAGACGAGCGGCACGCTCCAGCGAGGTGAGGTCGAGGGTGGCCGCCGCTCTCGCCCACTCTCGGAGATAGTCGAGCCCGTAGGCAGCGGCGTCCGCGTACTTGGCGCACGGAAAGGAGGGCTCCGAGAGGAGGCGACTTCCCGTTCCCGCCGCGATGGCCGTCATGGTTCGAGGTGCCCGAGGATGAAGGGGACCGCGTCGGCGAGGAGCCGGAACGTCGGGACCCCGTCGGTGGACGGGCGTTCCCCGATGCGCACGGGCCTGGCTCCGATCACTGTGGCGAGCTCGACGTCCTCGTCGCGGTCGCCGACCACCCACGATGCGTTCAGGTCCAGGTTGAGCGTCATCGCAGCGGCGATGGCAAGTCCCGGCCGCGGCTTGCGGTCTTCACTATGCCTGGTGAAGGAGTCGACGACGCCGTCGGGGTGATAGGGGCAGAACAGGAAGCAGTCGACCCCGGCGCCCTCCGCTTCGAGCTCCGCCGCGATCCGCCGGTGCACGCGTTCCACGTCATCGATGTCGAAGTACCCGCGGGCGACGCCCGCCTGGTTGGTCACCACGGCGACCGGCACGCTCGCCCGGTTGAGCCGGCGGATGGCTCCGGCCGCGCCCTGGATGAGCTCGACGCGCTCGGGGCTCCCGACATACCCGTGATCGACGATGATCGTCCCGTCGCGGTCCAAGAGGACGCCGGCACGCCGCGGGGGCCGCGAGGAGCCGGCCACCGCCTCGCGGGTGGGCCGCCCGCTCAGCGTTGCGGTCGACGACACCATGGGCATCCACCAGCTCGTTGCACCCGCACCACCCTGGTACGAGGCGCGTGTCTCCACGCTGATACTGGGGAGCCGTCACTGCCAGAGCCGCTGTCGGACCCCGACGGGCCAACGATCGACGTCCAGCCCGTGGGCGCTCAGGAGGGCCAGCGCGACCCGGTCGAGGCCGAAGGCCACGCAGGAGGAGTGGGCGACGACGCCGCCGGCGGTGGCGATGGCAAAGGCCGCGCCGAAGTGCTCGGCGGCGTAGTTGGCCGACATGATGGCGGTCGGCAGGTCGCCGACCGGGGCCACGCCCTCGTACTTGGCGGCGTCCTGGCGCTGACCGTCGGCCAGGATCGCACCTGCCCGGCCGAAGAACGGATCGTTGGCGGCCGCTGCCTCGACGGTGAGGCCCAGCGTCGACAGCAGCTCGAGCCCCTCGGCGAGACCGGCGTCGCGGTGCGTGAGCGCATCCACGGGCTCTCCCACGAAGACCAGCTCGTGCATCCTGAACGAGCGATGCCTCGTGACCTGGCTGCTCGGCTCGTGGCGGAAGCACTCGCCCCGGACCTCGACACGCCGCCCCCCCGGCGGGAGCCGGCCCGCGCACATCGGGTACACGTGGTGGCAGGCGGCCGACGAGAGCATCACGTCGGCGGGGTCGAGCACGGCCGCCCAGTCGGTGCCCGCATCGCATCGCCTGAGGAGGTCGGCGTGCTGCTGGTCCGACCCGCGGAACACGTGGACCGACCCGACCAGATCCGTGAAGCTCCGCACGTACCCTGCGCGCTCCAGCGTGGCCCGGGCAATGACCGGGGGGACCTGGATCGTCTCGTACCTGCCGCGCCCAAGGGCGGTCACCGAGCGCTGCACCGCCTCGGTGATCCGCTCGAAGGTCGCCGATCGCACCCAGACCCCGTCGACGCCGGACGGGGAGAGGATCCCCGAGGCAAGCAGCTGCCGGGAGAACGCCTCCAGCGTCGGTGCTCCGTCCCGGGCCTGCTCCCGGGTTCCGAGCGTGACGTGGGCGGTCACTGCGCGCTCCTCTCCATGAGCAGGAGCCGTGCGTTGGTGCGGAGCATGCGGTCGTTGTCGCGCATCAGTGCCGCGCTCTGCGTTCGCCCAGTCCCCGGGCTCGCCGGTCGCTGCCGCCGCCTCGCTGTCACGGCCGGCATCACTGCTCGAGCAGCTGCAGCACCGCACGCCGGATGGAGGCGACGGTCTCGAACGTGTCCCGGCGGAGCATCGGCTCGGGGAACTCCACGTTGAAGCTCTCTTCCAGCGCGAGCATGACGCTGATGTTGCCGAACGAGCTCATGCCGGCACGGAAGAGGTCGTCGGCGTCGTCGAGGTCCGCCATGTCGACCACGAGATTGCCGAAGCGCTCGATGACCTCCCTGATCTGCTCGGTGATGTCTGCTCCCACGATGTCTTGCGCCATGGGTCCCCCGTGCTCGCTCTCCCGTTCTCCTGCCCCGGGCCAGGGCCTCGGTGCGGGGGTCCCGACCGTGCCCACCCGGGTGGAGGAAGGAGGCGGTCCAGCGCGACCCTGATACATCGCCGCCGTCACTTGCTCGCTGCGCCCACGACCGCCGGTGTGCCCGCCCGCTCCGCGCTCGGCCCCGGAGACGCGAGCGTGTCCGATCCGGGCTCGAAGAGGAACGAAAGGAGCCGAGGGGCGACCACGTCGGCGTCGAAGGCGTCACGGAACCGAGAAGCCGACGCCGTCGCCGCCCGGCGCTGCGACTCCTCGTCCTCCATCAGCTCGACGAGCACCTCGGCGGCCCGATCGGGGTCGTCGAGCGGCCAGAACGTCGCCCCGTGCTGCTCGTCGCAGACTTCCCGCACGCCCCCTCTGTCGGCCGCCACCACGGGAAGCCCAGCCGCCGCGGCCTCGATGACGGCGAGCGAGAGCGACTCGCGGTACGAGGCGTGCACGTAGACGCGATAGCCAGGGAGCAGGCGCCGGGCGTCGTGGCGGGCACCGAGGAATCGGACCTGTGCCTCGACGTCCAGTCTGCGAGCGGCCTCTTCCAAGGTGCGTCGGAGCGGCCCCTCGCCCACGAGGTCAAGGGTGTAGGCGTGACCGCGCCGCTTGGCCACGGCGAGCACCTCGAGCAGGTAGCGATGGTTCTTGACCTCGATCAGGCCGCCGATCGTCACGAGGTCGCGCCGCGGCCCGGCAGGGCGCGGGGCGTCGTCGCCCCGGACGAAGTCGTAGATCACCGCCGACGGGACCGGTGCCGCTGCCGGCAGCCACTCCAAGAGGCTGGTGCGAGCGGCCGCGGAGACGTAGACGATCCCGTCGAGCCGAGGGATCACGGTCGCCTCGACCCGCCGCAGGTGGCGGAACACCAGTCCGCCACGCCGCAGGCACAGCTTGTCGACCCACTCGTCCGCCTGCGACGTCAGGTAGTGCACGACCATGACCACCTGCTGACCCGGGTCGCGCCGCGCTCGGAGAGCGGCTCGGGCTTCTCGTGGCCCCTGGGCGTAGACGACCGCACCGGTGACCCTCGACAAGCGCCGCCGCAACCCCCAACGGAGAAAGAGCTCGTGCCAGTGGTAGTACCACGCGACGCTCGCCGCCCCGCTGAGCCGGTCGATGACGAGCCGCAGCCCCATGACTGGCGCCGAGAGCAGCCGGTCGATCGAGAACGGCGTGACGACCTCGACCGGGATGCCCCTGGTCGCGCACGCTCGCTGGAGCTCCCGCACGTGCGTGTGGACCCCGGTGGTCCCCTCCGGTCGCAGGATGGAGGCGACCACGACCGGGGCGCCGTGCGCCTGGCGGAGGTCGCCACCGGGGCCGGCGGTTGACGACGGGCACCCTGCGGAACGGTCGTTGGGAGGCACCACTCGATCAGACGTGGCGCGGCAGCGATTGATACGCGAACGGTTCCCGCGCGGAAGCGAGCCGGGGCGCACGGTGGTATCTGCAAGGGTTCGGGCCGCTCTAGCAGGCGTGACGTCACGGCGCCGCGTTGAAGGCTGACCCCACGCCCGGCGAGCTGGGGGCGGAGCGCCAGCAGGCGTCGGCGCGCGCCCGGCCACTCGCCTCGGTCCGGGGCCGGGTCGCCGTGACGATCGTCGACCAGGGCATGTCGTCGCTCTCCAACTTTGCCGTCACGGTGGCGATCGCCCGGCTGGACGGTGCCGGGACCTTGGGGGCGTTCGTCCTGGCGTGCGCCGTGTGGCAGGTTGCCGCCGCCTTGCACCGTGCCCTCGTCACCGACCCGATGACCGTGTACGGGGACGCCCGTGACGCCGGTGCGACCGCCGACATCCAGCGCGGGTTGGCGGCCGAGCTCCTGCTCGGCTTGGGCGGCGGGCTCGTGCTCGCGCTCGTCGGCGGCTCGCTGCTCCTGGTCGACCAGCGCATGTACGGCATCGCCATGTTGGTGCTGGCTCCCTGGCTGCCGATGCTGGTCGCGCAGGACTACTGGCGGTGGATCGGCTTCATGAGCAGGAGGCCCGACCGGGCGCTGGCGAACGACATCGTCTTCAACGGTTCCCAGGGCGTGGCGTTCGCGGCCGTGCTCGTCCTCCACGTGCACTCGATCGGGGTGATCGTGGCGGCATGGGGGGTCGGCGGTCTCGCCGGCGCACTGTACGGGCTCCGCCAGCATCGCGTGCGGCCGGCCTTCGCCGCAGGGTGGACGCTGCTGAGGGAGCGCTGGCACCTGAGCAAGTGGCTGGCTGGAGACACCGTCGTCGCCAACGCTGCCCACCAGGTCTACATCGTGTTCGTCGGCACCCTACTCGGACCGGTCGGGCTCGGACAGCTCCAGGCCGCCCGCACGCTCGTCGTGGGGCCGTCCATGATGCTGATCCAGGCCGGCGGGAGCGCCGGGCTGCCCGAGGCGAGCCGCGCCTTCGACCTCGCGGGCTGGAAGGGCCTGCGGCGGGTCTCCGGGATCGTGACCGGCCTGGGGCTGCTGGCCACGGGCAGCTGCGCCGCCATCGTCGGCGTGTTCGGCGGGAGGATCCTCACCCTCGTGTACGGGACCTCCTTCGCACACCTCCATCTGACGGCGGCGCTCATCGCGATCGGGCTCGTCGTCACCTCCACCGAGCTGGGTCCGCTCATGAACCTCAAGGCCACGCGCAACACGCGCTTCATCCTGTACATGCAGCTGGTCAACCTGGTGGTCACGCTGGGTTCCGTCACGGCCCTCTCCCTTGCGTTCGGGATCACCGGTGCGGCCGGCGCCAGCGTGGCCCGCTCCTTGGCCGGCGCGATCACGTGCCGTTGGCTGGAGCGCCGGGCGCGTCGGGCCGTCCCCGCCGACGCCGAGCCGCGCCCCGGCGCGGGCGGAGCGCCCGACGATCCCCGGCTCGAACCTTCCGTCGCCCCGGTGCCGCGGTGACTGGCCCCCGATGACCGTCGTGGCCCTCGACGGCAAGGCGCTCCGCCAGGGCGGCCGAGGGATCGCGCGCGCGATGCAGCAGCTCATCCCACTGCTCTCGCACCATCTCGGCCTCGACTACGTCGCCCTCGTGACGGAAGAGGGCAGCCGGCTCCTCGGCCCGTCCCCGGAACGCCGCAGCATCGTGCCCGACATGCCGAACAGCCTCTGGGAGCAGGTCGGGCTCCCCTGGCACGCCCGTCGGGCCGGTGCGGGCATCGTCTTCAGCTCGTCGGAGTGTGCCGCCCTCTGGGGTCCGCGGATGCTGCTGCACGTGCCCGAGGACCCGCACGTCCGCTGGGACCGCATGCCGGCGACGACCCTGCGCGAGCGAGTCCGGCGCGGGTACCAGCGCGTCACCATGCCCGCCGGCATTCGGCGGGCCGAGGTGGTCGTCGCCAGCTGCCAACCGACGGCGGATGCGCTCCGCGCCCGGTTCGGTGAGCGGATCCGCGCCATGGAGGTGATCGCGCTCGGGGTGGACACCGCGGCGTTCCACGCGTCACCGGCTCCGCACGAACGCTGGATCTTCCACTTGGGATCGATCGAGGCGCGCGACCAGAGCCCGCTGGTCGTTCTCGCATACGCCAGAGCCCTCGAGGAGGCGGCCGACCTTCCCGATCTCGTGATCGGGGGTGACCTCGGCGCCAACCGCGCCCCGGTCGTGGCGGCGGCGCGGCGGGCGGCGGTCGGGACACGTCTCCGGCTCGTCGGCCGCATCACGGACACCGAGCTCCGGCGCCGCTACGCCCACGCCGCGATGTGCGTGCAGCTGACCCGCTACGAGGGGTTCGGGCTCCAGGCGCTCGAGGCCCTGGCATGCGGTGCGCCGCTCATCGCATCACCCGACGCCGCGCAGCGAGCCGTCGTCGGCGACGCCGCCGTCGTCGTCGAGCGCGACGACGACCCCCGCGCCGTCGCACGGGCCATCGTCGAGCTGTGGAGCTCGCCCGCGCATCGGGCGCGGCTGCGAGCTGCGGGTCCTCGGCGAGCGGCGCTGTTCACGTGGGCGAGGACCGCGGCCGACCTCCACGCGGTGCTCCTCCGTCTCGCCGAGAGCCCCCAGTTGCGGTCGGCGCTCGCCTGAGTCTCCCCGACCGCCGACCAAGTCGGCGGCTCAGGGACGAGCTCGGCGCAGTGCGGCTCCGTGCGGTAACGGGTCGCTGGCCACCACGTCCGGGCGGCCGGCGTCCTTCCCGCCCGAGATCCTCCACCCCTCCGGGGGCGGCAGCGGCCGGAGGTGCTCGGCGATCGCACGGCGGAGCGCACCCTCGTGCTCCTCCGTGGTCGGCGGGCCGACGTCTCTCCGGGGCGTCGGGACCACCCAGTAGGCCACGTGCCCGGGCGAGCCGGCGACGTCCGTCGTCGGCTCGACGGTGGCACCGGAGACCTGGTACGCGGCCTCGACGGCCCGCGCTGCCCGCCTCAATCCGGCGAGGAGGGAGGAAGAGGCGGCGCGGAGTGTCGAGAGGTTGCTGACGTGCCGGCAGGGTGCGAGCAAGATCCCGCGGCGGCCGTCCACCGCGAGCGCCATCAGGTCGGCGTCCCGGTACACGAGGGTGGCCGAGCGCCAGAGCGCGCCCGCTGAGCCCGACGCGTGCAACGCACAGAGCGCGCACCCACCACCCGGTTCGTTCCCGGCCGCGCAAACCATGTCGGGGCTGAGGCTAGCAGGGGCGAGGACCAGCGCTCCGGACGCCCGGACGCGAACGCCGAGCGGTCGCCGCCGCTGCTGTGCCAGCAGCGCGAGCACCTGCTCCGCGCTCCGTGGCACGTTGCCGAGGCTCGCGCGAGCGCCTTCTCCCCGATCGTGGTGCACACGCCAAAGACGTAGACGAAGGCGCACTGATACGCACCGTCCTGCATCAATGCACCTGGGCTCGGTGCCGCCGGTGTCGCGCCGACGTGCGCTCGAGCGGCTCCGACGCGTATCCATCGGCTGCCGGTCCGCTCTTTCCTCGTACGCGAGGTCGGCGCCAGAGGGGGGACGGGCCCGACCGCGGGAAGGAGCAGGATGGCGTCCGATCTGAACCCCGCCCAGCAGCCTGGCCCGCCCGCCGAACGTCGCGCCCCGCCGAGCGGCGGGCACGTGGTCGACCTCGGGACGCGGCGGGGCGCGGCCCTCCGCACGACCGAGGCGCGCCGGCCCGCCGTGCCGCTGCGAACGCGGCTCTGGCTCCTCGACGTCGTGGCGGTCTGCCTGAGCTGGCTCGTGGCGGGAACGGCGCTCGGGCACGGCGCAGGAGCGGGCCGGCTCGCTCCTGCGTCGGCCGGCGCCGCGACGACGCTGCTCGCCCTGGGCGCGGTCGGGCTCTACCGGTCCCGCCGGTGCGCTCGCGTGGCGGACGAGCTGCCTCGCTTGGTGGTGGCGACCGCCTGCGGCGCGGCGATCTCGGCGGCGGTTTCGGCGGGGCTCACCACCGAGAGCGCGGCGACGGTCCAATGGAGCGCGTCCTGCGCCGGCGTCTGCCTCGCCTCGCTCGGGACCGCTCGGTGGCTGTTCGGTCGCTACCTCCGGGCTCGCCGCGCCCAGGGACGCGACATGCGGCGGGTCCTGATGGTGGGATCCAACGACGACGCCTGCGACCTCCGTCGGCTGCTCGTCTCCGAGCCCGAGCTCGGCTACGCCGTGGTGGGCGTCGTGGGCGAGGCGCCCGACGAGGACGCATCCGACGGCGTGCCCTTCCGCTCGGCGCTCACCGACATCCCGAGCCTGGCTGCGACGACCGGAGCCAGCGGCGTCCTGCTCGTTCCCACTGCGCTGTCGGGCGCAACCCTGCGGCAGGCGATCGAGGCGGCCATGGAGGCGGGCCTCCACGTGCAGGTGTGGTCGGGGCTGGGCGGGGTCGGCACCGCCAGGGTGCGGAGCGTGCCGATCGCCCGCGAGCCCTTCTTCTACGTCGAGCCCCGCACCTCGTCTCGATGGCAGCTGGTTGCGAAGCGGGCCATCGACGTCGTGGGGGCAGTGGTCGGGCTCGTCGTCGCCTTCCCCGTCCTCGCCGTCGCGGCGCTGCTCATCAAGCTCGACGACGGTGGGCCGGTGCTGCACGTCGCCGAGCGCGTGGGGCGCGACGGGGCGCTCTTCCCCTTCGTGAAGCTCCGTTCGATGGCGCTCGACCGCCAGCTCCCGCCGTCGGCGCTCGCCACGGTCAACGAGCGAACGGACGGCCCGCTGTTCAAGGCCAGCAACGACCCTCGCGTCACGCGCGTGGGCCGCCTCCTACGGGCGTCCAGCGTGGACGAGCTGCCACAGCTCTGGAACGTCCTCCGCGGGACAATGAGCCTGGTCGGTCCACGCCCGGCGCTTCCCGACGAAGTCTCCCAGTTCGACGCCGAGCTCCAACGGCGGCACTCGGTGCGCCCGGGGATGACGGGGCTGTGGCAGGTCGAGGCACGCCGCAACCCGTCGTTCAGCGCCTACCGGCGGCTCGACCTCCACTACGTCGACAATTGGTCGCTGTCGCTCGACCTCGCCATCATGGCCGCCACCGCGCCGGCGGTCCTCGGGCACGCCGGACGGTCGATGCTCGACGCGCTCCGGCGCGGGGGCAGCCTGCGCCGGGGCGTGGGTCGGGACCGCTCGCCCTTCGACGAGCGGTCGCCGTCGACGACGGCCGGCGACCACCGGCCCGCCGCTGCCGACCCGCACGTGGTGGGAGAGCTTCCCTGGCGGCGGAGCTGACACGCGTGGAACGCACCGTCGGGGGCGGCTTCGCTGGGAACCCGCTGTGGACGGTTCCCTAACTTTGGGGATGACACGGAGCGACCGCGCCGTCATGCTGTTCCCTGAGGGCGGAGGAGACTCGCCGCAAGGTCACCACGGTGACCGGCGCGTCGGGAGGCAGGAGTGTCGGCATGGCCGCCATCCGCGAGTACGCGAGCCCGGCATCGACGGCAACGCTCGTCGACCGGGACCGCTCGGGTACCGACCTGACGGACGTCGTGGCCCAAGCTGCGGCAGGGTCGTCGGCGGCATGGGACGAGCTCGTCGGGCGCTTCGGCAACATGGTGCGGGCCGTGGCACGCGGCTGCCGCCTCCACGACGCGGACGTGGCGGAGGTGTACCAGGTCACGTGGCTCCGGCTCGTCGAGAACATCGGGCGGATCGAGCAACCCGAGCGGGTGGGTGCCTGGCTCGCGACGACCGCCAAGCGGGAGAGCCTGCGCGTCGTCCGGTCCAGGGAGCGCACCATCCCCGACAACGATCTGCTGGAGCGACGACCCGACAACCGCCTCGCCTCCCCCGACAACGGACCGATCACCCAGGAGCGCTCGGAGGCCGTGCTGCGGGCCCTCGCCATGCTCCCGCCGCGCTGCCAGGGGCTCCTCGGCCTGCTCGCCAGCGACGAGCCACCCTCGTACAAGCAGATCGCGACGATGCTCGCGATGCCGATCGGCAGCATCGGACCCACCCGGGGGCGTTGCCTCGAGCAGCTTCGCCGCATCCTGGCGGACATGGGGATCGAGGAGTGACCAGGGGAGCGCCCCCCCGACGCGCCGACGCGGCTGGCACCTGAGACGGGAGCGGGGACCGGTGCCGACTGCCCGACCGATGTGGCTCGAGGGCCCTGGCCGGCCGATCTTCGCCTGGTTCCACTCCCCCCGAGACCGGCGGGCGCGGGCAGGGGTGGTCGTCTGCCCGCCGATCGGCTTCGACTACTACCTCGCCCATTACGCACTGCGCCGGCTGGCCGAGGAGCTCGCCGACGCGGGGCTCTGCGCCGTCCGGTTCGACTACGACGGCACGGGCGACTCGCTGGGCGGCAGCGGGGACGCCGATCGTGTGCGGGCGTGGCTCACGAGCGTCGCGTCCGCCCGTGACTGCCTTCGACGAGCCGGCCTGGACCGGATCAGCCTCGTCGGGCTGCGGTTCGGCGCCACGCTGGCGACCGCGAGCGCCGCTCGGGACCCGGGTGTGGACCAGTTGGTCCTGTGGGACCCGATCGCCTCCGGGCGGTCCTTCCTCGTGGAGCACCACGCGGTCAGCGTGCTCACGCTCGGCGTGCCGGCACGCTCGGCCGACGGCTCGGTGGAGATCCCGGGCACGGTGTTCGACGCCACAACGGTGCGCAGCCTCCACGGTCTGACCGTCGGGGGCGGCGCCGCCCCGCTCGCCCGGCGCGTGCTCGTGCTCACTCGCCACGACCGACCCGTGGACCGCGCCGCCCTCCAACCGGTCACGGCAGACGAGCGGGTCGACCGCGAGGAGGCCGTCGGCCAGGCCGCGTTCTTGGACCGGACCCCGCCGAACCAACGGCTGCCGGTCGATGCCACGCGGCGCATCGTGGACTGGCTGTCTTCTGGTGCCCCGGCGGAGTCCCGGCGGGTCCGAGCTCCAACCGACCCCTCACGGGTGGTCGTCGGCCAGGGGGCGCAGGGGCGGCACATCGTCGAGCGGGTCGTCCGCGTCCCGCCGGTCGGTCTGTTCGGGATCCTGACCGAGCCGGAGCAGGCCGAGGAACCCGACGGCCGATCGGCCGGCCCTCCGCCGGTGCTGTTCCTCAGCGTGGCGGCAGAGCCGCACATCGGGCCGGCCCGTCTCTGGGTGGACCTGGCACGGCGATGGGCCGGTGCCGGCATGCGCTCGCTGCGGCTCGACCTGAGCGGTCTGGGTGACAGCCCGCATCGCGGGGGTGGCGGCCCGTGGGCCTTCTTCAAGCCGGAGGCGTTCGACGACGTCGCCGACGCCGCCCGGTGGGTGTCACCGGGCAACCCGTCCGACGTCGTGCTCGTCGGCCTGTGCTCCTCGGGGTACCAGGCCCTCGAGAGCGCCCTTGCCCTGGGCGCCCGGGGGGCGGTCACCGTCAACCCGTCCGTCTCGTTCGTCCCGCCGGAGCACCGTGCCGGCCTGCCCTTCGACGGGCGGCGCCGGATCGCGCTCGCCCAGGACGCGGTGGCGCCCGCGCTCCGTGAAGGGGGGGCGCTCGGCGGCCTGCGCGAGCGCGTTCCCGATCTCGCGTGGCGGGCTCGGATCCTGCTGTCGCCGGGCCGGCGGTCCGGCAGGTGGTTGACCGAGCTGGTCCGCCAGGGGACCGACACGTTGATCGTGGCCGGCGACCGGGAAGTGCGCCCGATCCGCCAGGGGGTCACCGGGCTCCAGCTCCGACGGCTGGAGCGCACGGGCCTCCTCCGGCTCGAGCACGTGCACGGCCTCCAGCACGGTCTCCTCGTGGCCTCGCACCGGGACATGGTCGCCGCGCTCGTCTCCGACCACGTCCTTCGCCGCTTCTCGCGCCCTGCGGTCCCGCTCGGCGGCACACTGGCCTCGGGCGAGGCCCTGCCCGTCGTGACCGGGTGAACGGCCGTCAGGCCCGGTCCGCCGGCAGCCGCTCGGGACCGTCGGGACGCCAGCCCCACCCGAGCACGACCGCGATGGCCATCCCGCCCTCGTGGCTCAGGCTGAGCGACCACTCCTCGATCCCCTCGGCGGTCGCGAGGGCGGCGGCGGCACCGTGCAGTATGAGCTCGCACGCGCCGCTGGCCAGGCGGCGCACCTCGATCTCACGCCATGGCGGATGGGTCTCGGTGGGCCGAAGGACCTTGATGGTCGCCTCCTTGGCGGCAAAGCGGGCCGCCAGCGACTCGGCGACGGACCCGCCCGAGGACCGGCTGGCTTCGACCTCCTGGGGCGTGAACACCCGATCGAGAAAGCGGTCCCCGAGCCCCCCCACGGACTGCTCGAGCTCGCGGACGGACGTGAGGTCCACGCCGACTCGCCAGAACGGCGTCCCGGGCGGCCTCGGCGTCACTCGTCCGCGGCCACCTCAGGCGGGCACGATGCCCACCACCGGGGCGTTCAGGGGGTGGCCGCCCATGGAGCCCAAGAAGGGGGCGGGGCCGAAGCTGAAGATGCCGCCGTCGCTGGCGACCTCCCAGTAGCCCTTGCCTGTGGCGGTGGCGGCCATCCCCACGATGGGGGCGTTCAGGGGGTGGCCGCCCATGGAGCCGAAGAAGGGGGCGTCGCCGAAGCTGAAGATGCCGCCGTCGCTGGCGACTTCCCAGTAGCCCTTGCCTGTGGCGGTGGCGGCCATCCCCACGATGGGGGCGTTCAGGGGGTGGCCGCCCATGGAGCCCAAGAAGGGGGCGTCGCCGAAGCTGAAGATGCCGCCGTCCTTCGCCACCT